>NZ_JAIQLH010000159.1 GCF_020037025.1 Streptomyces huiliensis | reverse complement strand
CGCGCGCTCGCCGCGGGCCGCCCCGACCGGGCCGCCCGGCTGCTCGCGCCCTGGCGCGAAACGTTCGGTCCCGCCCTCCGCCTGGAGGCCGTCTGGCACGGCCGCACCGGTACCGGACCCGGCTCGCTGCGGCTCGCCGCCCGTACCCTCGGCCTCGCCGCCGAGCAGGGCGTCCCGGCCGTCCTCACCAACGCCGCGCGCTACGCCGACCCCGGCCAGGGGCCCGTCGCCGACGTCCTCGACGCGGCCCGCCGGCTGGTGCCCGTCGACTTCCGCCGGCCCGAGGCGCTGGACGGCGGCGAGCGCTGGCTCAAGGACCCCGGCGCCATGGCCGCCGCCGCCGAGCGGATCGCGGAGGCCGCCGGGCTCGGCCGGGACGCCGCCCGCCGGCTGCTCGCCGGCACCGCCGAGACCGCCGCCGCCTGCCGCGTCGACCCCGAGGACGACATCGGCCTGGGCTCCGTCCACTTCCCCGAGCCGCGCCTGGTCGGCGCGGACCGGCGCACCGCCGACCGCGTGCTGCGCTCCCGCTGCACCGCCGGCCTGGTGCTGCGCGGCTACGACCGGGGGGCCCGCGGCCGCGTCTACCGGGACCGGATGGACGACGAACTGGACGTCATCGCGCGGCGCGGCTTCGCCTCGTACTTCCTCACCGTCGCCCGCGTCGTCGACGACGCCCGCGAGCTCGGCGTCCGCGTCGCCGCCCGCGGCTCCGGCGCCGGCTCGCTGGTCAACCACCTGCTGGGGATCGCCGGCGCCGACCCGGTCGAACACGGCCTGCTGATGGAGCGGTTCCTCTCCGTCCGCCGCGCCGCGCTGCCCGACATCGACATCGACGTCGAGTCCGCGCGCCGGCTGGACGTCTACCGGGCGATCTTCGACCGGTTCGGCCCGGAGCGGGTCGCGACCGTCGCCATGCCCGAGACCTACCGCGTCCGGCACGCCCTCCGCGACGTCGGCGCCGCCCTCGGCATGGACCCCGCCGAGGTGGACCGGCTCGCCAAGGCGTTCCCGCACATCCGGGCGCGCGACGCGCGGGCCGCGCTCGCCGAACTGCCCGAGCTGCGCGGCATCCGGCCGGAGCGGTACGGGCGGCTGTGGGAGCTGACCGAGGCGCTGGACGCGCTGCCGCGCGGCGTCGCCATGCACCCGTGCGGCGTCCTGCTGTCGGACGCGACCCTGCGCGCCCGCACCCCCGTCGTGCCGACGAGCGGCGAGGTCCCCCATAGCCTGAACGGCATGGGAGGTACTCCCATCACGATGTCCCAGTTCGACAAGGACGACGTGGAGGAGCTGGGCCTGCTCAAGCTCGACGTGCTGGGCGTGCGGATGCAGTCCGCGATGGCGCACGCGGTGGATGAGGTCGAACGCGCCACCGGCCGTCACGTCGACCTCGACGACCCCGCGCAGGTACGGCCCGGGGACCCGCGCACGTACGCGCTGATCCGCTCCGCCGAGACGCTCGGCTGCTTCCAGATCGAGTCGCCGGGGCAGCGCGACCTGATCGGCCGGCTCCAGCCGGAGACCTTCCACGACCTCGTCGTCGACATCTCGCTGTTCCGGCCGGGCCCGGTCGCCGCCGACATGGTGCGGCCCTTCATCGAGGCCCGGCACGGCCGCGCGCCCGCCCGCTACCCGCATCCGGATCTGGAGGGGGTGCTGAGGGAGACGCACGGCGTGGTCGTCTTCCATGAACAGGTGATCGAGATCCTTCGGATCATGACCGGTTGCGACCGGGGGGAGGGGGACGAGATCCGGCGCGCGCTCTCCAAGCCCGAGCTGCTCGGGCGGGTCCGGGCCTGGTTCGCGGAGCGGGCGGCGGAGCGCGGCTACTCCGCCGACGTCGTCCGCCGCACCTGGGAGATCGTCGAGGCCTTCGGCTCGTACGGCTTCTGCAAGGCGCACGCGGTCGCCTTCGCGGTGCCCACGTACCAGTCGGCCTGGCTCAAGGCGCACCACCCGGCCGCGTTCTACGCCGGGCTGCTCACCCACGACCCGGGGATGTACCCCAAGCGGCTGCTGCTGGCGGACGCGCGGCGGCACGGGGTGCCGGTGCTGCCGCTGGACGTGAACCGGTCGGACGCCGCCTATCGGATCGAACTGGTGTCCGAGAGGCGGTTCGGGATCCGGCTCGCCCTCTCCGAGGTGCACGGCATCGGCGAGGCCGAGACGGAACGGATCGTCGCCGGCCGCCCGTACGGTTCCCTCCCGGACCTGTGGCGGCGGGCCCGGCCCAGCCTGCCCGTCGCCGAACGGCTGGCGCGTGTCGGCGCGTTGGACGCGTTCGGCACCAACCGCCGCGACCTGCTCCTGCACCTCGCGGAGCTCCACCGGCACCGGCGGGGGCCCGCCCAGCCGACCCTCGTCGACGACGCGCGGACCGAGCCGATCGGCCTGCCCGACCTCGACGCGAAGGAGCGGCTGGGCGCCGAGCTGAACGTGCTCGGGATGGACACCTCGCGGCACCTTATGACCGATCACCGCGCTTTTCTGCGGGAGTTGGGCGCACTTCCGGCGAGCCGGCTGCGCGACGCGCGGCACGGCGAGACCGTCCTCGTCGCGGGCGCCAAGGCGGCCACCCAGACGCCGCCCGTCCGGTCCGGCCGGCGGGTGGTCTTCGCGACCCTGGACGACGGCACGGGCCTGGTCGACTGCGCCTTCTTCGACGACTCCCACGCGGCCTGCGCCCACACGGTCTTCCACTCCTGGCTGCTGCTGGTCCGCGGCACGGTCCAGCGGCGCGGCCCGCGCAGCTTCAGCGTCGTCGGCGTCCGGGCGTGGGACCTGGCGGAGCTCGCCGCGCTCCGGGCGGAGGGCGGCCTGGAGGCGGTGGCGGAGGTACTGGCCCGGCCGGCGGAGGGGCCTCCTGCCGAGGCCGCCCCGCGGCGGCGCGTCGAGATGCCCACCGGTTACGCGATGCACCCGTGGGCCGACCTCCGGCCGGCGGGCGAGGGGGCGGCCCCAGGGCGGAAGTTGTGGCACGCGAGTCAGGGGAGTGCGGGGAGGTGAGTGGTGTGAATGAGGTGAGTGAGATGAGTGGGGTGACGAAGCGGAGGCTGACGGCGGTTCCGGACCCGGAGCCGGGTGCGGCGGGGCCGGATGCGCCGGGGCCGGTCCGCCGGCCGGTTCGTCAGCCGGTCCGCCGGCCGGGGGCCGCCGAGGGTGCGCCCGCCGAGGGTGCGCCCGCCACCCCCGTGCTGTACGTCCGCTTCCAGCCGGCGGCGGCCCCGGACGCCCCCCTCGACGAGGAGGTCTACGACGGCCTCCTCGCCCTGCTCGCCGAGGTCACCCCCGTCGTGCAGGCGCTGCCGCCCGTCGCCGCGCTCGCCGACGTCCGGGGCGCGACCCGGTACTTCGGCCGCGACCCCGCCGGGCTCGCGGCCCTGCTGCGGGTCCGGAGCCTCGCCCGGTACGGCGTCGACTGCGCGGTCGGCGTCGCCGCCAACCCGATGCTGGCGCGGATGGCCGCCCAGGACGCGCCGCCCGGCGCGGTCCGCGTGCTGCCGGCGGACGACGCCGAGGTGGCCGCCTTCCTGGCCCGCAAACCGGCCGCGGCGCTGTACGGCGTCGGGCCCGCCACCGCCCGTACCCTCTGCGCGTACGGGCTCGACAGCGTCGGCCGGATCGCCGCCGCGCCGCTGCCCGCGCTCCAGCGTGTCCTGGGTACCGCGGCCGGGCGGACGCTGTACGAGCGGGCGCACGGCATCGACCCCACGCCGGTGACCCCGGAGGCGCGGGCCCGCTCGATGGGCGCGGAACACCGGTTCGGCGCCGACGAACTGGACCCGGAGCGGCGCCGGCGCGCGCTGCTCGCGCTCGCCGACGGGCTCGGGGCCCGGCTGCGCGCCGACGGGCAGGTCGCCCGCGGCCTCACCCTCACCGTCCGGTACGCCGACGGCTCCGCCACCACCCGGACCCGTACCTTCGCCGAACCGACCGCGCACACCCCGGCGTTGACCGCCGTGGCCTACGAGCTGCACGGCGCGCTCGGCCTGCAGCGGGCCCGGGTCCGGGCGGTGGCGCTGCGCGCCGAGGGGCTCACCGGCGCCGAGGGGGTGCCGCTGCAGCTGACGTTCGACGCCGCCGACGACAAGGCGCGGCGCGTGGAGGCGGCCGTCGACCGGGCGCGGGCGCGCTTCGGCCCGTCGGCGGTGGGCCCGGCGGCGGCACTGCACGTGGCCTGAGGGCTGGGGCTGGACGCCGGGCTGGGGTTGGGGACGCCGCTCGGTACCACCTCACGGTTACTGCCGCGTAACTGGCCGAATTCGTACGAACGAAGAGATGTCGAACTTCTTGACGAAGTCATGACCTTCCCGCAACCTACTCGCACGTAAGTTGATGCCCTTTCAGCGCGAGGCACCCCCCTAGCCGTCGTGCCGCTCCCGTGCGCCCTCTCCCACCTGCGAGGTTCCCGTCATGACCGGAATGCGAAGACTCCCTCCCGTCCGCCGCCTCCTCCGGATGCTGGGCACGCTGCTGCCCGCCCTGGCCCTGCTGCTGGGCGTCGGCGCGGCGGCACCGGCCGCGGCGGACGCCGGTGCCGGGAAGGTCAGCCGTGGCTGGAACGACTTCTCCTGCAAGCCGTCGTCCGAGCACCCCCGGCCCGTCGTCCTGATCCACGGCACCCTCGGCAACTCGGTCGACAACTGGCTGTTCCTCGCGCCCTACCTGAAGAACCGCGGCTACTGCGTCTTCTCGCTGGACTACGGCCAGCTCCCCGGCGTCCCGGTCTTCAACGGCCTCGGCCCGGTCGAGAAGTCCTCGGCCCAGCTCTCCGCGTACGTCGACCGCGTCCGCGAGGCCACCGGCGCCCCGAAGGTGGACCTCGTCGGCCACTCCCAGGGCGGCGGCGTGATGCCGCGCTACTACCTCAACTTCCTGGACGGCGCGGGCAAGGTGAACTCCCTGACCGCCCTGGCCCCGTCCAACCACGGGACCACCCTCTCCGGCCTGACCAAGCTCATGGACCTGATCCCGGGCGCCCGCCAGGCGATCCACGGCCTCACCCCCGGCCTCACCGACCAGGCCGTCGGCTCGGAGTTCATCAAGAAGCTCAACTCCCGGCCGGACACGGTCCCCGGCGTCAGCTACACGGTCATCGCCACCAAGTACGACGAGGTCGTCACCCCGTACCAGACCGCGTACCTCTCCGGCCCGAACGTCCGCAACATCCTGCTCCAGGACCGCTGCGCGGTCGACCTCTCCGAACACCTCGCGATCGGCACCATCGACCGCGTCGCCTTCAAGGAGGTCGCCAACGCCCTCGACCCGTCCCACGCCTCGCCCGCGACGTGCGCGGACATGGTGAGCTGAGGCGCTGAAACGTCCGCCCACCTCCCCGGGGGCGCCCGTACCGGTCACGACCGGCGCGGGCGCCCCCGCCGGCATGAGGCTTCCCGTACTCGCGGAACCCGTGGTTCGGCCGGAGCCGCCGGGAAGCATCGCCGTGTCACGGCGAACGGCCGCGGCCCCGGACCGGTGCGGTCCGGGAAGGCCCCACCGGCCCCACCGGCCCCACCGAGGGAGCGGACGAAGAGATGAACCGGCCCCACCTCGTCAAGGTCCGCATCAAGTCCGGCCACGACCGGGAGCTGGTGCGCAGTTACCCCTACCGCTCGGCCTGCCCGTCCACGCTGTGGGGGGAGTTGATCGCCGGTGCGCGGGAGGAGCTCGTCTTCGCCGGGTACACCGACTACTTCCTGTGGACCCATGTGCCCGTCCTCTCCGACGTGCTGCGGCGCAAGGCCGGTGCCGGGTGTCGGGTGCGGTTCCTGGTCGGCGACCCGGACGGTGAGGTGACCCGCAACCGGGAGGTCGTCGAGGACGCGGTGCTGACGGTCTCGGCGCGGATCCGGATGACGTTGCGGCATCTGCGCGAGCTGGCGCCGGTCGTGGAGGCGCGGTTCAGTGCGCCCGAAGACGCCGTCAACCACGTGAGCCTGTCGGTCTTCCGGTTCGACGGCGACGCGTTGGTGACGCCGCATCTGGCCAGCCTGGTCGGGCACGACTCGCCGATGCTGCATCTGCGGCGGCAGGGGGACGGCGGGCTGTTCGACCGGTTTGTCGAGCATGCGGAGGAGCTGTGGGGGCGGGGGGTGCCGCTGGGCGGCACTTGCATCACGTGAGTACCGGTGTTTGCCTGGAAGAGCAGACGCAACTCGCCGCGTCGGCGCAGGTCTTTGCGTCGGCCGGAGTGAAGGCCCTCATGGGCCCTGCCACAGAGGTGGTTTAACGTTCACTCATATCTCTAGCGCAAGAGGGTGGTTGGCGTGTGCGTGGTAGCGAATCCGAAGATCACTGGCGGACCCGTGGGCGGCGACAACTACCGGTTCGACGTCACCTACACCGCCAAGTTCGACCCCGCTGAGATCAACGGCACCTTCACGGAGTTCATCCGGCTCCGGGAGTCCGACAGCGGCGCTCCCTTCGGTGGCGGCGACGACAACCTCACCGCGCCGAACCCGGTCACCTTCGTGGCCACGGCGTCCACCGTGGGCCGTCACTTCGGCATCATCCTGCCCACGGACGTCGCGGACACGGAGATCGGCCACGAAGAGGTGTACGCCGAGATCTGGCTCCGCTCGTCCGGCAACCTCGACGAGTCGGTCGGGCCGGACTGCAAGGCGGCCACGGCGTCCGGCGACTTCAACCCGTAACCCCCAAGGGTTCCACGGGACTTTCCCGCCTGCCGCGGTGATGACGGTGACCTGCGACGTCCGCTACGGGACCGACCCCCTCGCGCCGGTGTCCCTGCCGCCCCTGATGGCACGGACCGACGGCCGGCGGTCCGGGGCGGTCGGCCTCGTCGACGGGCCGGTGAGCGCCGGACACCCCGGCCTCGCCCGCGCCGCCCGGCTGGCATTCCTCGGGCCGTCCGCGCCCGCCGGTGCGGACCCGGACCCGGCCACGCTGCACGGGACGTCCGTGGCAGGCATGCTCGTCGCGGCGCGCGACTCGGGCGCGCCGGGCATCTGCCCGGGAGCACCGCTGCTGGTGCGGAGCCTGTCCTTCGCCGCCGCCCCGGGAGCGCCCGGCACCGCCGCGGCCGACGAACTGGCCGCCGCGCTCGTGGAGACGGTCGACGCCGGCGCCCGGGTGGTCAACGTCAGCCTGGCGCTGAACGCCCGGCAGCACGGCGGACCCGGGCCCCTGCACGAGGCGTTGGAGCACGCCCTGCGCCGCGGCGCGGTGATCGTCGCCGCGGCCGGGAACCAAGGGGCGCTGGGCGGCTCCCCGGTCCTCCGGCACCGCTCGGTCGTCCCCGTCGTGGCCTACGGCCCGGCCGGCCCCCTGGGCTCCTCCAGCCTGGGGCCGTCGATCGGCCGGCGCGGTGTGGGCGCGGTGGGCACGGGGGTACGCAGCCTCGCCGCCGGGGGCGGCCTGCGGCCGTTCGGCGGGACGAGCGCCGCCGCGGCCGTTGTCACGGGCACGCTCGCCCTGCTGTGGTCGGAGTTCCCCCGGGCGGAACCGGTGGAACTGCTCGCCGCGGTACGGGCGTCGGCGGCCGGACGCACCTCCGTCGCGCCGCCGCTGCTGAACGCCTGGGAGGCGTACCGGACGCTGCGCACGGCCGACCGATGAGGAGGACGGTGATGAACGGTGACGACCGGGACCGCGTGACGGGCGGCGAGGAGGAGCAGAGGGCACGCCTCCGGCTCCCCGGGTTCGTCAACGACGCGGACGTCGGCCTCGGCGACCTGGTGAAACGCGCCACGCGGGCCACCGGACTGCACCCCTGCGGAGGCTGCGAACGGCGGGCCGCCGCCCTCAACCGGTGGCTGGTGTTCTCCGGGAAGGGAGGGAGGCGGACCTAGCGGACCTAAGGGGCGGGTGGTGGGGGGCTTCGGCACACGGAAGGGAACGAGCCATGTCCGACCACGAGATGTCCGGCCACGACGAGATGCCCGGCCGCGGAACCCCCGACCCCGGCCCGCCCGTTCACGAGGCGCCGCCCCCCGAACCCGCCGGGCGGGTCCTCACCGCGTCCGTTCCGGAGGAGGCGGACGGGCCGCCTCCCTGCCGGACCTGCGGCGGAGGCGCGCCCCCCGGCCCCGACGACGGGGACCGCCCCTACCGGAACCACCCCTACGGGACGCCGTCGTACGTGTACGCGCTCGGCCGCGTCGAGCCGCAGTTCCCCAGCCTCGGGGTCGAGAAGGAGTTCGCCCAGGCCGTCGGCCGCGCCGAGGCCGTGGACCTCACAGACCGGCAGACCCTCCAGGCCGTCGTCGCGGACCCGCGGAACCGGTATCTGGCCCGCCGGCTGTGCTACGTCCTCACCGTCCAGGGGCTGGAGACCTATCTCGTACGGCCCCGCGACCCGGTCGACTTCTCCCTGCTCGTCGAGGCGCTGGGGGAGTCGCGGCCGACGGACCTGCACGGGCTGGTCGGGCTGCGGGGCCCGCTCGCCGCCCCCGGGCGGTGCGGCGGCCTGGCCCTCCCCGTGGTGACGTTCGACCAGATCTTCACCTTCGACACCGCGTCGCTCGTCCGGGCGCTGCCCCGGCCGGAGGCGCTGGAGGAGACCCGGTTCCGGTCCGCGGCCGAGGAGCTGTTCGAGCGGGTGATGCACCTGACCGACAACGCGGGGGCCTCCGACGCCCACCGGGCGCTGAACTACCTGGTGGTGCGGTACCCCAGCGTCTACGCCAGGACCGCGGAGGCGTACGCCGGCGGCTCGTCGCTGACGGCCATCGACACCCGGCCCTCGCGCCTGAGCGGCACGCGGAACATCCTGGACGTCGTCTTCTCGTACACCGGGCGGACGACGGACGTCACGGAGAAGTACTTCGTCCGCGTCGACGTGACGGAGGAGTTCCCGTTCCTGGTGACCAAGTTGTCGCCGTACTACGACCGGTGATCCCGCCGTGGGAGGTGCAGGACCGATGTCAGCACCGACGACCACCGCCGAAGCCACGCTGTACCCGGCGCGCCGGCGGTACCGTACGCCGCCCGCCGCCGTACCCGCCACCGCGCCCGTGGACGACCGGGTGCACCTGGCGGACAGCTGCGTGGAGGACTGCATCAGCGAGTGCGTGGCGGAAGGAGGTTACCCCTACGAGTGCAAACCACCCTGCGTGTCGTCCTGCGCGCATCCGCACGCCGGGGACGTGCGGCCGTCCTGTCAGCAGCCCGACGTGAAGAGCTGCATCTGGCCCCTCTCGTACGGCATCGCCCCCGTGGAGTGCTGCCCCAAGACCCATGAATGCTGCATGTCCGACGACGGGCACAACCCCTGGCGGCAGTGCTGCGCGCCCGGTCACGAGTGCTGCGCCGGCACCTGCTGCGAGCCCGGCCACCCGTGCTGCGGCCGCACCTGCTGCGAGCCGGGGCAGGGCTGCTGCCACGGCACCTGTTACTGGCCTGGGCAGGAGCAGTGCGCGGACGGGGTGCTCTGCCCGACGGGCAACGTGGTCTGCGGCGGCCGGTGCTGCGACCCGGGCGAGACCTGCGTCGAGGGGCTGTGCACCCCGCCGGGTCACGTCCGCTGCCACGGACAGCTCTGCGCGCCGGACGAGACCTGCACCGCGCAGGGCTGCTGCCCGCCGGACAAGCGGACGTCCTGGGGCTGCTGCCGGACGAACCAGGTGCGGTGCGCGGACAGCTGCTGCGACGCGCCCGCGAGCTGCTGCGACGGCAAGTGCTGCCCCGACGGCTGCCTGCAGGGCCCCGGCGGCGCGCTGCAGTGCCTCTGAAGCTGCAAGCCTTCCGGTTCCGGCTTCTCGCGCCCGGTCTTCGGCCGGGCGCGAGGGCGTGTGCGAAGACGTGTGCGCCGGCCCGCCGGGCAAGGACGGCCTCCCGTCACGCCGCCGCGACCGGGCGGGACATCGCGTGTTCCAGGCGGGGCTCGTTCGGGCGGACGGGCTGGGAGTCTCCCGTGCGGGTGAAGCCGTGGCGGAGGTAGAAGCGTTCGGCGCGGGGGTTGTCTTCGGTGACCCAGAGGCGGAGTTCGGTGTGGCCGTGGGTGGCGGTCCAGGTGAGGGCCGCGTCGAGGAGGAGGTCGGCGGCGCCCGTGCCGCGGGCGGTGGGGGCGACCCAGAAGGAGACGAGTTCGGCGGTCCGGGGGCCGGCGGGGACGGTGCCGGCCAGGCCGCAGGGGGCGCCGTCGCGTTCCGCGAGGAAGGTCGTGCGCCGGGAGAGGCGCTCCCGCCACTTCTCCTCCGTGAAGGCGTGTTCGGCGGCCCAGGTGGAGCCGAACGCCTCGGGCGCGTCGGCGAGTGCGGCCAGGCGGACGGAGCGGTAGAGCCGCCATGCGTCGGGGAGCAGGAGGCGGACGGTGGTCCGTGTGGTGGAAGCGGTCATGGGGTGACCGTTCCAGGTGGGGGTGGGGGGAGCAAACGACTTTGCGGGGTCGGGGGTTTGCCAGGTCGGGGGTTTGCGGTGTCGGGGGTTTGCGGTGTGCGGGAATATTTGAGGCGTAAGTGGGCATATTTCACGCTCGCGTTGACAGGGTTAGGGTTGCCTAACCTAAGGTCAGGTGTGTGAGCGAGAACCACACCCGTTCCGTCGCGGCTCCTCGCACGCGCCCCGCGCCGTTGCACGCGATCGCCGTCGGCGTCGCGATCCCCGTCTAGCGGAACTCCCGTACCACGGCACCTCCGTAGAGCGGCCGGCCCGGCCTTCCGGGCCCGGCTCCCGACCCCGGTCCGGCGCGCGGCCCCACCCGCCGCGGGCCCCCTCGGCGTACCCGCGGCGCTCCCGCGGGCTCCCGATTCCGACTCCGCCGATCCCGACCCCGCCCTCGGCCCGAAAGGCGTTCCCGTGCGGCTGCCCCATCGACTCTCCTCCTCCCGTCCGCTCCGCCGCACCGGCGTCCGCTCCGACGCGCCACGCCCGCCGGCGCGCCGCCCGCGGGAGGGGGCCCTGTGAACGCCGGTGACGTGGAGAGCGGGCTCGTCGCGCGCGTCCTCGACGCCCTGCTGCGCGAGGACGTCTGCCGGCTGCGCGGCACGGCGCGGGCCGTGAGCCGGCCGGACGGGGAACGGCTGGCGCTGAGCGTCGCCGGAGAAACGATCCTGCTGCCGGTCGCGTACGACGGCCCGGGCGGCGCCGCACGGGTCCGCGCGGCCCTGCTGGAGACCGCCGACGGCGTGGTCACCGGCCTGGACGCGGTACTGGCGCGGCTGCGCCCGGCGGCGGACCCCCGGGAGTGCGCCGGCTTCGACGCCTTCACCGCCGCCTGCGCGGCCGAACTGGCCGCCCTGCGGCTGCGCGAGCGCACCCACACGGAGGTCACCGAGCGGCTGGCCGCGGCCTACGGGCGGAGCACCGCCGAGTGGACCGGGCCGCGCGGCGCCCTCGCCTACGACGTGCTCGCCGCCCGCCGCCCCGACCCCGACCCGCCGGCCGGCCGCCCCGCACTAGCGGAACCCCTCGCCCACGCCCCGGAATTCCACCCCTGCTTCGGGCTCCGCTGGATCGCCCTGCCCCACGCGGCCGTCCGCCGCGGCCCGGAGGAGCCGCCTGAGTGGTGGCCGGCCCCCGCCGACCTCGGCCTGCCCGAACTGTCCGCCACCCACACCGCGCTGCCGGTGCACCCGCTGTCCGTCGGCGCCCCGCTCGCCCGGGCGCTGCGCGCCGCCGGTCTGGACGGTACCGCCCGGCTCGCCGAGAAGCCCTGGGCGGACGTGGTGCCGACGCGGTCGGCGGGGACCCTCGCCCTGGCCGACGCGCCGGAGACCCGGCTCGAACTGCCGCTCCCCGCCGCCGCGCCGGCCGGTCCCGCCGCGCTCGCCGACGGCGTGGTGACGGAACGCCTCCTGGAGGAGATCCTGCTGTGCGAGCCGGGCTTCGTCGGCTCCGTCCTCCTGGCCGACGCGGACACCTACCTGCACGCCGGGCACCCGCTGCTCACCGCCCGGGTGCGCCGCGACCCGCGCGCGCCGGACGACGCCCACGTGGTGCCCGTCGCCGCGCTGGCCGCCCGGACGCCGGACGGCGAACCGGTCGCCCGCGCGCTCGCCCGCCGCTACTACGGCGGCTCCGCGCGGGCCTTCGCCGACGCCTACCTGACGCTGCTGCTGGACTGGTGCACCACCCTCTTCTCGTACGGCGTCGCCCTGGAGACGCACCCCCGCGACCTGGCGGTGGTGCTCGACGAACACCGCGGCCGCACCCGGCTCCGGCTGCTCTACCGGGACCACGCCGGACCCCGTGTGAACGGTGTGCGGCTCGCCTCCCGCCTCGGCGGCGAGGCCGCGGACCTCCTCGGCTTCACCGACCGCGGCATCCTCGCCGGGCACGACGGACCCGTCGCCGACCTCCTCGCCGCCGGGGCCCTCCGGCGGTGCGCGGTGGAACCCCTCGCCGCGCTCACCGGCCCGGCCCGCGCCCACGGGCTCCGGCTGCTGCGCGACCGCCTCGACGACGCTCTCGACCGCATCCCGCCCGGCGCCGCGACCGTCCTCCGCACCCGCCTCCTGGACGCGGGCCGGCTGCCCGTCCACGCCGTCCTCGCACCGGCTTTACGGCCGGGGGCGCCGGAGTATGTGAACGTGCCGAACTATCTGACGGTGCCGGTTGGTTGAGGGGGCGGGGGGGCCTTACCGGCCGCTCGACCGCGCCGCCCGATCGCGCCGCCGGGTCGACGGCGGGCCCGGCGGGCTGCCGTGCGCGGGCCCGGACGGGCCTCCGGTGCCGGACGGCCCGGGGGCCCGGCGGCGGCGAACCCCGATGCGAGGCCCGCATCCGGCGTGCGGCCCGGTACCGGGGGTGCGTTCGCCCCGGACCCGCCCTTTCCCGTTTCCGCGGGGCGGGCCCCGCACCCCCGGTGAACGCGCCTGCGGCGCGTGTCCTCAAACACCCCCAAAGGGGGCACCCCCAACGGGCTGAAACCAGCCCGTCCACGCGTGAGGACAGCCGGCCGACGGAACCTCAGAACTCCCGCACGTACCGCCACTCCGCCGCCGACCAGCGGTAGCCGAGCCACTCGTTGACCGCCAGCATGGGGCCGTTCTCCGCGTCGTTGCCCGTGAACGCCTCCGTGCAGCCCGCCGCCCGGGCCCGGCGCAGGGCGTGGCTCTTGATCAGCTTGGCCAGGCCCCGGCCGCGGTGCGCCCGGGCGGTGCCGGTCATGGCGGACATCATGCGGCCGGCGCCGTCGGTCTGGGCGAGGGTGAACGCGGCGGGGACGCCGTCCGCGACGGCGACGGTCGAGAGGGCGTGGTCGATGCCGGGGCGCCGCCACTCGCGGGCGAGCCACTCCTCGTACGGCGGGACGGCGACGGGCACGTCCCCCGGCTCGTCGGCCGCGGTCTCGGCGTCCAGGGCGTGGATCGGGCGTGGGTCGCCGGCGAAGTCGGCCAGGGGGTGCAGGGTGACGCCCGGAGGCACTCGGGGCGCGGGCGGCAGCGGGGTGTCCGTCAGGTCGAGGCGGAGGAAGCCGGCCCGGCGCAGCCGGCGGTAGCCGTGGGCCTCCGCGCGGGCGGGGGAGCGGCCGTCGTCGTTGGCCCAGATGTAGACGGACCGGGCGCCGAGTCCCGTCAGGTACTCCTCGGCCGCCCGGAGCAGCGCCGACGTGACGGCCTCGACGGTCGGGTCGTCCAGCCGGGGGTCGGCGTACGGGGAGGCGAGCCCGCGTCCGTCCGGCCGCGCGTCGTCGTCCGTGGACAGGCTCGCGCGGGCGCTGCCGGCCACCCGGCCGTCGACCTCGGCGACGAGCAGCCGGTACCGCTGCTCCGGCGGCGCGGTCCGCAGCTCCCAGAGCAGCGTCTCGGCGGTGACGACCATGAAGGGCACGGCCGCGTGGCGGGACCGGGCGACGGCTTCGGCGTCGGCGGGGGTGAACTCCCGGGTGGTGATCGGCATGTGGCGAACCGTAGGGCGGGACGAGGTGGTTTGCTAAAGGTTTTCCGTTCGTGTGGTTGGTACATGCATCTATAAGGCGTAGCGTCACCGACGCGGACCTTCCCCGACCCTCGCGGAAGGCGTCGGTCCGCGCCGGACGGGGGCCGAGCCATGCCCCGGAGCGCTCGGAAGCGCCCGGGGCGACTGCCGAAAGGGGACACCGCGACATGTGCGGAATCACCGGATGGATCGCCTACGACCAGGACCTCACCACCGCCGGGGCGCGCGCCGCGCTGGAGGCGATGACGCGGACGATGGAGTGCCGGGGACCGGACGCCTCGGGGATCTGGCAGGACACCCACGCCGCGTTCGGCCACCGCAGGCTGGCCGTCATCGACATCGAGGGCGGCCGGCAGCCGATGCTCGTCGAGGACGGCGGCCGCACCCGGCTCGCCCTCACCTACAGCGGCGAGGTCTACAACTACCGCGAGCTGCGCGCCGAACTCGCCGGCCGCGGCCACACCTTCCGTACCAGCAGCGACACCGAGGTCGTGCTGCACGCCTACCTCGAATGGGGCGAGGCGTTCACCGAGCGCCTCAACGGCATGTTCGCGTTCGCCCTCTGGGACCCGCGCACCGAGGAACTCCTCCTCGTCCGCGACCGGATGGGCATCAAGCCGCTCTACTACCACCCCACGCCCGACGGCGTCCTGTTCGGCTCCGAGCAGAAGGCCGTCCTCGCCCACCCCGCCGTCCGCGCGACCGTCGGCGCCGAGGGGCTCGCGGAGGTGCTGGCCTTCGTCAAGACGCCCGGCCACGCCGTCTACGAGGGGATGTACGAGGTGCGGCCCGGCCACACCGTCCGCGTCCGCCGCGACGGGACCGCCGTGCGGACCGCCGTCCGGCGCTACTGGGCGCTGGAGGCGTACGAGCACCCCGACGACGTCCCCGCCACCGTCGCCCGCGTCCGCGAACTCCTCGACGACATCGTCGAACGCCAGCTCATCGCCGACGTCCCGCTGTGCACCCTGCTCTCCGGCGGACTCGACTCCTCCGCCGTCACCGCGCTCGCCGCGAAGGGCCTCGCCGAGGCGGGCCGCGGACCGGTCCGCTCGTTCTCCGTCGACTTCACCGGCCAGACCGACCACTTCGTCCCCGACAGCCTGCGCGGCACCCCCGACGGCCCGTACGCCCACGCCCTCGCCGCGCACGTCGGCTCCGACCACCGGGACATCGTCCTCGACACCGCCGCCCTGATGGACCGCGGCCACCGGCGGGCCGTGCTCACCGCCCGCGACCTGCCCACCGGCTTCGGCGACGGCGACACCTCGCTCTACCTGCTCTTCAAGGCGATACGCGAGCAGTCCACGGTCGCGCTCTCCGGGGAGTCCGCCGACGAGGTGTTCGGCGGCTACCAGTGGATCCACGACCCGGCCGCCGTGCACGCCGACACCTTCCCCTGGATCGCGGCCGGCGTCGCCCACACCTTCGCGGGCGGCGACAGCGCCCTCGGCTCGCTGCTCGCCAAGGACGTCCTGGACGCCGTCGACCTGCCCGGGTACACCGACGCCCGCTACCGCGAGGCCCTCGACGAGGTGCCCCGGCTGCCCGGTGAGACCGGCCTCGAACGGCGCATGCGCGAGGTCTGTTACCTGCACCTCACCCGGTTCGTCCAGATCCTCCTCGACCGCAAGGACCGCGCCAGCATGGCCACCGGCCTGGAGGTGCGGGTGCCGTTCTGCGACCACCGCCTGGTCCAGTACGTCTTCAACACCCCCTGGGCGATGAAGACGTTCGACGGGCGCGAGAAGTCCCTGCTGCGCGCCGCCGTCCGCGACGTGCTGCCCGACGTCGTCGCCGACCGCGTCAAGAGCCCGTACCCCGCCACCCAGGACCCGCGCTACGGCGCCGCCCTCCGCGCCGAGCTCCGCGAACTGACCGCCGACCGGGACGCCCCCGTCCGGCCGCTGCTCCGGCAGGACGCGCTGGCGGACGCGCTCGCGGAGGAGTCCGGCGACCGCTACCGAGGGGCCGTCGAACTCGTCCTCGGGCTGGACGCGTGGCTGCGGACGGGCGGGATCGACCTGCGGGTGTGAGCGGCGGGGCGCGGAGGCGCGGGGGCGCCGGACGCGGGGGACCGACGGCGCACAATGGGTGACGCACATCGCCCAGCCAGCCAGGAGACCCACGTGGCCTTGCACCTGACCGTCGACCCGGAAGCGCCCGCACCGCCCTACGAGCAGATCCGCGCCCACATCGCCGACCGGGCCCGCTCCGGCGAGCTGCCCGTCGGCCACCGGCTGCCGACGGTTCGCGGTCTCGCCGAGGAACTCGGCCTCGCCGTCAACACCGTGGCCAAGGCCTACCGGGCCCTGGAGGCCGACGGCGTGATCGAGACCCACGGCCGCAACGGCACCTTCGTCGCCGCCCCCGGCGACACCGCCGACCGCGAGGCCGCGACCGCCGCCCGCGCCTACGCCGAGCGGGCCCACCGCCTCGGCCTCGGCCGGGAGGCGGCCCTGGCGGCGGCGGAGCAGGCGCTGCGGGCGGTGTACGGGGACTGACGGGCCGCTTCCCCGGACAAGGTTCTCCGGACCAGGTTCTCCGGACTGGGTTCCCCGACCAGGTTCTCCGGACTAGGGGACGGACAGTGACCACGAGCTGGGCCGGTGGAACGCCCCGGGGCCGTACTGGAGTTCCAGGTGCGAGGGCTTCCGCTCCGCCGTGTACACGAACTCCAGGTGCGTCGACTCGCCCTCCGCCACCACGTGGGGGCTCCCGCTGCCGAGTTCCGCGGGGTAGCCGGTGAGCCTTCTGACGCCGGGGTTCGCGTGCTCGAAGCTGCCGATGTCGTGGCCGCGCAGCTCCACCGGGGCGCCGCTGCCGTTCGTGACGGTGACGGGGACGCGGTACGTGTGCGCGGCCGGCGCGTCGGCGCCCGTCCCGCCCGGGGGCGGGGTGAAGGGCCGGACCGGGCCGATGGCGACGCGGACGCCGTCGTCGTAGGTGACGGTGCCCTCCCGGGCCGGGGACCGGCCGGCCGCCGCACCCGAGCTCTTACGGGCGGCGACGCCCTGGCCGGTGCGGTAGCGGACGCAGCCGCCGTCGGCCGACAGGAAGGGCTTGCGCGTGTACGGGTTCATGCCCATGGAGAGGGCGATGCCGTGGTCGGCGACGGTGCTGATGCCGGGCCGGTACGGCTCCGACGCGTCCTTGGGCTCCGGCGTGTCCTCGACCTTCCAGCCGTGGCGCCGCCATGCCGTGCGGAGCCTGTCCAGGTCGGCCAGGTAGTCGGCCTTGTCGGCGTAGTACAGGGTCCACGAGTAGCTCGGCCGGCCCCTGGTCACCCCGTCGCCGTCGAAGCCGAGGTCGTCGGTGCACGAGGTGCTGTCCTCCTTGTGCATCCAGTCGGCCTTGCCGGCGCCCGGGCGGAGGGCGGCGACGGCTGTCTTCCCTGCCTCCCGGGTCCTGATGTCCTGGGTGCGGTAGTCCGCCGCGGTCCGTACGGAGCCGCCCGCGAGGCCCTCGAACCAGCCGGACACCGCGGTGCACGCCCAGACGAGCAGCGCGGCGGAGGCCAGGAGGACGAGCCGGCGCCGTACGGCCACGGTGCGGCCGGCCTCGTCGGTGGTCGGGGTGTCGGCGGGGGTGTCGGCCGGCTCCTGGGGCGGGTGTTTCTCCATGAGGCGATTTCACGCCAAGGGGCCTGTTCGCCGACAGAGACGCCTTACTCAACCGGAACTGAGTACGCGTACCCAGGGAGCGGAGGGAACGGGGCTCGCGGGCGCCCGTTCACCGTCGCGTTCGCCGTCGCCGTTCCGGCGGAAGCCCCCGGACCGGGGCCTCCGGCCGATACCCTGGCCGGTGATGGGACGTCATGCCGGGGGGCCGGCTGCCGGGGGACCGGCGTCGCCGAAGCGGGGGCGGTGGCGGACGGCCGCGCTGCTCGCGACCGTCGCCTGCGCCCTGGCCCTGCTGCTCGCCGCGCTCCTCGCCGACTGGCACTCCCGGGGCGGCGCGCCGCACGACGAGCGGGCCGACATCGGCTGGGGCTTCACCCACACCAAGAACAGCGCCGACCGCGGCGACGACTCCGCCCGGCGGACCGCCGCCCGGCTGCTCGCGGCCGAGTCCCTGCCGCAGAACCAGCACATCATGGGCTGGGGCGCCGACAACCCCGAGCCCCGGCCCGGCAGTTACAACTTCGCCGACCTCGACCGCCGCGTCGCCCTGATGCGCCGCTCCGGCGGCACGCCCGTGCTCACCCTCTGCTGCGCGCCCGACTGGATGAAGGGCGGCGGCGCGCGGACCGACTGGTCCCAGAAGTCCCTGGAAAAGGCCCCTGACCGGGACCACTACCGCGACTTCGCCCTCCTCGCCGGCGTGGTCGCCAAGCGCTACCCCGACGTTCATCACTTCATCGTCTGGAACGAACTCAAGGGCTTCTACGACGAATCCCGCAAGCGGTGGAACTACGAGGGCTACACCGAGCTCTACAACCTCGTCTACGAGGAGATCAGGAAACAGCGGGACGACGTCCTCATCGGCGGACCGTACGTCGTGATGGACAGCAACGCGCCCGACGCCGCCTCCAACGTCTCCGCGCTCCAGGGGCCCTGGGGCATCGTGGACCAGCGCGCCGTCGACGCCCTGCAGTACTGGAACCGGCACAAGGCGGGCGCCGACTTCGTCGTCGTCGACGGCTCCAGCTACACCCGGGACGGCGACCGGCAGCTCCCCGACGAGTTCCGCGCCACCCGGAAGTTCGCCGACGTCACCACCTGGCTGCGGAAGACCACCGGGCTGCCCGTCTGGTGGGCCGAGTGGTACGTCGAACCGGCCGACGCGCGCGACGAGCGGGCCGGCTGGACCGAGGAGCACCGCGTCGCCGTCCAGGCCGCCGCCATGATGAACATGGCCGAGTCCGGCGTCTCCGCCGCTTTCTACTGGAATCCGGAAGGTACGTCCGGTGCCTGCCCCGGCTGCCTCTGGGCCCCTACCGAGCTCGGTGGGGGCGGGGGGCGGCTGCCCATGATGGACCTGCTGTCGCGGTTCGCGCGGGAGTTCCCGCCGGGGAAGGTGGTGCGGCGGCCGGATGTGCGGGGGAATGGTGGCGTGTTGGCGCTTGCGTCGCGGGACGCGATGGTGCTCGTCAATACGCGGGACGCGGGGGTGCGGGTGCGTGTGGAGGGGCGGGAGGTCGAGCTGAAGGGGTACGAGGTGCGGTGGGTGGGGTGAGGGGGTTTGCCCCGGCCCCTCCCCCAGAGGGGGCACCCCCACTTCGCCGATTCCTGGGGCTGACGCCCCAGACCCCCTTGTCCTCAAACGCCGGACGGGCTGGATTGTGCCTGAGGTGGCACTTTCAGCCCGTCCGGCGCTTGAGGACAACCGCGCGGAGCGCGGTTTCGGGGGTCTGGGGGCCGGCCCCCAGGAATCGGCGAAGGGGCGGGGCCGGGGCTCACGACATCGTCACCAGCCGCTGCACCAGCACCGCCACCAGAACCACCAGCAACGGCACCGCGAACCAGAAAGACCCCTGCATCCACCGCACCTGCCGGACCCCCGGCCGCATCCCCACCCGGGACAGCTCCCGGGCCGTCAGCAGGACCAGCAGGGCGAGGGCCGCGAGGCCGCCGACCAGGGACACGGGAGTCCAGGTGACGTGCGGCCCGACCGGCCCCGGCCGCGGCTCCGGCGCCACGCCGGCGGGCTTGTCGCGCAGCTCGTAGAGGGCCGCGTCGTCGTTCACGAGGACGCGCCGCAGCTCCGGCCGCCGGTCCAGAGCCTGCCGCATCCGGTGGTCCCAGCCCGCGCCGTAGCCCGCGCTGAGTTCCAGGTACGTGGACTGGCCCTGGTTGAGCATGAGGTACGAGTTCGGGCCGGCCGCGCGCAGGGCAGTGACGAGCTCCGGCGCGCCGGCCGGGTCGCGGGGCGCGAGCGTCGGCTCGTACAGGACGCGTTCCATGTCGCGGGTCCCCCACGGCATGGCGGGGGTCACGTTGTTGACGGTGTCGCTGCTCATCCACAGCAGCCTTACGGTCGGCCGGTCGTGCGCGTGGACGTAGTCCAGCGCCGCGACCTCGCCCGGGCGGACGCGTTCGAAGTCCTCGTTGCCCCAGCGTGCCACCAGGAAGCCGAAGAGCAGGACGAGGCCGGCCGTCAGCGCGCACAGCGGCGCGGCGAGCGGCCGGGGCCTGCGCGCCGCCGCCGGGAAGAGGGCGAGCGCCCCGAGGACGCAGGCCCCCGGCACGGCGAACAGGAAGACCCGCAGGGCCACTTCGCCGCCGTACGACTGCATGCCGAAGGCCAGGAACGGCACGCACGTCAGGACGGCCAGGGCCGTGTCGCCCACGCCGGCCCGGCGCCGCCGCCACCAGCCGAGCGCGGCGAGCGCGAAGACGCCTCCCGCGAGCGCCACCCGGGTGTACAGCACCAGCTTGTGCACCGGGTTGCCGCCCTCGATGCGGCCGGAGACGGACGACGAGACGTTCCCACCCAACGAGCCGACGCCGCCGAACAGTTCGTCGAAGTGGCCCGACCAGTACGGCTCCGCGAGGAACCCCACCCACACCGCCAGCAGCACGCCGCAGAGGAGGGGCAGGCCGCGCAGCGTGCAGCGGCGCACCAGCACCAGGGCGGTCAGCACGCCCAGCATGACGAAGGGCGTCAGCTGGTGGCTGACGACCGAGGCCGCGAACAGGGCGATCAGCAGCCCGAGCAGGAGGGTACGGGTCCGGCGGTCCGTCTCCTCCACCCGGCGCTCGCCGGGCAGCCGCCGGCCCGGCAGCTCGCCCGGCCAGCGGAACCAGACGAGCAGCACGGCCACGAAGAGGAGGTAGAGGACGTAGTTGAGGGACTGCGGCGAGAAGTAGTCCTGCCCGACCCAGCCGCAGAGCGCGAACAGCCACAGCGCCGTCCACTTGGCCCGCCAGTGCGCCCGCACGGCCCGCAGCAGCAGCGCCAGCGGGGCGAGGCAGAGCAGCTGGACGGCCAGCGGCCACCAGCGCAGTACCTCGGTGAGGTCCTCCACGCCGCACGCCCGCGCGGCGAACGCGGCCAGCGCGAAGAAGCCCGGCCAGCTCCAGCGCGCGTCCAGGTCGGGCGCGGCGGCGCCCGTCCGGTCGATGTAGTCCAGGAAGCCGAGGTGCTGCCAGGCCGTCGCGAAGCGGGGGCGGTCCTCGAGGACCGCCGGTACGGCGTGCAGGGACACCACCGTCGCCAGCAGCACGGCGGTGAGCAGCCAGGTGCGGGGCCGGGCGGGCACCAGCGCGGCGGCGAACGCCGCCACCAGCAGCGCCGCGCCGACGAGCGTCGCCACCGGCAGGACGGACACCAGCCCGAGCCCGCCCATCCCGTCGAGGTTCACCTCGCCGAGGGCCCGCAACGGCACCCAGTAGAGCGCGAGCGCGGCGGCCAGCAGGAGCGGGATCCCCGCTTCCGGACGCCGTAGCCACGTCTTCCAGCGGCCGGGTGCCGTCTGCTCCTCCGCCGCCTTGGCCTGCGCCTTGGCCTGCCGGCGCCACGGCGTGCCGGACAGCGTCACGGTCCGGTCGGTCTCCGCGGGCGGTGAGCCGCCGGGGCTGGCCGGGGACGGGTGCGGGTGCGGGTGCCCGAGCACGGGGGCCCGGCCGCCGGCGGCGCGAGCCGGGGTGGCCGTCGCCTCCCGCGGCCCTCGGTCGTCCGGAGGCGCGATGCCGGCCGCTCGCTCCGGCCCCGCCGGGTTCCGGACGCCGACGGCCGCTCGGTCGTCGCCGCCCTTCACCAGGCGGACCCGCGCGCCGAGGGCCTTCCGGTGCTCCCCGGGTGCCGCTTCCGCCCGCTCCCGTCGCCACGGCGTGCCCGAGAGTGTCACGGTTCCCTCGGAGCCCTGTGCCGCCTGGATTTCGTCCGCCGACGCCGCCCCTTTGGCCGCGTCGTCGGCCGCCGCGAGCCCGTCGCCGGGATCAGGGGCGTCCGGGCCCGGCGGTTCGGCGGGCGCGGCGGGGCGGGCGTCACCGGCCCACCCGCCGGCCTGGCCGTCGAGGCGCGCGCCGGCAGCAACGCTCGCGCTCGCCCCCGAACTCGCAGTCGGTTGAGCATCCCTGCTCACACCCGCGTCCGGGCTCGCACCGGGGTTCGCGCCGACGCCCGGGGCCGGCCGTGCGTCCAGGCCCGCGCCTGCGTTCGTGTGCGCGCCCGCGCTGGGATCCGTGCTTGCGCTCGCGCTCGGGCGCGCGGCGGCACCAACGCCCTTGTCCGGGCCCTCGTCCGCGCCCGCACCGGAGTGTGCGTCGGCGCCCGCGCCCGGCCGCGCGGCCAAGTCCGCGCCCGCGCCCGAACGGGGACCCGTGCCTACGCCCGCACCAGGGTCCGCGCCCGCGACAACGCCCGCGCCCGCGGCCGAGCCGACGTCCGGCCCCGCGTCCGCCCCGACGCGCCCGGACGCCCGTACCGCCGGATCGCCGCCTGCCGCCGTGCTCGTCCGCTCCTTGCGGAGGCGGACGCCGCCGCGTGCGGGCCCGGCTTTCCGGAGGTGGTGGTCGTCGGCGTTCTCCGGATTCTCCGGGTTCTCCGGTGTGTTCATGCTGTCCTGGCCCCCGTGCCCGCGTGCCGTCGTCCGGTCGTCCGTGTCCGCCGGGCGTTCGCCGGCGGTACGGGGTGGGGCGCCCGGGGGTGTCGTCACCCGGGCCGTCGCCTCCCGCCGCGCCGTCGCCTCGGCCGAGGCCCGGCCTACCGCCTCCGCCCGGCCTACCGCCCCCGCGCGGCCCGGCCCCTCCGTCCGGCCCGCCGCCTCCCCACGCCCCGCCGCCTCCGTCGCACCCCGGCCCGTGCCCTCCGCGCGGAGGGCGAGTGCCTCCGGGGAGAAGCGGACGTCCGGGCGGCGTTCGAGGTGGTCGAAGTCCAGGCGGACGCCCAGGGGGAGCGTGTCCGCGTCGAGGGCGGCGCGCAGCGCCCAGCGCGTGCCGTAGCCGCCTTCGGCCGCGCGGGCGCGGTGCCGGCGGGACGCGAGGTCCGCCAGGTCGCCGTCGGGGGCGGCCTCGGCGGCGCGCTCGGGGGAGACCGGCCGGGGGCGGGCGGGGGTGTGGAGGACGCCCCACAGCTTCACCGCCGCCACCGAGGCGATCACCGTCAGGCTGGAGATCTCCGCCACCCCGGCCCCCGTCAGGCCCATGCGGGGGAGGAGCAGCAGGGTCAGGCCCAGCACCAGGAAACACAGCAGCCCCTGGAGCCACGCGAGTCCCGCCGTGCGGCTCTGGGCGCGCAGGACGGCGAAGTAGGTCTCCATGACCACCCGCAGCAGCGCGCCCACCGCGAACCAGCGGAGCAGCGGCGTCGCCTCCGTGTAGGCGGGGCCGAAGACGCCCAGGATCCAGGGGGCGAGGACGAACAGCAGGCCGCACACCGGAAGCATGATCTTGGCCATGCGGCGCAGGGCGGCCCGGCAGTTCTCCGCCAGCCGCTCCGGGTCGTGCGAGCCCTCGACGGTCAGCGAGGCGCCCATGTTGATGGCGAGCAGGTTGACGGTCCCGCCTATGGTGGACGCGATGTAGAAGTACGCGTTCTCGGCCGAGCTGATCTGCGAGGCGACGAGCACCGGCACCAGGTAGACGACGGCCAGCGAGAACAGCGACCCGGTGTAGTCGCCGGCCAGGAAGCGGCCGATCTCGCGGGAGGACGCGGGACGCGCGGTCGCCGCGGTCGCCCGGACGTGCTCGGGGACCAGCCGGCGGAAGACCAGCCAGCCCAGCGGCAGCACCGAGACGGAGATCGACACCACCCAGGAGGCGAACACCCCCGCCCCCGGCAGCGCCGTCGCCAGCGCGATCAGCAGCGCGAGCTTGGCCGCGGAGAACGCGGTGTTCCCCACCGGCACCCACTTCGCCTGGCGCAGCCCGGTCAGCACCCCGTCCTGGAGGGTCAGCAGCGACCAGGCGACCACGGCGACGACGAACACCAGGCCGTGCCGCACCCCGTGCAGGACGTGGTACGACGGCCCCCAGAGGTCCAGGGTCAGCAGGAAGAAGCCGGCGGCCACGGCGACGACCAGCGAACTCGCCGCGTACGTACGGACCACCAGCCGGCCCGTCGTCCGGCCCGCGACCGGTATGAAGCGGGCCAGCGCGCCGGTCAGGGTGACCGCGGTGAGGCCGGCGAGCAGCTTCATGGCGGCGATGGCCGCCGAGCCCCTGCCGACCGAGTCCTCGCTGTAGTAGCGGGCGGCGACCAGCCAGAAGCCGACCCCGAGGACGGCGCTGATGCCGGTGTTGAGCATCAGGGCGAACGCGTTGCGGAACAGCGGGCTCCCGCCGCCGCCTCCACCCCCGCCGCCGCCCCTGCCGCCGCTCCCGCCCCCGCCCCGCCCCGGCAGCCTGAATCCGCGGCCCGCCGGTACCGGCGCCCGCTCCTCGGTCCGTGCGGACACGTCCCGGGCGGCGGGGCCCTGGAAGGACGTGTCCTGGGTGGACGTGTCAGCCACGCGCCTCTCTTGCCCTTCTCATCGCCTGCCGGCCCCTGCGGACGACGGCGTATCCCTTGGTCAGGGCGCGGTCGACGGCGAACAGCCGGCCGACCGCCCGGCCGTGCACCATGCGTTCGAAGTCGGCGATGCCCGTCGTCCGGCGCACGGTCACCCGGCGCACGGCGTACGGCCCCTGCCGGCGCGCGGCCAGGCCGTTGCCCACCGCCAGGGAGATCCCGAAGCCGGCCGAGCGCACCGCCTGCCGCACCCGGCGGCTGGAATACCCGTAGGGGTAGGCGAACGAAACCGGCGGCCGGCCCAGTTCCCCGGTGAGGATCTCCCGGCACCGGTCCAGCTCGAACGCCAGCCCCACGTCGGGCAGTTGATCGAGCTGCGGGTGGGTGTGGCTGTGCCCGCCGACCTCGGCGCCCGCGCCGGCCAGCTCGCGCAGCTGGTCCCAGGTGAGCATGAGGTCGAGCGCGCCCCCGGTGTCGTACGGCCCGCGCAGCCAGCCCGTGGACACGAACACCGTGGAACGGAAGCCCTGTTCGGCGAGGACGGGGAGGGCGTGCCGGTGCACGCCCTCGTAGCCGTCGTCGAAGGTGATCAGCACCGGCTTCGGCGGCAGCGGACGGCCGTCCCGCCACGCCCCGGCCAGCTCCCCGGCGGTCAGCGGGACGAAGCCGGACGCGTCCAGCAGCCGCATCTGCTCGGCGAACGCCTCCGGCGCGACGGACAGCCCGTGCGCCGCCCGGGAGGGGGAGTGCGCCACCGAGTGGTACATGAGGATCGGCACCTCGGCCGGGGCCGTCATCTCGCGCCCTCCCCGCCGGCGGGTGGTCCGGCCACCTCCGGCAGCTCGGCCACCGCGAACCGTCCGCCGCCCCGGCGCGCCCGTACCCGGCCGAGCGCGTAGCCGCCCGCCGCCGCGGCCACCCCCGCGACGATGGCCGCCGCCCGCCCGGCGCCGCCGGGCCGGCCGAGGAGCGCGTCGCGCAGCCCGCGCGCCACGCCCGCCGGAAGCACCCGGGTGGTGTAGCGGCGCTCGGTCGCGAGCCCGTCGCGCGCGCCGACGCTGTGCGCCACCAGCGCCTTCGACAGGCCCTCGGCGTACGCCCGGGTACGGAAGTAGCCGAACCGTTCCCGCTCGGCCGGGACCCGGTGGTGGATCACCGCCCGGTCGTCGATCAGCAGCACCGCCCCGGGCACCGCCCGGGTCAGCCGGATGCACAGCTCCGTCTCCTCGCAGCCCAGCGGCAGCCGGTCGCCGTCGCGGCCGATGCCGGAGGCGAAGCCGCCGACGGCCGTCAGCGCCGACCTGCGGAACGAGGCGTTGCCGCCCAGCACGTTGCGCACCTCCACCCGGCCGGGCGGCAGGCCGCGGTACGTGCAGCCCACCACCCAGTCGAACTCCTCCGGGAACCACGCCGGCCGGGCCCGCGAGGCCCAGGCCGGCGCGGTGCGCCCGCCCACCGCCATCACGCGCGGATCGGCGTACGCCCGGGCGAAGTGCAGCAGCCAGTCGCGCTCGGCCACCGCGTCGTCGTCCAGGAAGGCGACGACCTCCCCGGACGAGGCCGCGACGCCGGTGTTGCGGCCGGCGGACAGGCCGCGCGGGCCGGCGTTGGCCAGCACCCGGACGCGGCCCGCGGGACCGTCCGGCGTGCCCAGCCCGTCGTCGCCGTAGACCTTGGCCAGCCGGCGCAGCAGCGCCGGGTTGTGGTCCACGACGAGCAGGGTCTCGCGCGCCGGGTAGGACTGCGCGGCCACCGAGGCCACCGCGGCGAGGATGTCGCCCCAGCGGTCCTCGGTGTAGACGCAGATGACCACCGAGACGTCCGGCGTCGTGGTCCGCTCCGCCGGCGCTGTGCTCAAGACACCTCCCCGCGGCTCGCGGCCGGCGCGATGGCCAGCGGCCGGCGGGCCGGCCGCTTGTGCCGCCGGGAGCCGCGCTCGTGCAGGATGACCTTGAGGACCCGCAGCCCGTCGCGCACGGCCCGCAGGTTGCTGGCGCCGTGGATGCGCACGAACTCGTGGCTGGGGATCTCCTGGACCCGCAGGCCGGCCTTGACGACTCTGATGTTCATCAGCGTCTCCACCTCGAAGCCCGCGCAGTCCAGGGCGATGTCGTCCAGGACGCGCTTCCAGAAGGCGTTGTAGCCGTAGCACAGGTCCGTGTAACGGGCACCGAACTTGTGGTTGACGATCGAGCACAGGACGCGGTTGCCCAGCTTCCGGATGGGCGTCATGTCGTCCGTCCCGCCCCCGTTGGCGAACCGGGACCCCTTGGCGAAGTCCGCACCGCCCACCAGGGCCGAGACGTAGCTGACGATCTCGTTGCCGTCGGCCGAGCCGTCGGCGTCCACCATCACGATGATCTCACCCGAGCAGGCGGCGAACCCAGTGATCAGGGCGTCGCCCTTGCCCTTGCCCTGCTGCTCCACGACCTTGACGCCCGGCCAGAGCTCCCGGGCGACCTTGACGGTGTCGTCGGTGGAGTTGCCGTCGACCAGGACCACCTCGTGGATCCAGGAAGGCAGGGTCTTGAAGACGTACGGCAGGTTCTCCGCCTCGTTCATCGCGGGAATGACCACGCTGACCGGCGGTGCTATCGCGAACTGCGGTGACACCGGGCGGTACTGGGCGGGTGGTTCCTCGGGCCGGGCGGTCTCGCCGCCGGCGTCGGCCCCGGGGGCCCGGTCGTGACCCTGACCGGCCGCCGGGCGCAGGAACGAACTCATGAGTCTCTGTTTCCCTCTCGTCCGGAGGACCGCCCGCCCCCGAGCGGTCCCATGGTGTATCCGGTTCGAAAAGGGGGTCTCGCCCTGTCCGATGCGACGGGCAACCGCCGCGCGTACAGGGTGAGTTGGCGAATGGCACAGGCCGCGCGGCACGCGACTCGACACGGATCTCCCCTGCCGAGCGCGGCACCCCCTGCCGCGCCCCGCCCCGGATCCATCGCGGCGACTGGAGCCCCTCCCCGGAGCCGCAAGAACTGATGGACCGATGCGGGTAGATGTACGACGGTATTGAAGCTTGAGACTGTATGGCAAGAGGTGAGTTGGAGCCTCCTCCTTTGGTGTCCTTTGTTCCTGACGCGCCGTCGGGTGTGCGAACGCACACCCGGAGCGCCCCGGCGCATGACGTCCGCCGTGGCTCAGACGCTCCGACGCAACCGTCCCACCTGCTTGAGCAGCCGGTCGGCCGGTTCGAAGAGTTGGGGGCGCGTGACGACGGTGTTGCGCAGCGCACGAACCGGCGCACGCCGGGCCTTGTGCCCCAGTGCGACGGGGTGACGCCTCATCACCCACCCTTCCGAGACGCTGAGTTCGCGCGTCTTCAGGGAGTCCTTGTACGCCTTGCCGCCCCGCCCGAGGTCCAGATAGGCCAGCCCCTCGGCGGCGGCCCCCTCCGCCATCCGCACGTGCAGCACCAGACCGGGCGAGTACTTGGCGAACCGCGGGTCGTACGCCGGGAACCAGCACGCCAGCACCGTCCGCGACCGCAGCCCGAAGTGGGCCGCCACCGGCCGGCCACCCGCGTAGAGCACGGACAGCAGGCCGCCGCACGCGTCCGACCGGGTGTGGAAGAGCTGCTCGACCAGCCGGGAGATCCAGGGGCGCGCGAAGCGGTCGCTGCGCCCTGTTCTTCGGTACTGCGCCGACTTCCAGCCGATCAGCGTGCGCAGCACGGCCGGGTCGCGCTCGTCGTGCACGTACCGCACCCCGCCCGCGTCCCGGCCGAGCCGGCGCTCCTTCGCCAGCGTGGTGCGGGTGAACTTGGGCGACTGCTTGCGCAGCGCCGCCAGATAGGAGTCGAAGCCCTGCTCGACGTCGATGACGGGGGAGGGGAAGGCGCCGGACGCCCCCTCCTCGAAGGGCTTCTGCCCCTCCACCAGATGGTCGAACTCCCACAGCGACAGCCCGCAGGACGTCAGCAACTCCCGTGTGTCCCACTGGAATCCGGGCCGGTGCACCAGGCCCTGGGCGTCCGAGACGCCGAGGCCGATCGCCCGCCCGACCCCGAGGGCCGATCGCTGAAAAGGGAAGAAGGCCGCCGGATCCCCCTCCTCGCGGACGACCGCGATCCGCACGCCGCGCCGGCAGCGTCCGACCGCCAGCGCGAACTCCGGTGCCAGGAAAGGGTTTCCGAGCTGCGGCGAGCCGTCCTCCACCGCCCGCGTCTGCATGGCCGACCACGCCGCCCGGTCGGCCGCGCTGAGTTCACCCGGGCGGTGGACGCTGACCTCCACGTCAGCCCGTCCGGTCGCTCGTGCCACGCCCCCGGTGCCGCCAGGCGTGCGCCAGCAGGAAGAACAGCAGGCTGACCGCCGCGACCGCGGCCACCCCGCCGCGCACCGTCCAGGTGTGCAGCGCCAGCATGGCCTGGGCGGTCAGCAGGTCGACCGCGACCGCCCCGCCGGCCGCCACCACGGCACGGCTGAGCGGGTCGAGCCCGCGCAGCGCGGCGGCCACGCCGCAGGCGGGCGCCATGATCAGGAAGAAGAGGGTGAAGGGCGCACGCAGCGGCGAGCCGATGTCCAGCAGCGCCAGCGCCGCGCCCGCCCCGGCCATCGCGGCGGCCGCGCCGGCGACGACGGGCAGGGAGTCCGCGGCCGGACGGGAGAGGGGTCCGCCTCTTCCGGGGCGGCCGGGCGGCCCCGAACCGGACGGGCCCTCGGCCGGTTCCCCGCCGGGCGGTTCCCGGCCCGCGGCGCGAAGGCTGATTCCCTGAGTGCCCTCGGTGCCCTTGGTGCCGTCGGTGTCGTCGGAACCGCTGCCGTCGATACTGATGGGATCGCTGAAGCTCTGCATTGGCGACTTAGCCCCCCGAAGCGCCGGATGCCGGGCTTCAATGTCGCGCAACGGGCGAAGGCCGTCAAGACGTGAAGGACGGGCGAACAGGCTTCTGGACGGGGGGTCCGGGCACAAACGGAGCCTTGCCTCCCGGTCAACGCCGGGCAGGCCCGCGCCGTTGTCAACGCGCTTTCGGATGACGGCTGTTCGGGTGATCGTCCGGGCGTCATGTTGACCGTTCAAGTGGGGCGGCGGGCGGTCCGGGGCGGCCGTCGCGTCCACCGGCCTTCACCGAACGGCCATCGCGGTAAGGGTGTACCGCAAGTTTTGTCATGGACACTTCCGGCGACTCGGTGTCGCTGCTACCACAGGGGTGGCAGCGACCCCTGCTAGGGAGGATCCATGAAACACCGCATCACGGGTGCCGCATCGGCCGTGGCCCTCGCCCTGACCCTCGCCCTCGGCGGCACCGGTGCCGCCGAAGCCGCACAGGGAGCGACCCCCTCATACGTCGCCCTGGGCGACTCGTACGCGTCCGGCCTCGGCGCCGGCGCCTACCAGTCCTCCAGCGGCGACTGCAAACGCAGCGACAAGGCGTACCCGGCGCTGTGGGCGGCGGCGCACAGACCCGCGTCGTTCGCCTTCACCGCCTGTTCCGGCGCCCGCACCGGAGACGTCCTCGCCAAGCAGCTGACCCCCCTCACCCCCACGACGGGCCTGGTCAGCATCAGCATCGGCGGCAACGACGCCGGCTTCGGGGACGCCATGAGCACCTGCGTCCTCAACACCGACAGCGCCTGCCTGAACCGGATCGCCACCGCGAGCGCCTTCATCCGCAACGAACTGCCCGCCAAGCTCGACGCCGTCTACTCCGCCATCGGCGCCCGCTCGCCCAAGGCCCGTGTCGTCGTCCTCGGTTACCCCCGCTTCTACAAGCTGGGCGCGGTCTGCGCCGGGCTGAGCGACGCCAAGCGGAAGGCCATCAACGACGCCGCCGACCTGCTCGACACCGTCACCGCCAAGCGGGCCGCCGACCACGGCTTCGCCTTCGGCGACGTCAACGCCACCTTCGCCGGCCACGAGCTGTGCTCCGGCAGTCCGTGGCTGCACAGCGTGACGCTGCCGGTCGACGAGTCGTACCACCCGACGGCCGCCGGGCAGTCCGGCGGGTACCTGCCGGTGTTCTCGTCGGCGGCCTGAGCCGCACCGCGCACCGCCCCGGCCCCCGGTACCCCCGAGGGCCGGGGCGGTGTGGCCGACGAGCCTCCTCCGGCACGCGTGAACACACCGCGACGGAGGGTGACTTCCGCCCGTCCCGTCCCCTGTCGGGGCGTCACCGGCCCAGTACTCCGCGACAGGTTCAGGCCAGTGTCGTCAACCCCCTTGACGGGGTGGTGAATCCGTTCGCGAATGCGCGGGTGACGCGATGGGGCGATAGGGTTACCCTGCCTTGGCCGGGTGCCTCGTACGGGTGGGGAGTCTCATGGACCAGATAACAATGCGCAGCAGGCCGCGTGTGCCTGCCATCGAGTGCGGGAGCGGCGCCTCCGGCGCCCGCCTCGAACGCCATCTCGCGGTGCTCGCCGGCCCCGCCGTGCCGCAGCGCGAGACCGAGGGCGCGACCCTGCTGATGCGCGAGCTGACCTCGCGCGACCACGCGCGGGCGGGCGCCACCGGCCGCACGGCGCGGGTCTCCCTCTTCGCGCCCCTGCGCCGGCTCCGCCGGTCGCTGTTCGGCAGCCGCCCCTGACGGCTCCTCCCGGCGTTCGGCGTGCACGGCGTTCCCCAGGCTCTTCACGGCGTCCTCTAGGCTCTCCGGCTCTCCCGGTTCCCCCGGCGTTCCTCCGGCTTCCCGGCTTCCCGCGTGCCGCCCCGCGGCTCAGTGCGCCTCGACGGTCACCGTGAACGAGAAGCGGTCGCCGCGGTAGTGGATCCGGGCCACGTCCACGACCCGGCCGCTCCCGTCGTAGGTGACCCCCGTGTAGTGCAGGATCGGGCTGAGCAGCGGTACCTGGAGCAGCCGCGCGGTCTCCGGGTCGGCCAGCCGCGCCTCCACGGTGTCCGTGATCCGGCTGATGCGCACCCCGAGGGCGTCGCGCAGCACCTTGGTCATGGGCCAGCGGGTGAGGTCCCCGAGGTCGATCCGGCCGGCCAGGTCGGGGTGCACCCAGTTCTCCGCCCAGTTCACCGGCTCGTCCGTCTCCCCGTCCCGGCGCAGCCGCCGGAACGCCGTCACCTCCGCCACCCCCGGGAAGTGCTCGGCCAGCTCGCCGGGGACCGGCACGGGGCCGTGGCCGAGCACGGTGGTCCGCTCGCCCGACTGCTGGGCCACGATCGTGTCCACCGAGCCGAGCAGCCGCACCGGAGAGCCCCGCCGGGCGCTCGGCTCGATGAAGGTCCCGCGCCGCCGGTGCCGGCTGATCAGCCCCTCCTCCTCCAGCTCCTTCAGCGCCTGCCGCATGGTCAGCACGCTCACCCCGTAGTGCGCGGCGAGCGCGTCCTCGGTGGGCAGGCGCAGCGGGTCGTCCGGGCGGCGCCCGAGTATGGACGCGCGCAACGACTGCGACACCTGGTACCAGAGCGGCAGTTTGCGGTTGAGCGCCAGGGAGTCGGGGGCGAAGGTGGTCACGGAGGCTCCGGCTCTGCGGTGGTTCACGGGTGGCCCGAGGGGGTTCAGGGGCGGCCCAGGGGGACTCAGGGGCGGTAGTGCCGCTCCAGACCCTGCCACACCTCGTCGTACCCCGACTGGAGGTGTCCGGCGCTCGCCGCCTGGGCGGTGAGCGTGACCGGCCACCGGGTCTCGAACATGAAGGCCAACCCGTCGTCCACCTTGTGCGGCTTCAGCTCGGCGGCACTGGCCCGGTCGAAGGTCTCCCGGTCGGGCCCGTGCGCCGACATCATGTTGTGCAGCGACCCGCCGCCCGGCACGAAGCCCTCCGCTTTCGCGTCGTAGGCGCCCTCGATCAGGCCCATGTACTCGCTCATCACGTTGCGGTGGAAGTACGGCGGCCGGAACGTGTCCTCGCCGACCAGCCAGCGCGGCGCGAACACCACGAAGTCCACGCCCGCCAGGCCCGGGGTGTCCGACGGCGAGGTGAGCACCGTGAAGATCGACGGATCGGGGTGGTCGTAGCTGATGGTCCCGATGACGTTGAACCGGCGGAGGTCGTAGACGTACGGGACGAGGTTGCCGTGCCAGGCGACGACGTCGAGCGGCGAGTGGTCGTACACCGCCTCCCAGAGGTTGCCGCAGAACTTGTTCACCACCCGGACCGGCCCGTCGGTGTCCTCGTAGGCGGCCGCCGGGGCGAGGAAGTCCCGTGCGTTCGCGAGCCCGTTGGCGCCGATCGGGCCGAGGTCGGGCAGGGTGAACGGCTGCCCGTAGTTCTCGCAGACGTACCCGCGAGCGGTCTCGTCCAGCAGCTCCACCCGGAAGCGGACCCCCCGTGGGATCAGGGCGACGTGGCCCGGCTCGGCGCGCAGCAGGCCGAACTCGGTGCGCAGCAGCAGCCCGCCGCGCTCGGGGACGATCAGCAGCTCGCCGTCGGCGTCGCTGAAGACGCGGTCCGTCATCGAGGCGTTGGCCGCGTACAGGTGGATGGCCATGCCCGCGCGTTGCGTGGCGTCACCGTTGCCGCCCAGCGTCCACAGTCCGGCGAGGAAGTCGGTGCCCTCGGCCGGCTCCGGCAGCGGGTTCCAGCGCAGCCGGTTGGGGTCGGGGACGGTCTCGGCGAAGGGGGCGCCGCGCAGGCCGCCGTTGTCGATCCGGGTGAACGGGGGGTGGGCGGCCGACGGGCGGATCCGGTAGAGCCAGGACCGGCGGTTGTGCCGCCGCGGCTCGGTGAAGGCGCTGCCGCTCAGCTGCTCCGCGTAGAGCCCGAGGGGCGCCCGCTGGGGCGAGTTGCGCCCGTGCGGCAGCGCGCCGGGGACGGCCTCGCTGGTGTGCTCGTTGCCGAATCCCGAGGCGTAGACCAGCCCTTCGGCCGTCTTGCGCGCCCGCTCTCTGTCCGTGCCGGTCATCGTGTGCTCCCACTGCCGGAGGAATCCTCTGCAAGACCGTAGGATTCCGGGGCCCGGCGCGTCAATGGACCTTGGGCGCCGTGTTCCGCGCGACCGTCCGCGGCCGGACGGGTCAGGTCCGCCTCTTGGTGCGGACCGGAGGGCCGGTTAGGTTGGCCTTCCGTGCCGTGCCCGGCGGTTCCCACCCCGGACCCGGCATCCCACGCCCACCGCGCAACGCGAGGAGACGCCCTGTGACCGCGTATGACGGGATGTTCGTCGACGGATCCTGGCGGCCCGCCCGGGGAACCGGCCGGATCGAGGTGGTGAACCCCGCGACCGAGGAGGTCGTCGCGAGCGTCCCGGCCGGTACCGCCGAGGACGTCGACGACGCCGTACGGGCCGCCCGCGCCGCCCTGCCCGGCTGGGCCGCCACCCCGCCCGCCCGGCGCGGCGCGTACCTCACCGCCCTGGCCGACGCGCTCGCCGCCCGGCAGGAGGAGATAGCCGCCACCGTCACCACCGAGCTCGGCTCGCCCATCGGCTTCGCCCGGCGGATCCACGCCGGACTGCCGGTCGCCGTCGTCCGCTCCTACGCCGAGCTCGTCGCGGGCTTCGCCTTCGAGGAGCGGATCGGCACCTCGACCGTCCTCCACGAGCCCGCCGGCGTCGTCGGCGCCATCACCCCGTGGAACTACCCGCTCCACCAGATCGTCACCAAGGTCGCGCCCGCCCTGGCCGCCGGCTGCACGATCGTCCTCAAGCCGGCGGAGTACACCCCGCTCACCGCCCGCCTCTTCGCCGAGTGCGTGGCCGCCGCCGAGCTGCCCGCCGGGGTGTTCAACCTGGTCACCGGGTACGGACCGGAGGCCGGGCAGCCGCTGGCCGAGCACCCGGACGTCGACCTGGTCTCCTTCACCGGCTCCACCGCCGTCGGCCGCCGCATCGGCGCCCTCGCCGGCGGCGCCGTCAAGCGCGTCGCCCTCGAACTCGGCGGCAAGTCGGCCAACGTCATCCTCCCCGGCGCCGACCTCGCCCGGGCCGTCCGCGCCAACGTCGCCGACGTGATCCGCAACGCCGGCCAGTCCTGCAACGCCCTCACCCGCACCCTGGTGCACACCGACCACTACGACGAGGCCGTGGCCCTCGCCGTCGAGGCCGTCGCCGAGTACGTGCCCGGCGACCCCACGGACCCCGACCGCTGGCTCGGCCCGGTGGTCAGCGCCCGGCAGCGGGACCGGGTGCGGGACCTGCTCCGCAAGGGCGCCGAGGAGGGCGCCCGCGTCGCCGCGGGCGGCGCCGAGCCGCCCGAGGGCCAGGACAAGGGCTACTACGTGCGCCCGACCGTCCTCGCCGACGTCACCCCGGACATGACCGTCGCCCGCGAGGAGATCTTCGGCCCGGTCCTGTCCTTCCTGCGCTACCGCGACACCGAGGAGGCCCTGCGCCTCGCCAACGACAGCGAGTACGGCCTCTCCGGCGCCGTCTGGGCGGCCGACCGGGACGAGGCCGTGGCCTTCGCCCGCCGGATGGAGTGCGGCCGGGTCGACGTCAACGGCGGCGACTTCAACATCCTGGCCCCCTTCGGCGGCTGGAAGCAGTCGGGCGTGGGGCGCGAGCTCGGCGTGCACGGCCTGCTGGAGTTCCTGAAGACGAAGTCGCTCCAGCTCTGAGGGGCCGCCGGGCCGGGCGCCCCGTGCGCGTCGCCCGTCCCGGCCGCCACCACGCCCGCGAACGGCCGAATGGGCGGCCGGCCGGGACGCCGTGGCCTATCACGGTGGTGGCCACGGCCCGCACGGGCGGGCCGGCGGCGGAGGCAGCCCCGCCGGACCGCCGGCCGGCCCGCCGCCGGCGGCCACCGGCGGAAGGACGCGCATGGCGAGCACGACGACGCGGCACGAGGCACCCGAGCGGGACCCCGCCCGGGGCGTGGGAGCGGCGGCGGTCGACTGGCTCGGCACGACGGACCACAAGAAGATCGGCACCCTCTACCTGGTCACGTCGTTCGCCTTCTTCGGCATCGGCGGGATCCTCGCCCTCGTGATGCGCGCCGAGCTGGCCAGGCCCGGCCTCCAGATCGTCTCCAACGAACAGTTCAACCAGGCGTTCACCATGCACGGCGCCATCATGCTGCTGATGTTCGCG
>NZ_JAIQLH010000158.1 GCF_020037025.1 Streptomyces huiliensis | reverse complement strand
GGTCGCCCAGTTCCTGGCGCCCGGCGGCCGTCCCGGCGCCCAGGCGGCCGTCGTCGCCCGGGCGGAGGACTCCCTCGCCTGCGGCGCCCGGCAGCCGCGCGTCCTGGCGGGCGCGCTGTGGAAGTCGCCCACGGGCTCCTGGTACGCCCTGGCGGCGGGCGGCCCGGACGTCGTCGCGATCACCGCGACGGGCGGCGTCCACGGTACGGGTGCCGGCCCGGCGCTCGCCCTTCCGGCGCGGCAGAGCGCGGTCGCCCGGCTGTCCGGGCGGACGCGGGACGGGAAGCGGGTGGACGCGCTGCGGTGACGCTCAGATGGCCGCCAGGGCCGTCGCCGCCTCGGTAAACGGGCCGTCCGCCGGCTCCTCGTCCACGATCCGCCGCAGGACGGCCGCCATCCCGTCGTCGTGCGCCGCACCCACCGCCGTCAGCGCCACGAACGAGTGCACGAGCTGCGACTCCAGTTCCGCGCGCGGGATCCGGCGGCCGTCCGGCCACCAGCGGGCGGCCGTCTCCGCGAGCGAGATCCACGAGCGCAGCACCACCTCCAGGCGCGGCCCCGGCGTCTCCACGCCCAGGTGGCCCAGCAGTTGCCCGTACGCCGCCTCCCGCACCTCGTCGATCAGGTCCGGGTGCGCGCGGAGCAGCGTGATACGGCCGGCCCCGTGCTCCTCGACGAAGTCCAGGAACCTCCCCGCCACCGCCAGCAGCCCTTCCCCTGGCGGGAGTTGGCGCGGCGCCGTGAGCAGTGCCGTGAGATCGTCCGCCGTGCGGCGCAGGGTCGCCTCGTAGAGGCTCTGCTTGCCCGCGAAGTAGTGGTAGACGAGGGGGCGCGAGATGCCCGCCGCCGCCGCGACGTCGTCGAGGGAGACGTCCTCGGGCGGGTGTTCGCTGAACAGGTCCAGGGCTACTGTGATCAGTTGCCGGCGTCGCTGTTCCACGTCCATTCTGCGGCGCGGCCGGGGGTTCATGGGGGCATCCTAAGCGGTCGGTTGGGGCGGGGGGTTGGCGGTGCCCCGGTCCCACCCCTTCGCCGTTTCCTGGGGGCAAGCCCCCAGACCCCCTTTTCGCGGCTTCGCCGCTCGGCCTCAACCGCCGGACGGGCTGGATAGGCAGCCGGTCCGGCGATTGAGGACAGCGCGCGCAGCGCGCTTCCGGGGGTGCGGGGG
>NZ_JAIQLH010000157.1 GCF_020037025.1 Streptomyces huiliensis | reverse complement strand
CAGCCGGTCCGGCGTTTGAGGACAGCGCGCGCAGCGCGCTTCAGGGGGTGCGGGGGCCGCCCCCGCAAGAAACGGTGAAAGGGCGGGGCTGGGGCTCCACCACAACGGCCAACGCCGCGTCCGCCTCCACCCTCACCGCCAACCGGCCGTCCCGGCCGACCCGCACACGCCGTCCACTCAGCACGTCACAGTGCTCCCCCGCCGGCAACCCCGTCGCAAACGTCCGCGAAAGCGCACCTTTCCCATGGTTGATGACCACGAACCCCTTCGCACCCCGCCCGAAGGCGACGGCGTCACCCCCGTCATCCCACCACCACCCGACCCCAGCCCCCCGCACCGCGTTCCGGAACCCCACCATGCCGGCCGTCTCCGCCCGTCGGTGCTCATACGTGAACCCGTCCCCCGGCGCCCCCGCGTCCCGCTCACTGAACGCGTAGCCGGAATGCACGTCGGGCGCCCCGTACGGCAACGCCAGCATGGCGACATTGGCGAGCCCGTACACACGCCCCATCGTCCGGTTGAGCGTGCTGCCATCCCGCTCCGTATCCCAGTTGTCGACGAAGACGGACGCCTTGCCCCCGGGCACCCACCCCCGCCCCTCCCCGAACCCCCGCAGCTCCGCCAACCGCCCCTGCGTCAGGACGCGTTTGAGCTCACGGGCGTAGCGGAACTCCTGGACGTCCCCGGTACCGAGGTACTCCTCGGGCTGGACCGCCTCCCCCGCGCCGTAGATCGTCTCCTGCTTCCAGTAGACGTCCGGCTTGCTCAACCGCGCCTTCACCGCCGCGAGATCACCGCTCGCGACGTGCTTGGCGGCGTCGATCCGGAATCCGTCCACGCCCAGCGCGAGAAGATCGTCCAGATAGGCGGCGAGACGGTCGCGCACCCGTTCGCTCCCGGTGTCCAGGTCGGCGAGGCCGACGAGTTCGCAGTCCTGGACGTCGTCGCGGCGGGTGTAGTCGGAGATCGGGCGGCGGCAGCGGTGGAAGTCGTCGTCCCCGTACGTACCGGGGTAGCCGTACTTCGTGTACGCCGTGCCGCCGGTGCCCGTACCGGAGCCGGCGGACATGTGGTTGATCACCGCGTCCACGACGACCTTCACCCCGACCCGGTGGCAGGCATTCACCATGTGCGCGAAGGAGGAACGGTCACCGAGCCGCCCGGCGATCCGGTAGCTCACGGGCTGGTAGGAGGTCCACCACTGCGGACCGGCGATGTGCTCCTGAGGTGGCGACACCTGGACGTAGCCGTACCCGGCGGGGCCGAGGGCGGCGCCGCACTCGCGGGCGACGTCGTCGTACCGCCACTGGAACAGGACGGCGGTGACGTCCCGTACGCCCGGCGCGGCGCCCGGCGCGACGGCCCGCGCCTCGGGCGCGGAGACCGTGGCTCCGGCCAGCAGAGTGAGGACGGCTGCCAAGGCCCTCCGTGCGGCGGTACGCGGCATGACGGCTCCCGGGGTGGACGGGTCGTGGAGGGCGGGGCGTTGCAAGTGGCTTGCAAGAAACACGCAAGAAGACGGCAGTCCGCCGCGCCCCGAGACCGTACGAGCCCCACCCGCCCCGGTCAACCCCCTGCGACACAGCACGGTAACGACTCGGAAATCCCCTCCTTCCCCCCTTGCAAGGTCTTTCGCAAGAGATTGCAGCCTGTTAGCTTCCTCCTCAGCTCGGGCCGCCCGCTCCAGGATCGGCCCTCGTGAAGAGGAGAACCGTATGCGAAGAGGCATATCGGTCGCCGCCGTCGTCGGTGTGCTGGCCCTGACCGCGACCGCCTGTGGCGGCGACGGCGGCGGCAGCGGGGGCGACGGGAGCAAGGCGGCCAAGGACCCGGGCAGTGTGAGCGGCACGGTCACCTGGTGGGACACGTCGGACGCCACCAACGAGGCGCCGGCGTTCCGGAAGCTGGTGAAGGACTTCGAGGCCAAGTACCCGAAGATCAAGGTCGATTACGTCAACGTGCCCTTCGACCAGGCGCAGCAGAAGTTCAAGACGGCCGCGTCCACCGGCAAGGGCGCGCCGGACGTCCTCCGTTCGGACGTCGGCTGGACGCCGGGCTTCGCGCAGCTCGGCTACCTCAAGGACCTCACCGGGACGCCGGCCCTGGACAAGCGGGACGACTTCCTCGAAGGGCCGCTGAAGAACGCGGCGTACGAGGGCAAGACGTACGGCGTCCCGCAGGTCACGGACACGCTCGGGTTGCTCTACAACAAGGACCTCTTCAAGAAGGCGGGCGTGGAGAAGCCGCCGGCCACCTGGCAGGAGGTCAAGGACGCCGCGAAGAAGGTCAAGGAGAAGGCGGGCGCGGACGGCATCGGCCTCAGCCCGGACAGCTACTACTCGCTGCCGTTCCTCTACGGCGAGAAGAGCGACATGGTCGACGCGGCGGCCAAGAAGATCACCATCTCCGACGCGGCGTCCCGCAAGGGCATCGAGACCGCCGTCGACCTGGTGAAGTCGGGCGCGGCGCCCAAGCCGGCGGGCACCGACGGCTACAACGCGCTGAAGACGGACTTCAAGAACGGCAAGCTGGCGATGCTGATCGACGGCCCCTGGGCGACCAAGGAGCTGTTCGGCGGCGAGGCGTTCAAGGACAAGGGCAACCTGGGCATCGCGGCGGTGCCGGCGGGGTCGACCGGGGTGGCGGGGGCTCCGGTGGGCGGACACAACCTGGTGGTCTACGCCGGTTCGGGGAACTTCGACGCGTCGTACCTCTTCACGCGGTTCATGACGGACGCCGAGCGCCAGACGGAGATCTCCAAGACCGTCGGGCTGCTGCCGACGCGCAAGGCGGCCTACACGCCGGAGGTGCTGGCCGACCCGGTCCGCAAGTCCTTCCACGAGGCGCTGGCCACGGCGCACGCGCGCCCGCCGATCCCGCAGGGCGGCGATCTGTTCACCGTCTGGCTCCAGCACTACACCCGGATCCTGACGCTCAAGGAGGAGCCGCAGGCGGGTCTGGACGCCACGGCCAAGGAGTGGAAGTCCGCCCTCCTCAAGGACTACGCGGTCCAGGAGTAATGCCGTGACCGCTGCTGTGACCTCGACGAACACGACGACCGCGCCCGCGCGCCCCGGCCTGGCGGCCCGCGCCCGCCGGTCGTTCGACACCCACTGGTACGCCTGGGCGATGGTGCTGCCGGTGGTCGTCGTCCTCGCCGTCCTCGTCGGGTACCCGCTGGGCCGGGGGATCTACCTCTCCCTCACCGACGCCAACGAGGCCAACGTCGGCCGGACGATCGGCGTCAACCACATCCCGTCCACGTACGAGTTCGTCGGGCTGGACAACTACTGGAAGGTGCTCTCCGGCCAGGAGGGCCACTTCTACGGCCGGCTCGGCTGGACGGTGGCCTGGACGGCCGCCTGCGTCTTCCTGCACTACACGCTCGGCCTCGGGCTGGCGCTGCTGCTCAACCGGCGGATGCGCTTCCGGGGGCTGTACCGGGTGCTGCTGATCCTGCCGTGGGCGGTGCCGGCGTTCGTCGCCACGTTCTCGTGGCGGCTGATGTTCAACGAGAAGTACGGCGTGCTCAACGCGATCCTGGAACAACTGGGCATGGGCGCCGTGGACTGGCTCGGCGACAGCACGCTCCAGAAGATGGCGGCCGTCGCGGTCAACGTGTGGCTCGGCGTGCCGTTCATGATGGTCGCGATCCTCGGCGGCCTGCAGTCCATCCCGGCCGAGTTGCACGAGGCCGCCGAGATGGACGGCGCCTCGCCCTGGCAGCGGTTCCGGCACGTGACGCTGCCCGGGCTGCGGCCGGTGAGCGGGACGGTGATCCTGCTGGGCACCATCTGGACGTTCAACATGTTCCAGGTCATCTACCTGCTGATCGGGCAGGGCGCGAGTTCCGAGAGCGAGATCCTCGTGACGTACTCCTACCGGCTGGCCTTCCAGGGCATCCGGGACTACGCGGGCTCGGCGACGTACGGGATCCTCATCCTCTCTCTGTTGCTGGTGTTCGCCGTGTTCTACCGCAGGCTGCTGGCCCGGCAGGAGGAGGCGCGATGACCCGGAAGGTACGGGCCGGGGTCCGTGCGCGCGGGGAGCGCTCCCGCGGCGCGTCCGTCGCCCTGCACGCGACGCTGGTCGTGGCGTCGCTGGTCTCCCTCTTCCCCGTCCTCTTCATCGTCTTCGTCTCGCTGCGGGGGCGGGACGGCTGGCAGGAGCCGACCGAGTTCTCGGGCTTCGGGTTCGGGAACTACACGCACATCCTGAACGAGACCAAGTTCCTGACCTGGTTCGGCAACTCGGTGATCGTGGCGCTGGGGGCGACGGTCGTCGGCGTGCTGATCGCGGCGACCGCCGGGTACGCGGTGTCGCGCATGCGGTTCCCTGGCCGCCGGCCGCTGATGTGGACGTTCCTCGTGGTGCAGATGTTCCCGATGGCGGTGCTGATCGTGCCGCTGTACAACATCCTCGGGCAGATGGGGCTGCTGGACTCCTACGGCGGTCTGATCCTGACCTACTGCTCGATCTCCGTGCCGTTCTGCGCCTGGATGCTGAAGGGGTACTTCGACTCCATACCCGCCGAGATCGACGAGGCCGGGCGGGTCGACGGGCTCACTCCCTTCGGCACGTTCTGGCGGCTGATCCTGCCGCTGGCCCGGCCCGGTCTCGCCGTCACCGGCTTCTACTCCTTCATCACCGCCTGGGGCGAGGTGGCCTTCGCCAGCCAGTTCATGAGCAGCGAGGAGCACTACACCTTGGCGGTGGGCTTGCAGACGTTCGTCGGCCAGCAGAAGGCGGAGTGGGGGCTGATGACGGCGGCCGCCGTGCTCATCACCGTGCCGGCGGGGCTGGCGTTCTTCTTCGCGCAGCGGCATCTCGTCGCGGGGCTGACGGCCGGCGGCACGAAGGGGTAGCCCTCCGGGCGGGTGGTGCCCCGGTCCCGCCCCTTCGCCGATTCCTGGGGCTGCGCCCCAGACCCCGCTGATCGCGGCTTCGCCGCTCGTCCTCAAACGCCGGACGGGCTTGATAGGGCGCCCACTCCAGCCCGTCCGGCGTTTGAGGACAGCGCGCGCAGCGCGCTTCGGGGGTCCGGGGGCCGGCCCCCGGGAATCGGCGAAGGGGCGGGACCGGGGCACGGCCCGCCGCAGGCGCCCCCACCACCACCTCTCCCACCACCCGATAGGACCCCCATGACCCAGAACCTCGCGCCCACCCCCGCCGTGTCCACCACCCCGTCCGGCACGGACGCGTGGTGGCGCCGAGCCGCCATCTACCAGGTCTACGTCCGCTCCTTCGCCGACAGCGACGGCGACGGCATCGGCGACCTCCGCGGCGTCCGCGACCGGCTGCCGTACCTGGCGGAGCTGGGGATGGACGCGGTCTGGCTGACGCCGTTCTACGCGTCGCCGCAGGCGGACGGCGGGTACGACGTGGCGGACTACCGGGCGGTCGACCCGCTGTTCGGCGACCTCCAGGACGCGGACGACCTCGTCCGCGAAGCCCACCGCCTCGGCCTCCGCGTCATCGTGGACATCGTGCCGAACCACACCTCGGACCGCCACGCCTGGTTCCGGGAGGCGCTGGCGGCCGGCCCGGGCTCCCCGGCCCGGGCGCGCTACCACTTCCGCCCCGGACAGGGGGAAGCCGGCGAGCTGCCCCCGAACGACTGGGAGTCGGTCTTCGGCGGCCCGGCCTGGACCCGCACCGAGAACGCGGACGGCACCCCCGGCGAGTGGTACCTCCACCTCTTCGCCCCCGAGCAGCCGGACCTCAACTGGGACGACGCCGAGGTACGGGCGGAATTCGAGTCCGTCCTCCGCTTCTGGCTCGACCTCGGGGTGGACGGCTTCCGGATCGACGTCGCGCACGGCATGGTCAAGGCCCCCGGCCTCCCCGACATCGGCCGAAAGGAACAGGCCAAACTCATCGGCGCCCAGGTCCTGCCGTTCTTCGACCAGGACGGCGTCCACGAGATCCACCGCTCCTGGCGCCGGCTCCTCGACTCCTACCCGGGGAACCGGATCGGCGTGGCGGAGGCGTGGGCCCCGACGTCCGAGCGGCTGGCCCTCTACGTCCGCCCGGACGAGCTGCACCAGGCGTTCAACTTCCAGTTCCTGACCTGTGCGTGGGGCGCGGAGCCGATGCGGAAGGTCATCGACGAGTCGCTCGCCGCCACCCACTCCGTCGGCGCCCCCACCACCTGGGTCCTCTCCAACCACGATGTGGTGCGGCACACCACCCGCTACGGCGGCGGCGAGCGGGGGACGCGCCGGGCCCGGGCCGCCGCGCTGCTGATGCTGGCGCTGCCCGGTTCCGTCTACGTCTACCAGGGCGAGGAGCTGGGCCTGCCGGAGGTCGTGGACCTGCCGGACGAGGTGCGGCAGGACCCGGCGTTCTTCCGCGGGGACGGCCAGGACGGCACCCGCGACGGCTGCCGGGTGCCGCTGCCGTGGTCGGGCGAGGAGGCGCCCTACGGTTTCGGCCCGGGCTCCGGGCCGGCGGGCAGCTGGCTCCCCCAGCCCGCCGAGTGGCGGACGCTGTCGGTGGCGGCGCAGTCCGGCGACCCCCGCTCGACGCTGGAGCTCTACCGCTCCGCGCTCGCCCTGCGCCGGTCCCTGCCGGGACTCGGCGAGGGGGAGATGACGTGGCTGGCGGCGCCGGAGGGCGTGCTGGCGTTCTCCCGGCCGGGTTTCGTCTGCACGCTCAACACCCTCCCGGAAGAAGCGGAACTGACGGTTCCGGGACGTCCGGTACTCGCCACCGCCGCCCTGGAGTTCCACGGCGGAGCCGTGCGGCTGCCCGCGGAGTCCTGCGTCTGGTGGGAAGCCTGAGATGGCGTCCGGTGGGAAGCCTGAAATGGCGTCCGGTGGGAAGTCCGGGATGCGACCGGTACAGTCACCTCCCGTGACCGCACGGCTGGCCGATATCGCAGCCCAGGCGGGTGTCAGCGAAGCAACCGTCAGCCGCGTCCTCAACGGCAAGCCGGGGGTGGCCGCCTCCACCCGCCAGTCCGTGCTGGCCGCGCTCGACGTGCTCGGTTACGAACGGCCGGTGCGGCTGCGGCAGCGCAGCGCCGGACTGGTCGGGCTGATCACCCCCGAGCTGGAGAACCCCATATTCCCGGCCTTCGCCCAGGTCATAGGGCAGGCCCTGACCCGCCAGGGCTACACCCCCGTCCTGGCCACCCAGACCCCCGGCGGCTCCACCGAGGACGAGCTGACCGAGATGCTGGTGGACCGCGGGGTCGCCGGGATCATCTTCGTCTCCGGCCTGCACGCCGACACCTCCGCCGACATGCAGCGCTACGAGCGGCTGCGCGCCCAGGGCGTGCCGTTCGTCCTGATCAACGGCTTCTCGGCGCAGGTCAGGGCCCCCTTCGTGTCCCCCGACGACCGGGCCGCGATGCGGCTCGCCGTCACCCATTTGGCGGAGCTCGGCCACCGCAGGATCGGCCTGGCCGTGGGCCCGCGGCGCTACGTGCCGGTCCAGCGCAAGATCGAGGGCTTCCTGCGGAGCATGGCCGACCAGTTCGGCACGGCGGCGGACGACGCACAGCAGTGGGTCGAGCACTCCCTGTTCACCCTGGAGGGTGGTCAGGCGGCCGCCGCCGCGCTCCTCGAACGCGGCTGTACGGCCGTGGTGTGCGCCAGCGACATGATGGCCCTGGGAGCGGTCCGCGCGGCCCGCAGGGCCGGCCTGGACGTCCCCCGCGACGTCTCCGTGGTCGGCTTCGACGACTCCCCGCTCATCGCCTTCACCGACCCGCCGCTGACCACCATCCGCCAGCCCGTGCGGCCCATGGGCCAGGCGGCGGTGCGGGCGCTGCTGGAGGAGGTCGGCGGGACGCCGGCGCCGCACAGCGAGTTCGTGTTCCTGCCGGAGCTGGTCGTCCGCGGCTCGACGGGCTCGGTGCCGGCCCGGAGCGCGGGTCCCGTCTGACGGTGCGCCCCGGGCGCCCGTACGACGTCCGCGCGCCCGGCCGAAAGCACTCCAAACCCGACTTGAGGTCGATCTGCGCTCCTGCGGACTCTGGCACACTGTGGGCCTATGGGTGAAGCGACAGCAAGGACCCTGGAAGGCCGCACGGCCGCCCCGCCGCCCAACGGGGAAAGCGGGGACAGGCCGCCCGCGGAGCGGCCGTCGCCGCGTCGGCCGCGTGTGCCGCGCCGCCCGCGGCTCTGGTTCGAGGTGCTGCTCATCGCGGTCGGCTACTGGACCTACTCCCTGGTCCGCAACGCCGTTCCGGAGCAGCGTGCCGACGCGCAGCGCAACGCGGACTGGATCTGGTCCACCGAGCAGAGCCTCCACATCGCCGTCGAGCACACCGTCAACAAGGCGGTGAACTCGGTGACGTGGCTCATCGTCGGCATGAACTACTACTACGCCACCCTGCACTTCGTCCTCACCATCGGCGTGCTGGTCTGGCTCTACCGCTGGCACCCCGGCCGCTACGCCGCCGCCCGCCTCGCCCTCTTCGCCACCACCGCCGTGGCCCTCCTCGGCTACTACCTGTACCCCCTCGCACCCCCTCGGCTCATGGCCGACGGCCCCGGCTTCATCGACACCGTCCTCGTCCACCACACCTGGGGCTCCATGGCCTCCGGCAACCTCGCCGACGTCTCCAACCAGTACGCGGCGATGCCGTCCATGCACATCGGGTGGTCGGTGTGGTGCGGCGTCACGATCGCGCTGCTGGCGCGGTGGGTGTGGGTGCGGGTTCTCGGGGTTCTGTACCCGGTGGCGACGCTCGCCGTGATCGTGTCGACGGCCAACCACTTCTGGCTCGACGCGGTCGGCGGGCTGCTGTGCCTGGCCTTCGGGTTCGCGGTGTCGTACGCGTGGTACCGCGCGTTTCCGTACCGGCTGGCGCGGCAGGTGGCCGCTGCGGGGTGAGGTGCCCTCTTCGCGGTTCCGCTGCTCGTCCTCAAACGCCGGACGGGCTTGATATCGCGCCCGGGGGCACCAATCAGCCCGTCCGGCGTTTGATGACAACCGCGCGGAGCGCGGTTTCGGGGTCTGGGGCGTCAGCCCCAGGAATCGGCGAAGGGGCGGGGCTGGGGCGCCACCCATGGGGCGCCACCCCTACCCCCCGTAAAACCGCTCCTCGACCACGGCCCGAGCCCGCCGCGTAACCCGCCGATAGTCATCGAGCATGTCGCCCACGTGCCCCGGCTCGTACCCGAGATACCGCCCCACCGCCGCCAACTCCCGAGGATCACCGGGAAACGTATCCCCCGGCCTCCCCCGCACCAACATCACCGCGTTCCGCACACTGGTCGCGAGAACCCACGCCTCGTCGAGGATGTGCATCTCGTCGGCGTCCAAGAGCCCCGCGTCGTGGGCGGCCGAGAGCGCCTCGCGCGTCCGCGTCGTCCGCAACCGCGGCTCCCCATGCCCATGCCGCATCTGCAAAAGCTGCACGGTCCACTCGACGTCGGAAAGCCCACCCCGCCCCAGCTTCGTATGGGTGGTCCGGTCAGCCCCCCGAGGCAGCCGCTCGGTCTCCATCCGGGCCTTCAACCGCCGGATCTCCCGAACGGCGTCCTCGGACAGCCCCTCCGCCGGATACCGCAACGGATCGATCAACTCCACGAACCGCCGCCCGAGCTCCGCGTCACCCGCGACAGGCTCGGCCCGCAACAGCGCCTGGCTCTCCCAGACCAACGACCACCGCCGGTAATAAGCGGCATAGGAAGCGAGGCTCCGTACCAACGGCCCGGACTTCCCCTCCGGACGCAGATCGGCGTCGATCAGCAACGGCGGGTCGGTGGTCGGAAGTTGCAGCAGCCGCCGCATCTCGTTGGCCACGGCGAAGGCCGCTTTCGCAGCCTCCTCGTCGCCGACCCCGTCCCGAGGCTCATGCACCAGCAGCACGTCGGCGTCCGAGCCGTACCCCTGCTCGCGCCCCCCGAAGCGCCCCATCCCGATGACGGCGAACCGCGTGGGCAAGGTATCGCCCCACTCCGCGCGCACGGCGGCGCGCAGCGCGCCCGCGAGAGCGGCGGCGTTGAGATCGGAGACGGCCCGGCCGACGAGATCACACCGGCTGCCGTGATCACGAGCGACGGGACCGCCCTCAGCCCCGCCGGGCCTCCCGTAAGCACCGACGATGTCGGCGGCGGCGACGCGGAACAGCTCCCGCCGCCGCACCCCCCGCACCGCGACGATCGCCTTCTCCGCGTCCTGGGCCCGCCCGACGGCCGCGAGCGTCTCCTGCTCCAGCACCTCGCGGTCGCGCGGGCGCAGCCCCTCGGGCGCGCCGAGCAGGGCGACGGCCTCGGGGGCGCGCAGCAGCAGGTCGGGGGCGAGCCGCCCGGCGGACAGGACGCGGGCCAGGTTCTCGGCGGCGGCGCCCTCGTCGCGCAGCAGCCGCAGGTACCAGGGTGTCTTGCCCAACGCGTCGGAGACCTTGTGGAAGTTGAGCAGTCCCGCGTCGGGGTCGGAGGAGTCCGCGAACCAGCCCAGCAGCACGGGCAGCAGCGTACGCTGAATCGCCGCCTTCCGGGTCACTCCCGAGGCAAGCGCCTCCAGATGGCGGAGCGCGGCGGCCGGGTCCGCGTACCCGAGCGCCTCCAGGCGCTGTCCGGCGGCCTTGGGGCTGAGCCGGGTCTCGGCCGGTTCGAGCTGGGCGACGGCGTCGAGCAGCGGCCGGTAGAACAGCTTCTCGTGCAGCCGCCGTACTTCCCGTGCGTGCCGCCGCCACTCCTTGCCGAGCTCGGTGACGGGTTCCGTACGGAAGCCCAACGAGCGTCCCAGCCGCCGCTGTTCCGCCTCGCTCTCGGGTACGAGGTGGGTGCGGCGCAGCCGGTGGAGCTGGATGCGGTGTTCCATGGCGCGGAGGAAGCGGTACGCGGCGTCCAGCGCGGCGGCGTCGGCCCGTCCCACGTACCCGCCGGCGGCGAGCGCGGCCAGTGCGTCGAGGGTGGTGCCGCTGCGCAGGGTGGCGTCGCTGCGGCCGTGCACGAGTTGCAGCAGCTGGACGGCGAACTCGACGTCCCGCAGCCCGCCGGGTCCGAGCTTGAGTTCGCGTTCGAGCCGGTCGGCGGGGATGGAGGCGACGACGCGGCGGCGCATCTGCTGCACGTCGGGGACGAAGTTCTCGCGTTCGGCGGCCTGCCAGACGAGCGGCGAGACGGCGTCCGCGTACTCCTGCCCCAGCTCGGCGTCGCCGGCCACCGGCCGGGCCTTGAGCAGCGCCTGGAACTCCCAGGTCTTCGCCCAGCGCTGGTAGTACGCGAGGTGGCTGCTGAGCGTGCGCACCAGGGGGCCGTTGCGGCCCTCGGGACGGAGGTTGGCGTCGACGGGCCAGATGGTGCCCTCGGGGGTGATGTCCGAACAGACGCGCATCATCCGGGAGGCGAGCCGGGTGGCGGCCCGCAACGCCGTCGCCTCGGTGGTGTCGCCGCGCGGTTCGGCGACGAAGACGACGTCCACGTCGGACACGTAGTTGAGCTCGTGGCCGCCGCACTTGCCCATGCCGATGACGGCGAGCCGGCAGGCCGCCGCGTCGTCGGGGTGCTCGTCGCAGGCGACGGCGAGGGCGGCGCGGAGGGTGGCGGTGGCCAGGTCGGCGAGTTCGGCGGCGGTCTCGGCGACGTCGGTGGTGCCGGTGACGTCCCGGGCGGCGACGGTGAGCAGGCAGCGCCGGTAGGCGGCGCGCAGCGCGTCGGACGGCACGAGCCCGGCCTCCCGCCCGGCGGCGACACCGTCGGCGAGGGCGCGCTCGAACTCGGCCGTACCGGGATGGAGATCGGCCCGCTCGAACGTGACGAGCGCGTGCCAGTCGCCCGGGTGCCGCGCGAGGTGATCGGCGAGCGCCTCGGACGCCCCGAGCACGCCCAGCAGCCGGTCGCGCAGCGGCTTCGCACTGACGACGGTGTCGAGCAGTTCCTGCCGCTCGGCCGGCCCACGCTTCGCCTCCAGCGCCTCGGCGAGCCGCACCAGCCCGAGCAGCGCGAGATCGGGATCGGCGGTCGCGCCGAGCGCGTCCAGGAACACCGGATCATCGCGCAACGCCGCGAGCCCGTCGGCGTCGTCGAGCAGCCGCTCGGCGGCGGCCGGATCGGCGAACCCGCTCCGCACGAGCCGGGTGTACGTACTGCCGCGCCGGCTCTCGGGCCGCCCGTCCGGCACTGTCATCCCATCGCCCCATCGCCTCCAGCTGACCATGCCCGGTCAAGGCCCGATCTCCAGCGTATCGACAGACCCGCCGCCGCGAAGCGCGGCACCCACCCCCCGATCGGTGCGGAATCCCCGGTTCCCGCCACCGCCCACGACCGCGCCTGCCACGCTGACTGGCCGATGGCGGCTGCGGTGGCCGGTACGTGGAGGTGGCGCGAATGAGTGACGAGAACGGGTGGGAGCTCGACCCCGAGGACGAGTCCATGGTGCTGGTCGCCGCAGTGGGGCGGCAGCTGAGGCTGTGGCGGGAAGCGGCGGGGATGGAGGCGGCCGAGCTGGCGGCGGCCGTCGGCTACAGCCGGGATCTGGTCTACAAGGTGGAGCGGGGCCTGCGCGTCCCCCAGCCTGGCTTCCTGGAGCGGGCGGACGAGGCCCTGGGGGCGGGCGGGAAGCTCGCCGCCTTGCGGGAGGACCTGGCGGAGGCGCGGTACCCGAAGAAGGTCCGGGACATCGCGAAGCTTGAGCGGGAGGCCGTCGAGCTGGGCTCGTACAACAACTCGGTCATCGACGGGCTCTTGCAGACGGAGGCTTACGCGCGGGCGGTGTTCGCCAACCGCCGCCCGCCGTTCGGCCAAGACGAGATCGAATGGCGCGTAGCCGCGCGGATGGCCCGGCAGGAGATCGTCACGGCTTCGGCACGACGGCCCTTCTTCAGCTTCGTGTTGTGCGAGGCTACGCTGCGGCGCTCCGTCGGAGGCAGAATGGCCATGCGGCAGCAGCTCGAACGCCTGTTGGAGATTGGCCAGTGGCGGAACGTGGAGCTCCAGGTCCTGCCTCTGCACAGCGAGGTGAACTCCGGTCTCGAAGGGCCGTTCAGGCTGCTCAAGCTCACGGACAGCACGATGGTGGGCCTGTACGAGGTGCAGCTCGCCAGCCGCGTGGTCACCGACGCCAAGGAGCTCCAAGTCCTAGACCTGCGTTACGGAGTCGTCCGAGCGCAGGCGCTCGGACCACAGGAGTCCCTGGCCTTTGTCGAAAAGGTACTGGGAGAGACATGACCCTCGGATCCTCCGGCGGAACCGGCCCCGAACCGGAGTGGATAAAAAGCAGCTACAGCAACGGAGACGGCCCATCGTGCGTCGAGATGGCGGCCGCTGATGACGCGGTCCGCGTGCGCGACTCCAAGAAGGCGGAAGGACCGTCCGTCGCGTTCCCTGCGGGCGCATGGGCCGCCTTCACGGGGTTCGCTTCCGGCGGGTGACTCCACGGCTACCCCCGGGGAGGGCAGAGCGGCGATGAGCAAGTGAAGGAAAACGCCGTCACTCCACGGGAACGACGCAGGTCACAAAGTGTGGTCCCCGCGCACGCGGGGGTGGTCCCACCGCCCAGCAGCAGTTCATCCACGCCCACGGGTGGTCCCCGCGCACGCGGGGGTGGTCCGAGGTGGCGGGGCACCGCGCGCAGCGCGTCCTCGTGGTCCCCGCGCACGGGGGTGGTCCGGCAACCGTCAAGGGCGGGGTGGGCAAGCTGCGGTGAGCCCACAGCGCGGGTGCCCGCAGCCGACAACCGCGGGCCCCGCCACGCCCTTGAGGCGAAAAACCCCGCCCGCCCCGCCGGGCTAAAGCACCGGCAGCATCTTCCGGAGCTCGAAGGCCGTGACCTCAGACCGGTACTCCTCCCACTCCTGCTTCTTATTCCGCAGGAAGAAGTCGAAGACGTGCTCACCCAGCGTCTCCGCGACCAGTTCGCTGCGCTCCATCAGCTCGATCGCTTCGCCGAGGTTCTGGGGCAGAGATTCGATGCCCATGGCGCGACGTTCTCGTTCGACAGCAAGACCGCGGCTTCAACGACACGGTGAGCGCTACCGGGCGCGCAGCCCGATGCCCGCGGCAAGTTCCCGCCGCCCAGCCGTGTGGGGATGCCGGTGGATCAGATCAACAGCGACGCGGCGGATCGCCGGCCGATCCGTAACCTCGGTCGGGGAAGTACGCAGCGCCTCCAGAAGGGCGTCGGCGGTCTGCTGGGGTTTGCCCCACTGCCACCAGGCGCGGGCCAGGTCAGTGTGCATCCGGGCCTTCCGCTCGGCCGTCGGGAACTGCCCCGGGCGCAGCTCCCGGCCGACGTGGAGGGCTGCGCCGGCGTCCCCGAGGGCCCAGTGGACGCCGACTTCATAGAGGGTGACGGCGGCCGGGCTGATGGAGAAGGCGGCCCCCGCTGGCGGGGTGTGCGGCAGTCGGCGGGCCGCGCGCGAGGCTTCGGAGATCAGGGCGAGGGCCTGGTCGCGGTGACCGGCCCGGGCGGCGGTGTACGAGGTGGTGCACAGCATCTGCGCGTACGCCATGGCTTGCGCCTGAGTGTTCAGGCCGGTCCGCTCGACGGCGCCCAAGGCACTGTCCACGAGGCGCTGGGCGGCGTCCGGCTGGCCTTGGTGCCGCAGGACAATGCTCAGCTCGCGGGACGCGGCGGCGGTGGCGATCGGGTCGCCGGAGAGGTCCGCGTATGTAATGGCCCGGTCGGCGGTGATCCGGGACCGCTCGTACTGGCCGATCTTCGTCAGCACGCGCGAGGCCAACGCGTAGCAGGACGACAGGGTCGCGTACGTGGCCTCCGTGCGGGCGACGGTGGCGGCGCGGGCGTCGGCCAGGAGCGCGGGTAGGGCGTCGAGGAGTTGGGCGTGGCGGCCGGCGTCGAACAGCGCGTGCGCGCGGGCAAGGCGCGGGGCGACCGGGGCCAGAGGGCTGTGCGGCTCGGGTGGGGCGGCCAGCGCCTCGTCGATGCCGGCCAGGAGCTGGAGGGGGACGGCGGTTCCGGCAGCGGCGAGCAGTGAGCGGCGGCGCAACGGGTCCTCCTCGGCATGACGCTGACCGGACGGCGCCACTGTAGTGGGCGCCCCCGGCCCGAGGCCGATGGCCGCGGCCAGAACATCTGTCGGTAACCCCACCTCGCGGGCGGCGCGCCGCAGCAGCCCGATGTCGGGGGTGCCGCTGCGTTCCAGACGGGAGATCGTGGAGGCCGAGCAGCCCACCCGGCGGCCGAGGTCGGCCTGCCGCCACCCGAGATGGACCCGTCCGAGCCGGATAAGCGCCCCGGCCCGGCTGCGGCCGATCAGGGCGACGGCTTCAGGGGTTCTCCACAGCGCATCGGTGCTCACCACACCTCCAGCGGGCGCAGGACCGGCGCGCCAACCGTACGCGCGGCCCCGGTGGCCGTCGAGAGCGCGTGCAGCATCTGCACACCGTGTGCGACCAGCGGCAATCGATCACCACGGGCCCGCAGCCGGCGGTGAACTGGGGGCACGCCCCCGGCTCGCGGGGCGGCAGGTCCGAGCAGCAGGGAGGACAGCATGGCGACGGCAGTCGAGGCCAGGCCGAAGGTCCGCGATCCTCGGAACTACGTCAAGCCCGAGGTGTGGGAGCGGGAGATCCAGCTGCTGATGCGGGACTACCCGTTCGACGAGGTGTACGCCAACCGCCTGTTCCACGCGGCCGTCTCGTACCTGATCACGGCGATGGAGAAGTGGGGGCAGAAGCTGGAGATGTGCTGCGGGCGGACCGTGGACATCGCCGTGCACACCTTCATCCTGGACACCCGTAACTACCGGGAGTTCTGCCACGAGCACTTCCAGGGCCGGTTCCTGGAGCACATCCCCGAGATCGCGTTCAAGTACGACGGATCGGTCAAACGCACCGCGAAGATCATCGCTGAGAACGGGTTCGAGGTGGACTGGAAGCTCTGGGAGGCCGACTACACCAAGTGCGGGCCGTGCGCCCCGGGAACCAGCTGCCACTGAGCGAACCGGAACGACCAGGCCCGGGGACGCCGCGCGCGTCCCCGGGCCCCTTCGTGGGCCGAGCGGGTGGAGTTCGGCGAACACGCCTCGGCGGCGGGACGGCGCCGGTACGGTGGCGAACTCACGCGGCCCGCCGTTCCCCGCGAGGAGCCCCATGCCCCGCCCGCCCCTCACCCCCGCCGAATACTGGGACCTCTACAAACCCCACCGTGGCGAGGGCGACCAGCCGGCCCCGCCCGTCGGCCCGTTCGAATGGACGCAGTTCCCCGGCCACGGGCCCGGCCTCGAACTCCTCGGCACGCCCCGCACCGTCCTGGAACTCGGGCCCGGAGAAGGCGCCGACGCCGTCTGCCTCGCCCGCCGCGGCGCCCAGGTGACCGCCGTGGACTTCTCCGCCCACCAGATCGAACGTGCCCACCGCTGGTGGGCGGACGAGCCGAACATCACCTTCATTCACGCCAACGTGTGCGAGTTCCTCGTCACCCAAGCCACTGAATACGACGCGATCTACTCCATGTGGGGCGCGGCGTGGTTCACCGACCCCAACCGACTCCTGCCCCTGGTCGCCAAGCGGCTCACCGCCGGCGGCGTCTTCGTCTTCAGCCACGCCGAGCCCGCCCCCGACGTGTACGGGCCCCAGCAGATGCGCGGCAAGTGGCTGGAAGGACGCGAGCGCGAACTGACCGTCCTGCGCTGGCAGTACGCCCCCCACATGTGGGCTGACCTGCTGAAGCGTCACGGTTTCGACGACGTCGACGCCCGGGTCCTCCCGCCGCCGGGCGACGAGGCCCTTGGCACGCTGCTCGTGCGCGCCTCAGTGGACTGAAGGGTCCCTGCCCTTTGCGGTTGTCACGAAGAGAAGAGGCTGCTCCGGGTACTGTCGGCGGGGCCTCTTGACGTCTTGCTGATCTTTCGGCGTTTGTTCAAGGTCGGTTCTGCGGCCCTGACGGATTCCTGCCTGCCGGCGCGCCCAGTAGTCATCGAACCAGCTCAGGTCGTACTCCGGCCGGTGCTGCCTGGCCGGTACGTAGGGGGTGGCCACCCCTCGGCGAGGTTGCTGGCCAGCCGGAGGATGAGTGTGCGGCTGCGCCCCACCCTTTCGGCGAGCTTCGGAATGGTCATGGTCTCCCTCTCCGGCTCCGACGATCCCGCGGACGAGCACCGCCCGGCCGGTGTCCGCCTTCCCGGCTGCCCGCAGGGACGGTTCCGCCTCTTCAGCGGCAGCGCGGCGGCCGTCGGCTACGGCATGAGCTACCGCGACATCGCCGCCCACCTCGACATCGACATCCACGCCGCCCACGACGCCGTGAAGAACGCCCTCAAGGCCATCGCCCAAGAGCCCGCCGAGGACGTACGACAGATGGAGCTGGAGCGCCTCGACCAACTGTATGAGCGCGCGGTCAAGAGTGGTCCCCCCACACGCGGGACAATCCCGGCGGCGGCACCTGAGCCCACACCCAAAGCACGGGGCCCGCAGCCGGTAACCGCGGGCCCCATCAAGCCCCTTGAGGCGAGAAACCCCGCCCGCCCCGCCGGGCTAAAGCACCGGCAGCATCTTTCGCAGCTCGAACGCCGTGACCTCGGACCGGTACTCCTCCCACTCCTGCTTCTTGTTGCGGAGGAAGAAGTCGAAGACGTGCTCGCCGAGGGTCTCGGCGACGAGTTCGCTGCGCTCCATCAGTTCGATGGCCTCGCCGAGGTTCTGGGGGAGGGGCTCGATGCCCATGGCGCGGCGCTCCGCGTCGGAGAGGGCCCAGACGTCGTCGTCGGCGCCGGCGGGGAGTTCGTAGCCCTCTTCGATGCCCTTGAGGCCGGCGGCCAGCAGGACCGCGTACGTGAGGTACGGGTTGGCGCCGGAGTCGATGGAGCGGACCTCGACGCGGGTGGAGCCGGTCTTGCCGGGCTTGTACATGGGGACGCGGATGAGGGCGGAGCGGTTGTTGTGGCCCCAGCAGATGTAGGAGGGGGCCTCGCCGCCGGCGCCCGCGGTGCGCTGGGAGCCGCCCCAGATGCGCTTGTAGGAGTTGACCCACTGGTTGGTGACGGCGGAGGTCTCGGCCGCGTGCCGGAGGAGGCCGGCGATGAAGGAGCGGCCGACCTTGGAGAGCTGGTACTCCGCGCCGGACTCGTGGAAGGCGTTGCGGTCGCCCTCGAAGAGGGAGAGGTGGGTGTGCATGCCGGAGCCGGGGTACTCGGAGAAGGGCTTCGGCATGAAGGTGGCGTGCACCCCCTGCTCCAACGCCACCTGCTTCATCACCAGGCGGAACGTCATGATGTTGTCGGCCGTGGAGAGCGCGTCGGCGTAGCGCAGGTCGATCTCCTGCTGGCCGGGGGCGCCCTCGTGGTGGCTGAACTCGACCGAGATGCCCATGGATTCGAGCATGGTGATGGCCTGGCGGCGGAAGTCCATGCCGACGTTCTGCGGGGTGTGGTCGAAGTAGCCGGAGGAGTCGGCGGGCACCGGGCGGGTGCCGTCCACCGGCTTGTCCTTGAGCAGGAAGAACTCGATCTCGGGGTGGGTGTAGAAGGTGAACCCGAGGTCGGAGGTCTTGGCGAGGATCCGCTTGAGGACGTAGCGGGGGTCCGCGTACGACGGGGAGCCGTCCGGCATCAGGATGTCGCAGAACATTCGGGCGGTGCCGGGGGCCTCCGCGCGCCAGGGGAGGATCTGGAAGGTGCCCGGATCCGGCTTGGCGATCATGTCGGATTCGTACACCCGCGCGAATCCTTCGATGGCGGAGCCGTCGAACCCGATGCCCTCGTCGAAGGCCTGCTCAAGCTCCGCGGGGGCGACGGCGACCGACTTCAGGTAGCCGAGCACATCGGTGAACCACAGCCGCACGAAGCGGATGTCGCGCTCCTCGAGGGTGCGGAGCACGAACTCCTGCTGCTTATCCATAGCTACCTATCCTCGCTGGTCAGGCCGTCCGCTCCCGGCCGCGGGGGAGGCCGGGGCACATCAGCATCCCACCACACGATTTCGCACGCGTTGCGCCCGGGCGTCCCGTGGTGGTCTCTTCCATTGTCGGTGCCGCGGAGGACCGGCGCAGGGGTGGGCCCCGGCGGGCCCCGGTGATCGTCTTGTACGCCCCCCCGGCTACGCTCCTCGCGTGCCGAGCACCGGGCGGGCGGGCCGTTCACGGATCACGGCGTGGCGCCCGGAGGTGTCGGGCGTCGCGGAGATCCTCCACGCCCGTTTCTTCGAGCACGCGTACCCCATGCACACCCACGACACCTGGTCGCTGCTGATCGTCGACGACGGCATGATCCGCTACGACCTGGAGCACGACGAGCACGGGGCACTCCACCACCAGGTGACCCTCCTGCCCCCGCACGTGCCGCACAGCGGCTCCCCGGCCACGCCCGGGGGCTTCCGCAAGCGCGTCCTCTACCTCGGCACGGACGTGCTGGGCGAGGAGCACATCGGCGCGGCCGTGGACCGGCCGACGCTGGCCGACCCGCTGCTGCGCCACCGCGTCCACCACCTGCACGCCGCCCTGGCCGCGCCCGGCGGGGAGCTGGAGGCGGAGAGCCGGCTCGCGTTCGTCGCCGAGCGGCTGACGCGCCACCTGGACCTGCGGTCCGCGCCCCGGCCCGCGCCGGGCGGCCGCGACGCCGCCGTCCTCGCGGACCGGCTGCGGCAGCTGCTCGACGCGCACCTCGTGGAGGGGCTGACGCTCCGGGAGGCGGCGGCCCGGCTGCACGCCCATCCGACGCACCTGGTACGGACGTTCAGCCGGGCGTTCGGCATCGCCCCGCACCAGTACCTCACCGCGCGCCGCGTCGACCGGGCGCGGCGGCTGCTGCTGGACGGGGTGCCGCCGCGCACGGTGGCGGTGGCGGCCGGGTTCTACGACCAGGCGCACCTGGGGCGGCACTTCAAGCGGATCGTGGGGGTGGCGCCGGGGCGGTACGCGGCGGGGGCCGCCACCGCCGCCACTACCGCCACTACCGCCACAACCACAACCACCGCCCTCAGCCGACGGCGGCCGCCTCGGTGACCTCAAGGATCGCCGCCAGCCCCGCCCGGCTGCTCTCCAGCTCGGCGATGCGCTCCTCCATCCCGCGCAGCTGGTCCCGCAGCCGGTCGCTCACACAGGGGTGGACGAACATCCCGTCCCCCTCCACGCACGGCAGCACCTCCCGGATCACGCGCGTGGGCAGTCCCGCATCGAGCAGCGCCCGGATGCGGCGGACGGTCAGCGGGGCCTCGGGCCCGTACGAGCGGTGGCCGCCGGGTGTGCGGACCGGGGTGAGCAGGTCCTGCTCCTCGTAGTAGCGCAGCAGGCGGACGCTCACTCCGGTGACCGCCGCCAGTTCTCCGATCTTCAACAGTGATCCCCCTCACAGTGCCGGTTTCGAGCTTGAAGCTCACACATGTGTCAGCTTCTAACGTCTCCGGCATGCAGCAGAACACAGCACAGACCACAGCGCACAACACGGCCACCACCCACGCCATCGGCGGCGACCTCGTCGTCCCGCGCCTCGGCTACGGCGCCATGCGCCTCGCCGGCCGGCCCGACGAGCGGCACGGCGTCACGGCCCCGATCTGGACGGCCCCCACCGACCGCACGGACGCGATCGCCCTGCTCCGGCGGGCGGTCGAGCTCGGGATCCGCCTCTTCGACACGGCGGACGCGTACGCGCTGGGCGAGAACGAGGAGTTGGTGGCGGAGGCGCTCCGCCCGTTCGCCGGCGACGTCGTGATCGCCACCAAGGTGGGCGTGGTCCGGCCCTCCCCGACCGAGTGGGTCACCCACGGCCACCCCGCCTACCTGCGGCAGCAGGCCGAACTGAGCCTGCGCCGGCTGGGCACCGACCGCATCGACCTGCTCCAGCTGCACCGCATCGACCCCGCGTACCCGGCGGCCGACCAGATCGGCGCGCTGAAGCAGCTCCAGGACGAGGGCAAAGTCCGTCACATCGGGCTGTCGGAGGTGACCGTCGAGCAGGTGCGGGAGGCGTCCGCCATCGTCCCCGTCCACACCGTCCAGAACCTCTACAACCTCGGCGAGCGCGGGCACGACCCCGTCATCGACCACGCCACGGAGCACGGCATCGCGTTCCTGCCCTTCTGGCCCATCGCGATGGGCGAGCACGCCGGGCCGGACAGCCCGGTGGCGGAGGTGGCGCGGGAGCTCGGGGCGACGCCGGCGCAGACGGCCCTCGCCTGGCTGCTGCACCGCTCCCCGGCGATGATCCCGATCCCCGGCACCTCCTCCCCCGCCCACCTGGCGGAGAACTGGGACGCCCTCGGCCTGTCTCTCTCCCCCGAGCAGTACGCCCGCATCGACCTGGCCACGGCCCCGAAGACCCCGGCGTCATGAACAGCAACCCCTTCAACCTGCGGGTGATCGAGGAGTTCCGCGCCAACGGGGGTGTGGTGGGCGGCGAGTTCGCCGGGACGCCCCTGCTCCTGCTCACCACCCGGGGCGCCCGCAGCGGCGAGCTCCGCACCACGCCGCTGGTCCACCTGCCGGACGACGCCGGCCGTCCCCACGTCTTCGCCCTCAACGGCGGCGCGCCGGTGGCCCCCGCCTGGTACCACAACCTGCGCGCCCACCCGGAGGCGCTGCGGGTGGAGCTGGGCGGCGAAGTGGGGGCCGACGCCTTCCCCGCCCGGGCGGTGGAGGTGACGGACCCGGCGGAGTACGAGGAGCTGTGGCGGCGGCAGGTCGCGGCCGAGCCGAAGTTCGCGGAGTTCCGGGAGCGGGCCGAAGGGGTGGGGCGCGTGGTTCCCGTGGTGCGGCTGGAGCACCGGAGGTAGGCACTCGTAACGCCAGGGGGGTGGGTTTGAGCGACTGCTCAAGACGCAGTGTACGCTGCGTTTTGAGCAGTCGCTCAAACCATTGCTCCATTGCTCCATTGCTCCGGGGGGAGTCGTTCGATGGGCTTGTACGTCGAGGCGCTGATCCGCGCCGATCCCGACGACCGGTGGGACCGCACGCAGCGACCCGACCGGCACCGCCGCTGGGGCCTGCGGTTCACCGACATCACGTACCTGCCGTGCGCGCCGGGCGGGCCGCAGCGCTTCCGGTACGCCACGCACGTCCTGCTCGCCACCCCGCCCACCCCCGCCCCTATCTCCGCCACCACCACCAACGCCAACGCCACCACCGCCCCGGAGCCGTCATGACCTCGATCTTCCAGCGCGCCCTCGGCGCCGACTTCGACCGGCTCCACCCGCGGATCCGGCAGCGCTTCTCCGTGGGCCTCGACAGCGGGACGGCCTGCGTGGGGCGCGGCACGATGGAGCGCGTCCGGCACGGCCGGGGCTTCGTCCGGCCGTTCCTCGCGCTGGGCGGCACCCGGAACATCCTCGTCCCGCGGGCCGGCCGCGACGTGCCGTTCACCATCGAGAACGTCCCGTACCGGGACTCGTACGGGCGAGAGACCGTCACCTTCGTCCGGACCTTCGCCTTCCCCGACGGCGCCCGGCGGTTCGACGCCACCATGATCTGGAGCCCCGAGCGCGGCTGCGTCGTCGACTACCTCGGCACCCACCAGCACCTCGCCACCGACCTGCACTTCTCGGCGGAAGCCGACGGGTCGCTGGTCATCCGGTCCGGCGAACACCGCTTCCGGGAAGGCCGGGTGGACGTCCGCGTCCCGGACCTCGTCGCGGGCGACGCGGTGGTGCGCGAGTCGTACGACGACGCGGCGGGGTGCTTCCGGATCCGGGTGGCCGTCACCAACCGGCGGTTCGGCCCGCTCTTCGGCTACTCGGGGTCCTTCACCGCGGACTACACGGCCGTGCGGGACTACGGGGTCAGGGCGGGGCTGCGGCCGGTGCGCGAGGAGGCGCGGGTATGAGCCGCGGTACCCGGACGGCGCCGAGCACGAGCGCGGACACCCGCGTCAAGCTGATGGAAGGCGCCCTGCGCACCCTCGCCGAGCAGGGCATCGCCAAGGTCTCCGCGCGGAGCATCGCCGCCACCGCCGGGGTGAACCAGGCCCTGGTCTTCTACCACTTCGGCAGCGTCGACGAGCTGCTCTCCGCCGCCTGCCGGCACGGCGCCGAACAGCGCGTCGCCCGCTACCGGGAGCGGCTGGACCGGGTCCGGAGCCTCTCCGAACTCCTGGAGCTGGGCCGCGAGTTGCACGCGGCCGAACGCGCCGAGGGCAACGTGGCCGTCCTCGCCCAGCTGCTCGCCGGGGCACAGAACCAGCCGCGGCTCGCCCCGGCCACCGCGGCGGGCCTCACCCTCTGGATCGACGAGATCGAGCGCGTCCTGTCCCGCGTCCTCGCGGACACCCCCCTCGCCGGCTTCGTCGACTCCCCCGGGCTCGCGCGCGCGGTCGCGTCCGCCTTCGTCGGCCTGGAACTGTACGAGGGGGTGGACGAGGACGGCGCCCTGCGCGCCCTGGACGCCCTCGACCAGCTCTCCGGCCTGGTGTCCGTCCTGGAGGGCCTGGGCCCGGTCGCCCAGCGGGCGGTCCGCGCCCGCCTGCGGCGCGGCGGGGGCAGCCGGGGGCGGCCGTGAGCCCGGGCGGCGCGGGCCCCAGCCGTTCCCGGCCTCCTCGGCCCTAGCCGTTCCCGGCCTCGTCCACCCGGTACCCCGGCACCGACGGCCACCGCACCGTCATCACGACCGACTCCTCCTCCGCGCGCCAGGAGTGGTCGATCCCCTCGCCCCACACGACGTAGTCGCCCTGCTCGCTCAACAGCACGCTCCGGCCCGGCAGTTCGACCCGGAACCGGCCGCTGATCAGGACCAGCAGCGCGGTGCGGGCCTCGTCGGTGACCCAGCGGGCGCGTTCGTCACCGGCCGGGTGGACGCCCCACTTGATCTCGACCGCCTCGCTGTGGCGGGGGTCGGAGGGGTCCTTGAAGTGGCCGAGCAGCCAGCCCCGGTCGAGGGCGGCGTCCTTGCCGGCGTTGCCTACGTACACCGTGTCGTTCATGCCGCCGGACCGTATCAGCGCAGCGTATCGGCGGTCCGGGCGCCGCACGGGAGGGCATGCCCGTACCGCCGGGTCAGGCGCCGGCGTACGCCGCCACGGCCTCCGCCACCCGTTCCGCCCCGTCCTCCCCGGCGACCTCCCCCGCCAGCCGCCGGGCCGCCTCCGCGTACGACCGCTCCGTCGTCGCCTCCCGCAGCGCGTCCGCGAGGCGCTCGGCCGTGAGCTCGCGGAACGGGACGGGGGCGGGGGCCGCGCCCCGGGCGGCCAGGCGGGCGGCCCAGAAGGGCTGGTCGGCCATGACCGGGACGGGTACGGACGGCACGCCCGCGCGCAGCGTCGCGGCGGTCGTGCCCGCGCCCGCGTGGTGGACGACCGCCGCGAGCCGCGGGAACAGCGGCGCGTGCGGGACGTCCCCGACGGTGAGGACGTCGTCCCCGGCCGCCGACAGCCCGGCGGTGCCCGCCTGGAGGACGCCGCGCAGGCCGGCGCGGCGCAGCGCCGCGACGACGAGCCCGCTCAGCCGCTCGGCGTCGTCGGCGGGCATGCTGCCGAAGCCGACGAGGACCGGGGGCGGCCCGGCGGCCAGGAAGTCCTCCAAGGCGGCGGGCAGCCGGTCCACGCCCTGATGCGGCCACCACGGGCCCGTCACCACGTGGCCGGACGGCCAGTCGGCCGGGCGGGGGACGAGGGCCTCGGTGAAGCCGTGTAGCACCGGCGCGCCCGTCGCCGCGTGGCGGCGGCGGACGGCGGACGGGGTGGCGGGCGGCAGTCCGAGGTCGGCGCGGAGCGTGCGGACGGCGTCGGCGTAGAGGCGGTCGGTCACGCGCAGCGCGAGCCGGCCGGCCGTCCTGTTGCCGAACCGGCCGAGGGAGCGGGTGCCGCCCACGACGGGCGGGAAGTCGCCGGTGGGGGCGGTCGGCTGGAGGAAGACGTCGAGGGTGCGGACGCCGGTCGCCTCGGCGAGGTGCCGGCCGAGGGGGGCGGTGGTGGTGGAGAGCAGGAGGAGGTCGGGGAGGCCCCGGCCGCCGTCGCCGGTGACGGCGTCGGCCAGCCCGCTCCCCAGCCGGCCGACGAACGCGGCGGCGGTACGCATCAGCTGCCGGTTCCCGCCGTCCCCGTCCCGCCGCCCGCTGCGCGGGTCGCCCGGGAGCGGGCGGAAGCCCAGGCCGGCGGCGTGGACGAGGGGGGCGAAGAGGTCGTGGGTGGCCAGGGTGACGTCATGGCCGTCCGCGCGCAGCCGGGCGCCGAGGCCGGTGTAGGGGGCGACGTCGCCGCGCGAGCCGGCGGCGGTGATCAGGATCCTCATCGCGCGCCCTCGGCCACCCCGTGCCGGGCCGCGTTGGCGCGGATGGCCGCCCGCACGTACGCGGCCAGGCCGGGCCGCTGCTCGGAGGGCGGCACCAGCAGGGCGAACGCCCGCGGGTCGGTGGCGAAGTCGTCGGCGACGCGGACGTGCGTCTCGGCCGGGCAGGACATGAACCAGCGGTCGAGGTGTCCCCGGTGCACCTCGGCCAGGTCCATGGCCCGCTCGCCGTCCGCCGGCGCACCGGCATCGAAGGCGGCACACAACTCCCGTCTCCATTGGGCAAGTTCGGCCATGATCCGCCGCCAGTCGTCCTTGCTGTGGGCGGCGGCGCTGGCCAGCGACTGGCGGTGCTTGTCGCTGTCGCGCCACTTGAGGGCGGCCTCGGTGGCGTAGCTCAGGTCGAAGGCCACCTCGCCGAACACGTCGAAGCGCTCGGCCGGCGTCAGCGCGACGCCGGTCTCCTGCACCTCCATCGCCCGTTCGGCGACCTCCACCAGCCGCCGCAGCCGGCCGATCTGCTCGCTGAGCAGCTTGTGCCGGGCGCGCAGCTGGTCGAGCGCGTTGGCCTGGGGGTTCTCCAGGATGGCGGCGATCTCCTCCAGGGAGAAGCCGAGTTCGCGGTAGAAGAGGATCTGCTGGAGGCGGGCCAGGTCGGCCTCGCCGTAGAGGCGGTAGCCGGCCGCGCTGCGCTGGCTGGGGGCGAGCAGCCCGGTGCGGTCGTAGTGGTGCAGGGTCCGCACGGTGATGCCGGCGAAGCCCGAGACCTGTCCGACGGTGTACGTCATGGGGTCCTGCCTTTCGTCGGGCCTCAGCCTGCGGCCTGACGTGAGGTGAGGGTCAAGCGGGTCCCCGCGGGCCCTCGTACCGTCGGCGTCAGATCGGCAGCCCCACGATCCCCCACCCCAGCGCGTGCGCCTCGCGCACCACTTCCGCCCACTCCCGCAACAGCACGGCGAACGCGTCGTGGTCCGGGATCCACCGTCCTGGGGAGTCGGCGTGCGCGGTGTGCGGCCCGTCGAGCCCGTCGAGCAGCGGCTCGGCGACGGCCCAGGCGGCGGCCAGGACGGGGACGGCGTCCGGCGGACAGGCGACCAGCAGCCCGACACCGTGCTCCGCGAAGAGCTCCCGCACTCCCGGCGCGTCCGGCCCCGTCCCCGCCGGGGGAACGGCCATGTCGTACGGATCCCAGAACAACCCCGACAGGAACGTGTCCAACGCCGCCCGCAGCTCCGGCACGGCCTGCTCCCGGACGTCCTCCCACCGTTCACCGGCCCAGAAGTGCGCCTTGAACGAGCCGCTCGTGGAGTGGAACTCGTACAGCGCGGACCACTCCGCCACCTCGGCGGGAAACCGCACCCAGCCATCGGGCAGCCCGGCGAAGAACTCGGCGTCGCACTCGTCGGGATACACGGCGTCCACCAGCCGCTCCCCCCGCTCCCCGGGCACGAACCCCGCGACCCGCTCCCAGTCGACAACGAGCACACTGATGTCGAGCCCCATCCGTCGCCCCCACCCCTTCACCGTTTCCTGAGCGGCTACGTCCCCACCCCAGGTACCGGGTGGGCCGGCTGATCGCCCCGCCCGGCTACTTGGGCGAGCGTGCAGGGTAACCGGGGTTCAAGAAGAGAGCGGCAAACGAGTGGGGTCCATGCCGACGGTCGAGCCAGGCGGAGAGACCAGCGAGGGACCCGGACAACATGGCCCGCAGCAGAACCGCATGCAGTCCGGCCGCCTCGCCCCGCCCGACATCAGTGAGGAAACGGCCGTATCGGGCGTTGACCGATTCCTGGTAAGTCCTCATGGATTCCAGAAAGCTCGCCGCCGGCTCCGTGGGTGCGCTGGCGGCACGGTACATGGACGGGGCGAGCGCGGCCGTGTCGGCGGTCGTGAGCATGCCCGTCACATCCCGGAACACATACCCGGACATTCCCTCCGTTCGAACGATGGCCATACGGCGGGCGATCCGCCGCGTGACGGCACGTGCCTCGCGGTCGCATGCCCCCTCCATGACGACGCCGAGATTGCGAGTGGTCGGCGATCCGTCGAGATCAGGTGCGGAGTAGGTACGCCCGTCATGGCGTCGGAAGTTCACCCCGTACTGCGTTCGTACGATCTCGTCACCCCTGAGCCGGTAACTGCGGAACGATCCGTAATGCAAGCAGTCGTGCGCGTACGCGCGCAGGAGATCGAGCGATGCCAGGTCGGGATCCATGGGCAGGCCGGACGTCAGCGGACCGGATACCGTGACCAGAGCCCGCATGTGCAGGTGCCGGTAGCCCTGGTCCGGGTGATGAAATCCGCCGTACGCTCCCTCGCGCTCCGAGCGGACCCCGACCATGACGCGGTCGATTGGAAGCAGCCGGCCAAGGCCGAGGGCGGCGTACCGAGGCCGGAGCAGGGCGAGGCCGTCCCGGAAGGGGCGGGTGTGCAGCCCGGCCGCGCTCCAGTCGGTCAGGACTCGGGACAGCGGCCGGAACGTCACCTGGGGGTGCCGGCTCGCCAGGTCGGTCGCGTCGCGGCGCAGCTCGGCCAGCTTGGCGGCCAGCGCTACCGCGTCGGCTTCGCCGGACAGGTGCTCATGGGGAGCCAGCAACCGGGGAATGCCGGTCAGCCGAGGGGCGCCGGCCCGACGATCAGTGCTCGATGTGACTCCTGCACCCCTTCCGGCAGCTCGTCCGGGGAGAACCATCGCGCCTCCAAGACCTCAAACGAATCGATCTTGAGTTCGCCGCCGACCAGAGCCGCTTCGTACGCGACCTCGATCCGCAGCTTGTATCCGCTCTTGAGGTGGACAAGTGGGCCGACCTTGACCTCCAGGCCGGTCTCCTCACGCACCTCCCGAACCACGGTCGAACCGAACTCCTCGCCCTTGACCGCGTAGCCGGTCGGCAGCCCCCACTGCCGTCCCTCCGGCCACATCCGGTGACGTAGCAGGAGCACGCGCCCCGCGTCATCTCGGACGACGCCCGTCACGCCCACCATGAACTTCGCGTGCGCGATCCAGAGAACCCGCCATTGCATCGGGCCACGGATGATGCGCCAGAGGCGGGCGATCAGTCGCTTCATGACGTCTCTCTTCCTGGGGAGTTGGGCCGCATGCGCGGCCCACTGTCCAACGGTGTCGGCCGAGCCGTGACACGGCTGCCTCGCCGATCGCCTGCGATCCCGGGCGAAACGGCCGCGATGACGCGATGCGCCTCCGACCGCACCGCCGGCCGCTGGCGCCGAGTCACCTGCCACTCCCTCGCTTCTTCGTACGGCACTGAGGGCAGCTGCACGGCGGATAGGCGCTGGACAGGTACGGAGCGAGGCGCTCGTTGCCTACCGGAACGATGACTCGGGCCCGCTCCCGGACCACCTGGCCGGTCTTTCCGTCGACGTCGTAGACATGCATGGTCATGGCCATGAACGCGTCCTCCCGCGGCTCGGCACCGTGCGGTCACGGCACACCACCAGTGCAGCGGCTCGGACGAGCGGGTGGGCGAGAGGGGACCGGACATCCAGGCGGACGTTTTGACGCTCGCCTCGGTGGCCAAGTCGCTACGGTGACGGACAAACGGCGGTGGTACGGATGACGGGCGGGCTCGTGAGCGAACTGGCACGGCTTCGACGCGCGGCCGGGTACACCCAGGAAACGTTCGTGACGGCCTTCACCCACGAAGCCGCACGCTTGGGCATCAACGCGTCCATCAGCGTGCGACAAGTCCGGCGGTGGGAACGGGAGTCTCCTCCGCCCGTACCCCATCCGGGCCAACAAACCGTGCTCGAAACGATATTCGGCGTACCACTGGCCGAAATGGGATTCGAGGTGCCCCCGCATCGCGTGACGCTCACCTCGCCGATCGGCGACGCTGGAGGTGTGAAGCGAAGGACGTTCGTCAACGACGCCGGGCTGCTCGTCGGCGCGGCACTCGTCGGCACTCGGGCGGGCCCTCGGGTGGGCACCGCCGACGTGGCCCGATTGCGCGCGGAGCTCGACGGCCTGTACCGGACCGACCACACCTCGGGGAGCGTGCCGGCCATGACGCGGGCAGGCGCGATCGAGAGCGAGATCACGAACGCGCTGGGCGCGGCTTCCTACACGAGCCGCGTCGGCCGGGACCTGCGGACCATACTCGCCGAGTTGCACGGCCACCGCGCTTGGTACGGCTATGACGGCAGGCGAATCAGCCAGGGACGCACCGCCTGCATGGAAGCCCTGGCGGCGGCACAGCTCGTCGACGACCCGTTGTTGCAGGTCTCCGTTCTGGAGACTCTTGTTCTCTTGGCGATCAAGGCAGCTCGGACGTGGGAGGCCGCGAGCGCGGTGGAGTACGCCCATCACCTGGCCACCCGCGCGGGTGCCGGACACACGGTGCACCTCGTGATCGCACTCAGGGAAGCCAATGTGGCGACCCACACAGGAGACCTGTCCGCGGCCCGCCGTGCCCTGAGCCGAGCCGTCAGCCGCCAAGGGCGCGCGGACACCGATTCCGACGTGCCGCAGTGGGCACGGTTTGCCGGTCCGTTCGAGATCGACTACGCGACGGCGGACCTGTACATACGGGCCGGGCAACCCAAGCTCGCCGTTCCTTTTCTCCAGGCTGCCGTACGCGGCATAGGTCGTGATCTGTCCCGTAACGGCGCGTCGTACCGGGTCAGGCTCGCCTGCGTCCTCATGTCAGCCGGCGAGGCCGACGAAGCGTGCGAGGAGATGCGGGGCGTTCTCGATACGTGCGGCGGGATCGCGTCCCCACGGCTGCTGGGCAGAATCCGGGAGTTCGAGCGGACCGCCGCGAGAATCGACAGCGCCGAGGCACGGGAGTGCGGCGAGCGCATCCGGGAGACCGTTCGAGGGAATGCCACATGACGCAGCGCGGAACCGTCACGGTCAGGAGCATGGACGGGTCGGCGGCCACACAGGCCGAAGGCTCGTTCCGCTTGGTCTACTCGGAAGCGTTCGCCGAGCCTCCGTACGACGAGACCGAGACCGATGTCGCGAATGCGTTCCGCCGTTTCCGCTCCCAGACACGCAAGCGCGCGTTCCGGGCCGCTCTCGCTCGTACGGGTGACGGTGAACCCGTCGGTATGGCGTTCGGCTACCCGCTCGGCCCCACCACGGGGTGGTGGCATCAGTTGACGAAGCCTGTCTCCCCGGAGATGCGCCGCGAGGACGGGCGTCGGACGTTCGGGCTCATGGAACTGGCGGTACGCGGCCCATGGCGCCGGCAAGGCGTCGCCCGTCGGCTACACGAAGCCCTGCTCGCCGACGCGGAGGCCGAGCGCGTGCTGCTCAACGTTCACCCGGGAAGTCGGGCGGCAAAGGCGGCTTACCGGGCGTGGGGGTACCGCAAGGTCGGGGAAGCGTGCCCGTGGGAGGGGGCGGAGCTCCATGACGTGATGCTGCTCGATCTGAAGTGACCGCCCGGGACGGGCAGACGGGCGGTGAGTGGCCGACTCGCCTTCGGGACGGCAGAGTCGGCGGGCATGGAAGAGCGAAAACGGCCCAGGAAGAATTGGCGCTACCCCCGCTTCGTGCGCCTCACCACCTCACCGATCGGCTATCCCGTGCCCGCCGCGCCTCGTTACGCGTCGGCGCGGCGGGTGCGCGAACTGGTGGAGACCGCGGAGCGGGAGGGGTTCAGCAGGACGGCGAAAGGGGTGGAGGAGGTGGACGCGGACGGGTTCCTCGTGTCCCCGTACCATCCCGAGCCCTCGCCGCAGCCGAGCTGGATGTGCTACCTCTTCGCGCTTACCGCTCCGGATCCAGCCGGCTGGAGACGCACCCTGCGGGGGCCGTTCCGCATCGACATCCGGATGCGGGAGTTCTACGCGCTGCCGAAGGCACGGCGGAGGACGGTGGAGGACTTCCTGCCGTTCCTGGCCGCCGAGGCGCAAGCGGCGGCCCGGGCGAAGGAACGGCGGCGTACCTAAGGCGCGGCGGGGACCGTGGACGGGCTGAACCGCGGCGCTTCCAGGATCGCGCCCGCCACCGCCTCCGGGCGGTCGTACATGAGGAGGTGGCCGGCCGGGGCGACGGTGGTGAAGTGGGCGTCGAGGAGGGTGGCGAGGGCGCGTTGGCGGGTGAGGCGGCGGCGTTCGAAGCGGGAGTCGGTGCCGGTGGCGGCGGCCAGGACGTGGGTGGGGACGGGCGGGAGCGGGTGGTCCGCGCGGAGGCGTTCCAGTTCGGCGGCCACGTCGAAGTAGCGGGCGTTCTCCATGAGGAGGGCGCGGGTGACGCGGCCCGTGCCGTACGTGCGGCGGACGAGTTCGGCGGGGACGGGGTCGACGCGTGCGACGGACGTGGCGCGGACGGCCAGCCGGCGCAGGGCCGGGCCGAGGGCGCGCGGCAGGCCGACGGTGGTGAAGGCGTGGCCGCGCGCCCGGGCGGCGGCGGTGCGCAGGGCGCGCGCGGGGAGCGGCCGGACGTTCGTCTCGACGCTGGTGTCGACGAGGACGAGGCCGGCCGTGCGCTCCGGGTGCAGCCGGGCGAACGCCTCCGCGTGGAAGCCCGCCAGCGAGTGGCCGACGACCGTCGCCGGGCCGGTGAGCCCGAGCGCGTCCAGCACGCCGGCGATCCGCGCGGCCTCGGCCGCGGCCGTGGGCGGCTCGGCCTGCGGGGCGCTGAAGCCGAGGCCGGGCCGGTCGAAGCGGACGACCGTGCGGTGCGGGGTGAGCAGCGGGACGACGGGCTCCCAGTCGAACCAGCCCATGCCCAGCCCGGGGCTCAGCACGCACACCGGCCCGGAACCCTCGCCGAGGACGTGCAGGGCGGTGCCGCCGACCCGCAGCATCCGGCCCGGCGGCCGGTCTTCGCTCATCCTCGTCCACCCCTCGTCCGGCTTCGTCCACGCGTCCACGTTGGCGGGGAGGAGCGGTGGCGCCGGCCGCCCCTCCCCGTCGGGGGAACGGCGGGCGCGCCGCGAGGGTTCCGCAGGGCGGGAGACCCTCGTGGGGTTCAGTCCGCGTCCGCCGCCGCCCAGTGCGGCCTGCGGCACGCCAGGAACGCGAGCGGCGCGAGGAAGCCGATGGTCAGCAGCCCGCCGCCGACGATCAGCAGGTACCGCCAGAGCGGCTGCCCGCCGAACTGCTCCGGCGGCACGAACCCGATGCACATCGCCGCCAGCGAGGCCGCGAACCCGACGCCCGCGACGAGCCGGACGGCCGGGACGCGGAAGCCGCGCGGCCGGTCCGGCTGGAGCCGCCGCAGCCGCACCACGGCGGCGAACATCAGCAGGTAGACGACCAGGTAGATCTGCGTCGTGATCACCGAGAAGATCCAGTACGCGCTGGAGACGTCCGGCAGGAACGCGTACAGCAGCGCGATCACGGTCGTCAGTGCGCCCTGCGCGACGAGGATGTTGCGCGGCACGCCGTTCCGGTTGAGCTTCTGGAGGACGGGCGGCAGGTAGCCCTCCTGCCGGGCGACGAGCAGCAGCCCGCTGGACGGCCCGGCCAGCCAGGTGAGCATGCCGCCGAGCGCGGCGGCGACCAGCAGCACGCCGGTGACCTTGGTCAGCCAGCCGACCCCGAAGTGGTCGAAGAAGCCCTGGAACGCCTGCATCACCCCGGCCGTGAGGCTCAGGTCCTCGCCGGGCATCACCCAGCTGACCGCCAGCGCGGGCAGGATGAAGATCAGCAGGACGAGCCCGGTGGCGAGGGCCATCGCGCGCGGGAACTGCCGGCCGGGCTCGCGCAACGACGCGACGTGCACGCCGTTCATCTCCATGCCCGCGTAGGAGAGGAAGTTGCCGACGATGAGGACGAGGCTCGCGACGCCGGTCCACGGCGGCAGGACGTGGCCGCCGTCCATGGGCGCGGCGGACGGGTTGCCCTGGCCGAGGAAGACGAGTCCGAGCACGACGAGGACGACGCCCGGCAGCAGCGTGCCGATCACCAGCCCGATGCTCGACAGCCCGGCCACCGCCTTCGTCCCGCGCGCGGAGATCAGCACGCCGGACCAGTAGACGACGACGATCACGAGCGCCACGTACAGCCCGTTGTCGGCGAGCGACGGATCGACGATGTACGCGAAGGTGCTGGCCACGTACGCGAGCAGGCTCGGGTAGTAGGCGATCGTCATCGCGAACTGGCACCAGACGGCGAGGAAGCCCAGCGGCTTCGACAGCCCCTCGCTCACCCAGCGGTAGACGCCGCCCGTCCAGCCGGACGCGAGCTCGGCGGAGACGAGCGCGGTCGGGAGGAGGAAGACGACGGCCGGGAGGAGGTAGAGGAAGACGGCGGCGAGGCCGTAGAGGGCCATGGACGGCGCGGGCCGCAGGTTGGCCACCGAGGCGGTGGTCATCAGGGCGAGGGTGGTCCAGGAGATGAACTGCCGGCGGCCGGCGGCGGCGGGGTCGGCGTGTGCCGGGCCCTCGCTCGGGGCGGCAGGGGCACGGTCGGCGGGGGGACGTTCGTCCCTGACCTGTTCCGAGAGGGGCATGAGAGGGAGGAGCGTCCTTCGGGGCAAAGCAATCGATCGGTTTCGTCCCATCATCGGACAGAGGGACCGTTCCGCGCACATCCGCTCGATCGGACGGTCGTGCGGGTGGCCGTGCGGGCCGCCCTGGGGGCGCCCTTGGGCCGCCCTTGGGGCGCATACCCCGCGGGGGTAGGGTGCGAGGGACGTACGAGGACGGGGAGGAGCGCGATGCGCGGGCGAGCTGCGGGGGTCGGCGGCCCTTGGTGCGGCCGCCTGCTGCTCCTCGCGGCGCTGCTGCTCGGCATCGTCACCATGCACACCCTCGGGCACCCGACGGGGCACGGCCGGCCGGAGACGGGTACGTCCGCCTCGCCCACGACGGCGGGGGGCCACCACGCCGAGGGTCACCACGCAGGCGGCCCGCACGCCGCGCCGGCCGGGAGGCCGGTGCCCCTGGCGGTCGGGAGGCCGGTGTCCGCGCCGGCCGCCCCCTCACCCCACCACCACCCCTCCCTCAACCCCTCCTCCGTCTGCCTCGCCGTCCTCGGCGCCGGCGCCGGCTGGGCGGTCGTCCTGCTGCTGGCGCTGGCCGTCCTCCGGCGGCCGGCCGGCGCC
>NZ_JAIQLH010000156.1 GCF_020037025.1 Streptomyces huiliensis | reverse complement strand
GTACGGACTCATCGACCCCATCACCTCGCTGCCCAGCAGATGCGGCTTGACGGCCTTACCGGCCCCCGACGTCCCCGACGCCGCGACGATCACGGCCTCCGGCTCCACCAGCCCCGCCCCGAAAACGGGCCACAACGCCAACGACACCGCCGTCGGATAACACCCCGGCACCGCCACCCGCCGCGCCCCCCGCAACGCCTCCCGCCCGCCGGGCAGCTCCGGCAGCCCGTACGGCCACGTCCCCGCATGCGGCGCCCCGTAGAACCGCACCCACTCCCCCGCGTCCCGCAACCGGAAATCCGCACCACAGTCGACCACGAGCACGTCCGGGCCGAGTTCGTCCGCCAGCGCGGCGGACGCGCCGTGCGGCAGCGCGAGGAAGACCACGTCGTGCCCCGCGAGCACCTCTGGGGACGTTTTCTCCAACACCCGTTCCGCCAGCGGGGCGAGGTGGGGCTGTACCTCGCCCACCGTCCGTCCGGCGTTGGAGTCGGCGGTCAGTGCGCCGATCTCGACGTGGGGGTGCCGCAGGAGCAGTCGCAGCAGTTCACCGCCCGCGTATCCACTCGCGCCCGCCACAGCTATGCGCACCATGTCTGGTCCTCGGATCCGTTCCTTGCTCGTCGGCCCTGCCATCCGGCCGAAGCTTAGCTTAGGCTAGCCTTACCTTTCCTCTCCGGCAGGGCCCCTCCGGTCGCCCTTCCGCCGCTGCCCGGCGGCATCACCCACGCGGGTGAGGTCTCGTCGCCGTTTGCCCAGAACAGGGCCGTTACGCGTCAACTCTTCCCGGATAGCCGCACGTTACTTCTGGTAGACAGCTCCCCGTCTCTCAAGGACGGCCGCCCCGCCGCCCGACGGAAAGGGAAGCATGGACGAGGAAGAAGACCGCCGCCTGTACGCGATCGCCCCCGAGATCAGCCGGGTGACGGTCGGCCTGCTGCGGACGGTGGTCGGCCTGGAGCCGGCCGAGCGGGTGCCGGAGGAGGCGCTGGGTGTGGCCGACGACGTGCTGGCCCGGCTCGGCACGGACGGACTCCGGTCGCTCGTCATGAGCCTGGCAGGGTGGGCGGCGGTCGGCATGGAGAACGTCGCCCAGCTGACCGGCAAGACGTACGAGGCGCTCGTCGACGAGATCGAGCTGACCTGCCTGGAGGCCAACCCCGAAGGCTGAGGCGCGCGGCCCGGCTCGCGAACACGCCGGCCGCCCACACCGCGTCCGCCCCCGGTGCGCGGAAGGACGCACTCCCCTGCCGCGCCGCAGCCACGCACGCACGCGGTCCGGCCGCAGGCCCCGGCACCGCCGAGCGCCTTGACGCATGCCGCATGACGCCACCGACCCCTTCCCGGCGCCGCGGGAGAAATCCGCTCCGGCGCGGCCCGGACGGTTGCCCGTCCCCCCGCGTGCGCTCCCCTGCACCCTCCCTCGCTTTGGCATGTCTCCGCGCTCGATAGCGGCCGACTCCCCCACGCGGCAGGGCGGTCGCCCCGCGCGCGGAGGGAGAAAGGGGGCGCACGGCGCAACTCTCAAGAAACCCGATAGGACTATTGCATTCTCCGCTAAGATGCTCGGACGAGCGATGCCGTCGATCCGATGAGCGGCCGCATCAGGCCGTGCGCGTTTCGCCGGAACCGACCGCGCGTCAGCTCACCGGCCGGGCCGCGGCACGTGCCCCCACGCGCGCCTGTCGCCCCGCACCTCCTGTGTCGTCCGACCCGTTTCCCGTCGCCGTTCCAGGACCTCTCCGCATTCGCGCAGGCACAGCCGCCGCAGCCCCTCGACCGCCGGAGGACAGCCGCCCATGCACCAGACCACCACGCTGCTCATCGAACTCGGCATCGTCATCCTCGCCCTGGGCCTCCTCAGCCGCCTCGCCGGCCGGATCGGTTTCTCGCCCATACCCCTCTACCTGCTCGCGGGCCTGGCCTTCGGCCGCGGCGGCGTCCGTCCGCTGGGCGCCAGCGAGGGGTTCGTCGCCACCGGGGCCGAGGTGGGCGTCGTCCTGCTGCTGCTCCTGCTCGGGCTGGAGTACAGCGCCTCCGAGCTGATGAGCAGTCTCCGCACCCAATCCCCTTCGGGAGCGGTGGACTTCCTGCTCAACGCCCTGCCGGGGGCGGCCGCCGGGATGCTGCTGGGCTGGGGCGCGGTGGCCTGCGTGGCGCTGGCCGGCGTCACCTGGGTGTCGTCCTCGGGGGTCATCGCCAAGGTGCTCGCGGACCTCGGCCGGCTGGGGTCCGAGGAGACGCCCGCCGTGCTCGGCGTCCTCGTCATCGAGGACCTCGCGATGGCCGGCTACCTCCCGCTGCTGACCGCCCTCCAGGCGGGCCTGAGCGTCGGGGCGGGCGGGCTGATCCTGCTGACGTCCCTGGGCACGGTCACCGCCGTGCTCTACGTGGCGCTGCGGCACGGGCACGTCATCAGCCGGGCCGTGTCCTCGGACAACCCGGAGCGGATGCTGCTGGTGGTGCTCGGCCTGACGCTGGCCTTCGCGGGGGTGGCCCAGGAGCTGCACGTGTCGGCGGCGGTGGGGGCGTTCCTGATCGGCATCGCGCTGTCGGACGAGGTGGCTGAGGACGCCCGGGCGCTGCTGTCCCCGCTGCGGGACCTGTTCGCCGCCGTCTTCTTCCTCTTCTTCGGGCTGAGCACCGATCCGGCGACGGTGCCCCCGGTCCTCGGTCCGGCCCTGGCCCTCGCCGGAGTCACGGTGCTCACCAAGGTGGGCACCGGCTGGTACGCGGCCCGCAGGGCGGGAGCCGGGCCGGCGGGGCGCTGGCGGGCCGGCGGCACGCTGGTCGCCCGGGGCGAGTTCTCCATCGTGATCGCCGGTCTGGCCGTGGGCGTGGAGCCGCGAGTCGGCCCGCTGGCCACGGCCTACGTCCTGGTGCTGGTGGTGCTGGGCCCGCTGGCGGCGCGGTGGACGGAGCCGCTGGTGCGCCGGATGACCCGGCGGCGCGTCACCGCGTCGGTACCGGCGCCCGGCCGGCCGGTGGTGGAGCACGCGGACACCCGTTGACGAGGGGGCTGTCGAAAAGCCGGAGAGGAGCCTCAGAGGCGGTGCCCGGGCGGCAGCGGCTGTTCCGTCCAGACGGTCTTGCCCTCCCGCTCGTAGCGGGTCCCCCACCGTTCGGTGAGCTGGGCGACGAGGAACAGGCCGCGTCCGCCCTCGTCGGTGCTGCGGGCGCGGCGCAGGTGCGGCGAGGTGTTGCTGGCGTCGCTGACCTCGCAGATCAGGCTGTGGCCGCGGATGAGCCGCAGGGTCACCTGCCCCTTCGCGTACCGGTAGGCGTTGGTCACCAGTTCGCTGACGACGAGTTCCGTCGCGAAGACCAGGTCGTCGAGCCCCCAGGCGGTCAGCTGCTCGGTCATCAGCCGGCGGGCGGTGGAGGCGGCCTGTTCGTCGCCCGGGAGGGTCCAGGTGGCCACCCGTTCCGGGCCGAGGACGCGGGTGCGGGCGAGCAGCAGGGCGACGTCGTCGTGCGGCCGGGCCGGGAGCAGCGCGTCCACCACGGCTTTGGCCGTCTCCGGCAACGGCCGGTCGTGTACGGCCAGTTGGCGGCCGAGTTCGGCGATGGCGGAGTCGACGTCGCCGCCGGGTGACTGGATGAGCCCGTTGGTGAAGAGGGCCAGCAGGCTGCCCTCGGGGAGTTCCAGTTCCGTCGCCTCGAAGGGCAGGCCGCCGAGGCCGAGCGGGGGACCGGGCGGCAGGTCGGGGAGGGTCACCCGGCCGTCCGGGGTCACCACCGCGGGCGGCGGGTGGCCGGCGCGGGCCAGGGAGCAGCGGCGGGAGACCGGGTCGTAGACGGCGTAGAGGCAGCTGGCCCCGGTCACCTGGTCGTGCGGGAAGTCGCGGATGTTGACCTCCTGTTCGGCGGCGAGCCGGTGCACGAGGTCGTCGAGGTGGGACAGCACCTCCTCGGGTTCCAGGTCGAGTTCGGCCAGGGTGTGGACGGCGGTGCGCAGCCGGCCCATGGTGGCGGCGGCGTCGATGCCGTGGCCGATGACGTCGCCGACGACGAGGGCGGCGCGGGCCCCGGAGAGCGGGATGATGTCGAACCAGTCGCCGCCGACGCCCTCGGCGGCGCCGGCCGGGATGTAGCGGTGGGCGACCTCGACGGCGGGCAGGTCGGGCACCTCGCCGGGCAGCAGCCGGCACTGGAGGGTGAGGGCGGCCTGGTGCTGGCGGGTGTAGCGGCGGGCGTTGTCGATGCAGACGGCGGCGCGGGCGGCGAACTCGGCGGCGAGCGTCAGGTCGTCGTCCTCGAACGGCTCGGGGCGGCGGGCGCGCCAGAGGGCGACGAGGCCGAGGACGAGGCCGCGGGCGACGAGCGGCACCATCATGACGGAGTGGACGCCGAGTTCGGCGGCGCGCTCGGCGCGTTCCTGCGCGACGGCCCGCAGCCCGGAGGGGCCCCGGCCGTCCTGGACGAGGACCGGGCTCTTGTCGGCGAGGCAGCGGGCCTGGGGGCTGTCCGGGGGGAAGACGATGCGGTGGCCGACCGGGTGCAGGGCCTCCTCCACCTCGGCGACGACGGTGGCGGAGGCGGCCCGGCAGACGGCGCCGGCGCCGTCCTGGGAGGGTTCGTCACCGCGGCTGACCGCTTCGAGGAGGTCGACGGAGACCCAGTCGGCGAGCTCGGGGACGAGGACGTCGGCCAGCTCGCGGGCGGTGGTGTCGACGTCCAGCGAGGTGCCGATGCGGCGGCCGGCCTCGTCGAGGAGGGCGAGCCGCACCCGGGCGCGGTGGCGTTCGGTGACGTCCTCGACCAACTGGGTGACGCCGAGCACCCGTCCGGCCGAGTCGGTCGTCCGGAACGCCGATACGGAGACGAACCGCTCCTCGGCCGGGGCCGCGCGGAGCCGGCAGGGCTGCTCGGTGAAGATCATGGGCCGGCCGGTCTCCAGCACCTGCCGCAGCCGGCTCTCGATGGTGTCGGTGTCGTCGGTGATGAGGAAGTCGCCGGTGCGGCGGCCGACGGCCTGTTCGGCGCGGATGCCGCCGATGTGGGCGACGGCCTTGTTGACGCGGAGGATGCTCAGGTCGGGGGCGTGCACGGCCAGCCCGATGGGCGAGCGCCGGAACAGCCCGTCGAGCACGGACCGGTCGGTCTCCCACTGGACGACGTCCTCGGCAGGGGCGCCGACCAGGAACCACTCCGGCGGGCCGTCCGGCCGGACGACGCGCCGGGCGCGGACGCCGATGTGGATCCGCTTGCCGTCGGCCCGGAGCACGGGGAGCACCCCGAACCAGCCGCCGTCCCGGACGCAGGTCCGCGCCGTCTCCGTGACCTCGGTCCGGTCGCGGGGGGCGAGGAGGACGTCGGCGGCGGGCCGGCCGGTCACCTCCTCGGCCCGGTGGCCCAGCAGCGCCGTGGTGTTCTCGCCCCAGCCGACGACCGTCCCCCGGTGGTCGAGCACCAAGGTGGCCGCGCGGGCGAGCGAGAAGGGGTCGTCCGGGCTCTCGCTGACGGGCGTCGTGGTTGCGTCCGCCATGGGCTGCCTCCTTCCGCGCGGGGCCGGCCGGCCGCGCCTGCGCCGGGGCGCCTTCCACCCGGGACATCTTCCACAGTGACGCGTGTCCGGCCCGTACGCCCTTCGGGCGCGGCCGGTCCGGCGGGAGCGGGGGTGGGGGCGGCGCGAGCCGGGGCGGGTCCGGCGGAGGCGCGGGCGGGTCCGGCCGTCCGCAGCCGGCCGACAAATTACATGGCACTGTCATCGATTTATGGTGATGATTCGGGCTATGAACCGTGGATTCGATGATCTGGTGGCCGAGGCGGCCTCCGTTTCCGTGGACGGCTGGGACTTCTCCTGGCTGGACGGCCGGGCCACCGAGGCGCGCCCCTCCTGGGGCTACCAGAAGCTGATGGCCGCGCGGCTGGCCGGGGCGTCGGCGGCGCTGGACGTCCAGACCGGGGGCGGCGAGGTGCTGGCGGGCGCCGCCGTGCTGCCGCCGGCGATGGTGGCCACCGAGTCCTGGCCGCCGAACGTCGCCAAGGCCACCGCGCTGCTGCACCCGCGCGGCGCGGTGGTGGTGGCGGCGCCGGACGAGCCGCCGCTGCCGTTCGCCGACGCGGCGTTCGACCTGGTGACCAGCCGGCATCCGGCCACCGTGTGGTGGTCGGAGCTGGCCCGGGTGCTCCGGCCGGGTGGCACCTACTTCGCGCAGCACGTCGGGCCGGCCAGTGTGTTCGAGCTGGTGGAGTTCTTCCTCGGCCCGCAGCCCGAGGCGCGCCGGAAGCGCCACCCGGACGACGAGAGCGCCGCGGCCCGGGCGGCCGGTCTCGAGGTGGTGGACGTCCGGTCGGAGCGGCTGCGGATGGAGTTCTTCGACGTCGGCGCGGTGGTGTACTTCCTGCGCAAGGTGATCTGGACCGTCCCCGGCTTCACCGTCGACCGCTACCGGGACCGGCTGCGCGAGCTGGACGAGCGGATCCGGGCGGAGGGCCCGTTCGTCGCCCACTCGTCGCGGGTGCTGTTCGAGGCGCGCAAGCCCGCCTGACCCGGCGTCCGTTCGCCGCCCGCTGAGTGGAAGCCCGCGGGCAGCGAACGGGAGGGGGTCAGCCGAGGACGTGGACCTCGGTGCTGCCGGTGCCGGTCCGGCTCTTCTTCACCGCCACCAGGTCGGGGCGGCCGTCGCGGTTCCAGTCGGCGGTCGCCGTCGCGAAGGTGTCGTCGGTCTCGTGCAGGGCGGTGCCGGTCTGCAACAGGAAGCTGCCGAACGCGGGCGCCGCGGCGGCGGCCCGGCTGCCGTGCCGGGAGCCGTCGGCCGAGGCGGCCGCGGGGAGAGCGAGGACCGCCCCGAGGGCGATCGGGACGAGTGCGGCGATGGCCTTCGAAGTGCGCACAGGAATGCCTCCCTGACACATGCTTCCGGGAGGTTCCCGGAGGGCGCGACCGATGCTAGGGGCCCACGGGTTACCGGCAGCCCCGGCGGCCGGGCCGACGTCCGTAACCCATGACTGAAGGTCCGATTCCTACTGGGGAACAGCGGCCGTCGGCCACAATTCCCTTCGGAATCAAGCCGCTTCGGCGCTCCGGCCCGAGCGCACTCCCGTCTCGCGCTTGTCACGGCTCCCGCCTTCCCCTCGCGCGTCGGCCCCCCTATGCTGCCCGAGGAACACCGTGGTCCAGACCAACGGCGTGGAAGCAATGGGGAGTTGCTCCCGCGTCCGACCGGTCCGCGCTGTTCCGCCGAGGGGGGTGCAGTCCCCACGCCTGCGGAGGAACCATGACGCTCTCTCCCACCGTCCGCCGTGCCGTCGTCGCCTCAGGAACCGTTCTCTGTCTGCTGACGGGAACGGCCGCCGCCCTGCCGGCCGGCGCGGCACCGACCCCCACATCGTCCGGTGTGCCCACCCTCGCCGTCGGCCCGCTCGGCGCCGAACTGCTGTCCGCCGCCGACAAGGTCGGCCTGTCCTGGACCGGCGACCAGTCCGGCAGCAAGGACCAGAACTGGGGCAGCGGCGGCACCTACCACTACGTACTGAAGCCCGTCAGCGGCCAGGCCACCCCGGACGTCGACTGGAAGGTGCGGTTCACCCTGCCCGAGGGCCAGGCCTTCGACAGCGAGTACCAGCAGGACCAGGTCACCGTCGCCGGCTCGACGCTGACCGTGAACCCGTCCCAGGACTGGCGCAGGAAGGTGCCGCAGAACGGCCTGGAGATCATCATCGCCTGGAAGGAGGACCCCTCCCCCATCGCGGCCGCCCCCGGGAAGCCCGACGCGCCCGCCACCTGGGCCCCGTACGTCGACACCAGTCTCTACCCCGAACCCGACCTGCCGAAGATGTCGGAGGCGAGCGGGGCCCGGCAGTTCACCACGGCGTTCGTCGTCTCGGACGCCCAGGACCGGAAGACGCCGGTCTGGGGCGGCCAGCACTCGCACCCCGTCTCGGGCAACTACGGGGTCCCACGGATCAACGCGCTCCGGCGGGCGGGCGGTGACGTGGTCGTCTCGTTCGGCGGCGCCAACAACCAGGAGCTCGCCCAGGACATCACGGACGTCGGCGCCCTCACGGAGGCGTACGGCGGTGTCGTCGAGCGGCTCAAGGCGTACAAGCTGGACTTCGACGTCGAGGGCACCGCCGTCGTCGACAAGGCGGCCAACACCCGGCGGGCCAAGGCGCTCGCCGCACTCCAGAAGCGGTACGCGGCCAAGGGCACGCCGTTGCACATCTCGTACACGCTGCCGGTCCTGGCGAGCGGGCTCACCCCGGACGGCCTGGAGGTCGTGCGCGACGCCCTGCGCAACGGACTGGCCGTGGAGACCTGGAACGTGATGGCCATGGACTACGGCCCCCCGGTCAAGGACATGGGCCAGGCCGCCATGGACGCGGGCACCAACCTGCACGACCAGCTCGCCGCGCTCTACCCGGGCACCCCGGACGCGGCGGTGTGGAAGATGGTCGGCATCACCCCGATGATCGGCGTCAACGACAGCCCCGGCGAGACCTTCACGCTGGAGGACGCCCGCCGGCTCGCCGCCTGGGCGTCGCAGAAGCACATCGGTCGGCTGTCCATGTGGTCGGCCACCCGCGACCACCCGTGTGACAAACCGACCGCGAGCCCGGTCTGCTCCGGCATACCGGGCCAGCAGGAGTACGAGTACAGCAGGATCCTCGGTACGTTCACCGGCTGACCTCTCGCACGGGTATGCGGCGGTACGGGGGCTTCCGTCCCCGTACCGGGTGGTCGTCGGCCGTCCCCGGGGTCCGGGCGCGCCGGGGTCGGTACCGTCGGTTCCGGCAGCGCCGGGGCTCCGGACCACGACGACTCCGAGGACGGTATGACCACGACTCCTCCGCTCGGTTACGCGTTCGACAACGACAGTGAGCACGCCACGGAGCAACACCGTTGCCTCGCCGCGGCGTACGACGGCTTCAGCACCCACCGGCTCGCCCGCCTCCCGGTCGCGCCGGGGGCGCACTGCCTGGAGGTGGGCGCGGGCGGCGGCAGCGTCGCGCGGTGGCTGGCGGCGCGGGTCGCGCCGACCGGTTCCGTCCTGGCCACGGACGTCAAACCGCAGCACGCCCCGGCCGCGCCCGGCCTGCGCGTCCTCGTCCACGACGCGCGGACCGACCCGCTGCCCGAGGGCGCGTTCGACATCGTCCACGCCCGCCTGGTGCTGATGCACCTGCCCGAGCGCGAGGCGGTGCTGCGGCGGCTGGTCGCCGCGCTCCGACCGGGGGGCTGGCTGCAACTGGACGAGTTCGACGAGACCACCTACGGCCCGCTGGTGCCGGTGGGCGGGTGCGGCGAGGCCGCGGCGGCGGCCTACCGCGCCTACCTCGACGCCAAGCTCCGGCTGCTCCGGGCGGCGGGGGTCGACCTGGCCTGGGGCCGCCGGGCGGCCACCGCCATGCACCGGGCTGGCCTCGTCCACGTCGACGCGGAGCCCGCCGTCCAGCAGTGGCGGGCCCACTCCCCCGGCACGGCCCTGCAGATCCACAACACCCGCCACCTCCGCGACCGCTTCCGCTCCGCCGGCCTGACGGACGACGGTCTCCGGGCGGCCCGCGAGGCCATGAGCCACCCGGACTTCCTGGCCACCTCGTGCCTCATGTACTCGGTGCAGGGCCGGCGGCCCCACGCCTTCTAGTCTTTCCGGTCCCTCACGCCGGGTGCTCGGCCCTGGACGCCGGTTCGGGGGCGGCTTCCGTCGCCCCGGTGTTTCGGCGCACCGCGGTGCGCAGGCCGGCGGCGACGCCGAGGACGGCGCAGGCGGCGGCGATGAGGTAGATCAGGCCGAGCCCCCGGCCGTCGCCCCAGCCGTGGGAGGAGCCGTACGCGGTGACGGCCGTGCCGACGCCGGTCATGACGGCGACGGAGAGGGTCTCGCACAGCTGAAGGCCCGAACTGGCGGCGCCCTCCTGCCCCTTGGGGGCCAGGGAGAGGACGATGGTGGTGACGGCGGGGTAGACGAGGCCCATGCCGAGGCCGGCGACGGCCCACCCGCCCACGGCGAGCGCGACGCTCTCCAGTGAGGTGCCCACGGCCAGGGCGATCATCCCGTCGCCGGCCAGCAGCAGCACGAACCCGAGCACCACGCGCGCGTGCCGGCCGGCGCCGCCGCCCCGGGTGTCCAGCTTGGCCTGGAGCCAGGCGCCGGTGACCCAGGTCAGGGCGCCGGCGGAGAGGGCGAGGCCGGAGCCGAGGGTGTCCAGGCCCATGACGCGCGTCATGCTGAGCGGGAAGAAGGACTCGCCGCCGTAGTAGGCGGCGCTGACCAGGCCGCGCACGACCATGCCGGCGGGCATGCCGCGGCGGACGGTGAGGGTGCCGGCGGGCAGCAGCTTGCGGAGCGCCGGCAGGGTGACGGCGAGTCCGGCGACGACCAGCGGGACCAGCACCGCGGGGTCGCGGTTCTCCAGGCCCGCGAGGAGGGCGCCGACGCCGAGCACCAGCAGGAGCGTGAGCGGCAGCCGGTTCCCGCCCGGCCCGGGTTCTGCGGGGGCGAGACCGCGCAGGGCGGGCAGGGTGAGCAGGGCGGCGACGGGGACGAGCGGGACGAGGACGAGGAAGACGACGCGCCAGTCGGTCGCGTTCGCCAGCGCCCCGGCGACGGCCGGGCCGAGCAGGGCCGGCAGGGTCCACGCGGAGGCGACGAGGGCGAGCATGCGCGCCCGGAGCGCGTCCGGGTAGGCGCGCCCGACGATCAGGTAGGCGAGGGCCAGGACGCCGCCGACGCCTAGCCCCTGCAGGGCGCGGCCGGCCAGCAGGACGTACCAGTTGCCGGCGAGGGCGGCGACGACGCAGCCGGCGACGAAGACGGTGAACGCCTGGAGGTAGGGGCGGACGGGGCCGCCGCGGTCGGCGCCCTGGCCGGCGGCAACCGTGCCGAACAGGTTGGCGAGCATGAACGCGGTGAAGGCCCAGCCGAAGAGGTGCACCCCGCCCAGCTCCTCGGCCGCGCGCGGCAGCACGGTCGCCACGCCGAGCCAGAGGAAGGCGACCAGGGTCACCGAGGTGATCAGCCCGAAGGACAGGGCGCGGTAGCGCGGGGACAGCACGCCTTCCGCGGGGGTGGTGGTACCGGACTCGTCCCGCATAGGACCTCCGTTCGCCCGGGCGTCCACGACGCGTCTCACCGCACGCCACGCCGTTCCGGCGGCGGATCACCCACAGGCTTTCATAGGCACTTGGCTATTTAGGCAACGGATTATATAAGCGCGATTTGATAGAGTGTCAACGTGAGTGAGAAAGCGCGGAGTTCGACCGGCCGGACCGTCGAAGCGGCCGAGGTGGCGATGTTCAGGGCACTCGGGCACCCGGTGCGGCTGGGCATCATGAAGGCGCTGGCCGAGCGGCCCGAGACGTGCGCCTGCGATTTCACCGAGCTGTTCCACGTGTCGCAGCCGACCATCAGCCAGCACCTGAAGGTGCTGCGCGAGACCGGGCTGGTCGTCACCCGCCGGCAGGGCACGCAGATCTGCTACTCGGTGCGGCCGGACGCGCTGCACCGGCTCCACGCGGCGCTGACGGCGATCCAGCCGCCGCGGCTGGCCGAGGCGGGCTGACCCCGGAACCGCCCCGGTGGGCCCGCGCGCACCCCGGCCGGGACCGCCCCCGCGCCCGCCTGCATGATGGGCCGATGACCAGCACAGAACCCACGCCCAGCACGGAATCCGTCGTCGCCGCCGTCCGCGCGGTCGCGGCGGAGTACGGCCGCGAGGTGACCGACGTCTCCCACGACATCGGCGCCGACCAGGTGGCCCGCCGCACCTCCGCCCCGATCTTCGCGGTCACCGACCCCGACGGGTCGCTGCCGCACCAGGCGTACGTGGAACTGGCCGGTCCGCCGCACGTCGAGCTGACGGTCCACCCGGAGGGCGACACCCGCGTCATCGTGGAGGGCGTGGACTTCCCGGACGTGGCGCACGAGCACGTACCGCACTTCCTGCGCGCCCTGTTCACCGGGACCGCCCACATCGTGACCCGCTTCTTCCCGCCGGCCACCGTACTCGTCGTCCCGCTGCCGGGCGACGTGACATACAAGGAGCACGTGCTCGTACCCCTCTCCCCGTGGCTGGCGGCCCGCCGGCGCTGAGCGCCCGGACGCCGGCCATGAAGTTGATCATGGCGGGGTAGGGTGACCGCCCGGTGCGCGTCAACGGGTCCGCCGGACCCGGCACCGGACAGCAAGGAGACACCAATGCGTCGTATGTCCACCCTCGTCGTGACCGCCGCGATGGCCGCGGGCGTCGTCTTCACGGCCCTGCCCGCGCAGTCCGCCGTCGCGGGCACGATCACCTGCGACGTGCCGGCGATGCACCAGCAGATCGCCCGGCTCCGGGACCGCGCGGCCCGGCTCGACCACAGCGGCGACCACAGCGGCGCCCAGCGGACGCGGTCGGAGGCCAACGCCCTCCAGCAGCGGATGCAGTGGTGCATCGACGCCGAGAACAACGCCTGATCCGGCGCCCCGGGCGGGGTGGGGCGGCGGGCCCGCCCCCGCCGTCAGGAGGTGCTGAGCGCCGCCACGCCGCGCGCGGCCGGGAGCGGGTCGTGCCGCACCCGGCCGGCGGGCAGGCCCGCCGCCGCGAGCCCCGCCGTCATCGCCCGGACGAGGGCGGGCGGCCCGGCGACGAACGCCGTGCGCCGGGACCAGTCGCCGTGCCGCAGCACCGCGTCGGCGACCGCCTCCCAGCGGCCCGGCCCCGGTCCGTCCTCGATCACCGGGACCACCCGCAGCCAGGGCCTGCGCCGGGCCAGGCTCGCCGGGGTCTCCGCGTCGTAGAGGTCGGCGTAGCTCCGCGCGCCCAGGAAGAGGTGCACGCCGTGCTGGCCAGCGCGGCCCGAGGAGAGCTCCTCCAGCAGCGCCTTCGCGGGGGCCCAGCCGGTGTCCCCGGCCACCAGCAGGATGTCGCCGGTGAGGTCGTCGTCCAGCGTCATCGTGCCGCTCGCCGGGCCCAGGCGCAGCGTGTCGCCGACGCGGGTGTGCGCCACCAGCGCCTCGCTCACTCCCCCGCCGCCGGCCAGCCGGATGTGCAGCTCCAGCTCGCCGTCGGGGCGGGGGGCGTTGGCGAACGAGTAGTAGCGCCACGCCTGCGGGAGCCGCGGCGACTGGACGGCCGCGTACTGGCCGGCGCGGTAGGCGTACGGTTCGCCGGTACGGACCCGGAGGACCGCCAGGTCCGGGCGGGGCCGCTCGTGCGCGGTCACCTCGGCCTGCCAGGCGGGCGGTTCGCCGATGGCGGCCTCGGCGCCCTCGACCATCGCGGCCACGGCGAAGCGCAGCATGCGCAGCCACGCCGTCTCCATGGCGTCCGTCCAGCGCGCGCCCGCGGTGCGGCGCAGCGCCTCGCGCAGGGCGGCCTCGAACGCCTCGTAGTGCGCGGGCCGGACGCCCAGTTTGCGGTGGTCGCGGCCGAGGCGCGTGAAGGTGGCGGCCACCTCGTCCGGGTCGTGCAGGTGGTCGATGAGGTACTGGAAGATGTGCGCGAGGTGGCGGCGCTGGAACTCCATGGACTCCGGGAACAGCGACCGCAGGTAGGGCCAGCGCTGGAAGAGCTCGTCGTAGAGCTCGGCTATCAGCTCGTCGAAGGGTGACACGAGGTCGATGCCGCGCAGGATCTCCCGCTGGTCGGCCGCGCCGTCGTAGGGGGCCGCGGTCCGGCGCGGCGCGGCGGGGGTGCGCCGCTCGCCCTGCGAGAGCAGGGAGCGGCGGAGCCGCATCGCGTCGTGGCGGGCCAGCAGGCCGTGGTACTCGTCGCCGACGGTGCTCACGGTCAACACCCCGCGGGGCGGTCGCCGCGGCGTCGGGGCCGGGCGGGCGGGGAGGGGTGCGGGCGGGTGGCGGGGGCGCTCCAGTCGTGGCGTGACACGGTGCGGGGACTCCTGTCGGGGGTGGTGCGGGCCGGCTCCTGCTGCCGGTGGTCCCGGCCGTCGGGTGGGCGGCGCGCGCCAGTATGGCACCCGTCACCTGTGCCCGAGGGGCCCCGTCCACCAGGGCCGTTCGGCCCTTCCGGAGCGCCGCCTGCCGTGTTTTGACGGCCCGTCAGGGGACCCTTGGACCCGGGCGGGACCGTTCGGCCCAGGGTCCGGCCGGCGCCGGGCCGCCGATGCTGGACGCGGGCCGGGAGGAGCCGACCGACCCCCGTGACGCACGGGCTCCTCCCGGTTCCGCGCGTCGTCGGGGCCGCGCGCCCCGACCAGGCCCCGCTCCGAGGAGGAACGTCATGTCCCACGCAGTCCTGGCGCTCGGCGTCGTGGTGCTGTGCGCGTCCGGCTGCGTCTGGTACCTGCCGGCCGTCACGGACGTCCGGGCCGGCGGCGACCGGCCGCGGTCGCGCCGGCTGGCGGCCACCGCCTGTCTGACGGGCTGGGGGACGACCGCGCTGCTGGCCCCGCTGCTGCTGGCCGGGGCGGCGTGGCCGACGATCGGCGGCGTCGCGGCGGCCGGGGGCGCGGTCTGCGTGGCGCTGCGTTCGCGCGCCGTGGTCGAACAGGGCCGCGAGCGGCGGGAGACGGACCGGCACTGGGCGGTGCTCGGCGGTCCGGTGCGGAGTGAACCGGCGCGGCCCCGGCGGGCGTTCACGGGCTGGCTGCTGGCCGGTCTGGCGGCGGCGCCGGCGGTCTTCGCGGCGGTGCTGGCCGGGGGGACGGCGAGCGGTACGCGACTGGCGGGCGCGGTGGCGGCCGGGGCGGTCGTCACCCTCGTCTTCCTGGGCCTGGCCGGGGTGCGGGCGCACACGGCGGCGCGCCGGGGCTGAGGGCCGGTCCTCGGGAGGCGGTGCCCGGGACCGTCCGTTCGCCGGACAACCCGCCCGCCCGCGCGGCACCATGGGGCGCCGGACAGAGAGAGGTGACGAGATGACGTCCCGTATCGGCGACTCCAAGACCATCGACGCCCGGGCCCGCGCGCATCTGGGGTCGAAGGGGCTGCTCCGGTGCCGCACCTGCGGCAGTTCGAAGGTGTCGGTGCACGATCAGGGCACGCTGGGGGTCCTGGTGATGTGCCAGGCGGACGGCTGCCTCGGGGTGCACACCGTGTTCCAGAGCTGAGCGTTCCGGAGCCGACGGGGCCGAGGGAGCCGGTGGGGCCGACAGGGCCGGCCGGTTCGCCGGCCGGCGCCGGACGGACCGCTGTCCGTCCGGCGTCCGGGGTGGGAGCGGGCCGGGGCCCGTCCCGTGCGGATCAGTGGCGGACCGCCGCCGCGTGCCGCTGCCGCAGCTGCGCGGTGACCGCGTCCGACGCCTTGACGGCCTTGTTCGGCTTCACCCCGGCGGCCGAGGCCGGCGGCGTGGCGCAGGCGATGTCCGTGCCCGTCGTGTAGACGCCGTCCTTCTTCTGCTGCCCGCCCTGGTACTCGTAGTAGACGTACGAGTAGAAGTCGATCCGCCGGCTGGGGCCGCAGGCCGAGTCGGCGGCGATGTCGTAGGTCAGCTTGACCGTGCGACTGGCGCCCGGGACGACGGGCACGTTGTAACGGACGGTCCCCGTCTGGCCGTTGACGTCGCACTGGACGGCCTCACCGGTGCAGGACTTGAAGGTGTACTTCAGCCCGGGGTCCTGCGTGGTGTTCCAGGTCGGCTGGATCGACTGGTACACGAACTGGGTGTTCGTGGACTGGTCGTTGGTGAAGGTCATCGTGATGGTGACCGTGGAGCCGGGGGTCGCCGACGGCTTGTCGACGGTGATGGCCATGGGCGGCGCGGCGGCGGCCGAGGCCGGCTGCTGGACGAGGCCGGGCAGGCCGATGCCGAGGGCGAGGAGGCCGGAGAGACCGAGGCGTCTGCGTGTTGTAGGGCGCATGGCGGAGGAGAGTAGACAGCCGTGGTTCCCGTGACTGCACCGCCCGAAAGGGATCGGCCACGCTCCGGCTGGGTCCTGTGACTCCCGGTGCTGGTGCGGCGCCGAATGACGCGCTTGGACACTTGTGCGAGTTGGCCGGGAATGGACGGGCGGAGGGGGGCGGGAACGGGGAAAACGGGCCGGGCGGACGCCGCGGAAGGGGTCCGCGGGGCTCGGCGACATCGGCGGGGCCGGCGGGCGTAGGCGAGGCCGGCGGCATGGGCGTCAGCCAACCACCCGCAGCCGCTCCGGCGTCACCGTGCGCAGGAACGGCGGCACGGTCAACGCTACGGCCGCCGCGAAGACCAGGAAGGCGGCCCGTTCGCCGAAGCCCTGGGCCAGCAGCCCCGCCGCGCCCGCCCCCAGGGGCATCGCGCCCCAGCTGAGCAGCCGGTACGCGCCGTTGTAGCGGCCCGACATGGCGTCCGGGACGAGGTGCTGGCCGATCAGGCGGGCGTTGACGGTCCACAGGGTGCCGCCGAGCCCGCCGAGGAAGGCCGCGCCGGCCACCGCCCACGGACTGCCGGTCAGGCCGGGGACGGCCACCATCAGGAACGTCGTCACCAGGTCCGCGAGGAGGGCCCGGCGGCGGCCGAGCAGCCGGTTGACGTGGGTGGCGGTGAGCGCGCCGGTCAGTCCGCCGAGCCCGAGGGCGCTGACCATGATCCCGTAGTCGCCGGCCGAGAGGCCCATGCGTCCCGTCGCGACCACCGGCATCAGAGCGGTCCAGGCGCCCCAGCTCGCGCAGAGCACCGTGAGGGTGAGCGACATGGTCCGCAGCAGCGGCTCGCGCCACAGGAACCGCAGCCCGTCCCGGATCTCCCGGTGCACGTCGGGCCGCGGCCCGGCGGCGGGTCCGGCCGGGGCGGGCCGGTCGGCCCGGAACCGGCCGGCGAGCAGCAGGAGCAGTGCGCTGCCGGCCGCGTAGGCGACCCAGACGGAGCCGAGGGCGATGCCCGTGCCCGCGGCCAGCAGGAGGCCGCCGACGAAGGGGCCGCCGAACTCGTTGGCGGCCGTCTCCGCCCCGGCGATCCACGCGTTCACCCGTTCCCTGCGCCCGGGCGGCACCAGGGCTGGGACGAGCGCCGCCGCGGCCGTGAGCGCGACGACCTCGGCGACGCCCAGCACGAGGGCGGCCCCGAGGAGGACGGCGATGCCCGCCCGGTCCGTCGCCACCGCCGCGCCGAGGGCGCCGACGGCGAGCAGCCGCAGGCCGTCCGCGCACCACAGCAGCAGCCTCCGGTCGGCCCGGTCGGCGAGGACGCCGACGTGCAGGGCCGTCAGCAGCCACGGCAGCGTCAACGCGAGGGAGACCGCCGAGACGAGCGCCGGGGACGCCGTCAGCCGGGTCGCCAGCAGCGGGAGGACGACCTTGGTGACGCCGTCCGCGAGGTTGGTGACGACGGTGAACACCGGCAGCACGACGGAGTTGCGGGTTCCGGCGGACGGCCCTTCCGCCGCCCGCCCTTCGGCGGCGGCGTCCTGCGCCAAGCTCACGATAAACCCCCTATGACGGATGACCGGTTAGCGGTGAGACCGGAGCCTCGCACGGGGGGCGACGACCCGTCAACCGGTGACGGCGATAGCCGGTTAAGCTGTGCGCGGGAGGTACGAAATGCGCGAAGCACCGCCGGCGGCCCTGTTGATCGAGGCGTTCGTCAACACCGTCGACGTCGAGGAGGGGACCGACGACCTCCCCGACCCGGCCGCACTGGCCGTCTGGTTCCGGGAGCGCGGACTGCCCGCCGGGGACCCGGCACCCGGCGCCGAGGACCACCGCCTCGCCCTGGCGCTGCGCGCGGGCCTCCGCGAGGAACTGGGCGTCCACGTCGGCGACTCGGCCGACCCCCGGCTCGTCGGGGACGCCGAGGCGGCGCTGGCGGCCCTGCCCCTGCGGGCCGTCCTCCACCCCGGCGCGGCGGGCGCCGCCCTGGTCCCCGACCCGGAGGCGCCCCCGGCGCGGCGCGCGCTGGGCGCCCTGGCCGTCGCCTGGAGCGAACTGGTCGTCACCGGCGAGGCCGCCCGCCTCAAGCGCTGCGCGGAGCACGGCTGCGCCTGGGTCTTCTGGGACACGTCCAAGAACCGCAGCCGCCGCTGGTGTTCGATGCGCGTCTGCGGCAACCGCGCCAAGGCCCGCCGCTACGCGGCCCGGCAGACCGCCCGCGACCCCGACTAGGGTGACCGGGTGAAAGCGACAGGAACACTGACCGGGCTGGCCGTCGGGGACGCGATGGGCTTCCCCACCGAATTCAACGACGTGGAGTCGATCCTGCGGAAGTGCGGGCCCTGGCGGGAGATGGACCTGCCGCGCCCCGCGTTCATCACGGACGACACGCAGATGACGCTCGCCGTCGCCCGCGCCCTCCGCACGGCCCTGGAGCACGGACCGCTGGAGGCGCGGCACTTGGCGCCCGCGCTGCGGGCGGAGTTCGTCGCCTGGTGGCGGTCCCCGGACAACGACCGCGCGCCCGGCCGCACCTGCCTCACCGCGTGCGAGCGCCTCGCCGCCGACGACCGCCCCTGGCAGGCCGCCTGCGACCCGCACTCGAAGGGCTGCGGAGCGAACATGCGGGTGGCCCCCGTCGGCCTCGTGCCCGGCCTCTCCCCCGACCAGCGGGCCGGTGCCGCCCAGTTGCAGTCCGGTCTCACCCACGGCCACCCCGCGGCCCTCGCGGCGAGCGACCTGACCGCCCACGCGGTGCACGTGCTGGCCCAGGGCGCCCGCCCGGCGGAACTGTGCGGCCTGCTGCGGACGTACGCGGAGGAGAACCGCACCCGCTACCACGAGCGCTGGCTCGGCGACCTCTGGCGGTACGCCCACGACCCCTCCCCCGAGGCGTTCGCCGCGCGGGGCTGGGACACCTGCCTCGCGACGCTCGACCGGCTGGACGAGGCCCTGCGCGCACCGGACCCCGAGGCCGACCCGTGCCTGGCGACGGGCGCGGCCTGGATCGCCGAAGAGGCCCTGGCGACGGGCCTGTTCTGCTTCCTCCTCTTCCCCGACGAGCCGCTCACGGCCGTACGACGGGCCGCGTGCAGCTCCGGCGACTCCGACTCCATCGCCTGCCTCACCGGCGCCTTCGCGGGCGCCCACCTCGGCGCGACGGCCTGGCCCACGGAGTGGACCGCCCGCCTGGAACACCGAGAGGAACTGACGGCCTTCGGCACCCTGTGGGACCACTGAGCCGCTCCGCGTCCCGGCGGCCGCCTGATGCGCAGCTGATCACCCCCTCCCTACGCTGAACGGCACACCGACGCCGGTCGGTTACCAGTGCCGGTCGGCTCACCGGCGCCGCGGAGGAGGGGTGAAGGGGAATGACCAGCGACACACAGCCGGCGCTCTGGCGGCGGGTCGGGGTGGTGGCGGCGCTCATGGTGGCGGCGTTCACCTTCAACACGGTGGAGAATCTGCCGATCGGGCTGCTGACGCTGCTGTCGGACGACCTGGGCGCCTCACTCGGCGCCGTCGGGATCCTGGTCACCGGCTACGGCGTGACGGTGGCCGTCGCCTCGCTGCCGCTGGCCCATCTCACGCGGTCGGTGCCGCGCCGCCACCTGCTCACCGCGCTGCTCGGGGCGCTGGCGGTGGCGAACGCGGTGGCCGCGGCGGTTCCCTCGTACGGGTGGGTGTTCGCCGCGCGGGTGGTGACGGCGCTCGCCCAGGCGCTGTTCTGGGCGGTGATGGGGCCGGTGGCCGTGGGGCTGTTCCCCGAGCGCGTGCGGGGGCGGGTCCTCGGGGTGCTGTCCGTCGCCGGGTCGCTCGCCATGGTGCTGGGCGTTCCGGCCGGGGCGTGGCTGGGCCGGCACCACGGCCGCGCGGCGCCGTTCGCCGTCCTGGCGGGCGCGGCGGTGGTCTCCCTGGTCCTGGTCGCCGCCCTGCTGCCGGTCACCCGGCCCGAGGAGGGGCACGGCTCGCGGGGTACACGCCCGGACCGGCGCCGCTTCGCGGTCGTCCTGGCCGTCACGGCGCTGTCGGTGACCGGCGCCTTCGCCGGATACACGTACGTGGTCGAGTTCCTGTGCGAGGTGAGCGGCTTCTCGGCCGACTCCGTCAGCGCCCTCCTCGTCGTGCCCGGTGTGGCGGGCGTCGTCGGGGTCTCTGTCGCCGGGCCGCTGCTCGACCGCCATCCGCGCGCCACCCTGGCCGTCCCGGTCGGCACGCAGGCGGCCGGCATGCTGGGCCTCTACGCGTTCGGCGACCGGCAGGCGGCGGCGGTGGCCTTCCTGGCGCTGCTCGGCGCGTCGCTGGGACCGGTGTTCATGGCCACGCAGGCCCGCGTCCTCGAGTCCGCGCCGGGCCGTACGGAGGTCGCACTCGCCGCGAACTCGGGCGCGTTCAACGCGGGAGTGGCCTTCGGGGCCCTGCTCGGCGGCGCGTTGCTGCCCACGGCGGGGGTGCACGGCACCTTCCTGGCGGGCGGGCTGCTGACCCTGGCGGCGCTGACGGCCCTGCCGGCCGAGCGGCTGCTGCCGGCCGCCGCGCGGGGCGGGCCGGCGGTCCCGTCCTGACGGCGCGGCCCCGGACGGCCCGGTGACCGGAACCGGACGGCCCGGTGACCGGAACCGGACGGCCCGGTGACCGGAACCGGACGGCCCGGTGACCGGAACCGGACGGCCCGGTGATCGGAAATCGGGGTGACCGCACCGGCACCGGCGAGCAGACTGGCGGCATGGACAACGGCAGAACGGTACGGGTCTCCAAATACCTCTCGAAACACCTCCGCCACGAGCCCGAGCGCATCGGCATCCGGCTCGACGAGGCGGGCTGGGTGCGGATCGACGAGCTCCTCGCCGCTGCCGCCGCCCACGGCTTCCCTTTCACGCGCGCGGAGTTGGACCACGTGGTGGAGGCCAACGAGAAGCGGCGGTTCGCCGTGGACGGGGAGCGGATCCGGGCCCGGCAGGGGCATTCGGTGCCGGTCGACCTCGCCCTGCCGCCCGCCGAGCCGCCGCCGTACCTGTACCACGGCACCGTGGCCCGCTTCCTTCCCGCGATCCGCGCCGAGGGCCTGCGCCCGATGAACCGTCATCACGTGCACTTGTCCCCGGACCGCGAGACCGCTGCCCGGGTGGGCGCCCGGCGCGGCAGGCCCGTCGTCCTCGCCGTCGACTCCGGCGCCATGCGGGCCGCGGGGCACGTCTTCCACGTCACGGAGAACGGGGTGTGGCTGACGGACGCGGTCCCCGCCCGCTATCTGCGCTTCCGCTCCGGCGACGGGGGCGGCGCGGCCACACCCGCCTGACGCGCGTGACGCAACGCGCCTCAGCGGCCCGGGCGACGGCGCCGAACTCCTTTCCCCCGCCCCCCCGCAACCCGGAACGGGAGGAGAGCCGCGGGCGCTCCCGTCCACCGGGCCGGCCAGGGAGCACACGGAGTCCCCCCGGCCGGGCCGTTCCTCCCGGTGGCGCCCGCACCCCCGTGCCGGGCGCCCAGGGTTCATCCTGGACCTGTCGGGCGCCCTCGCGCTTGTATTTCTTTGCGCGGTCGGATCCGCCGTGGCCGAAACCCTTGACCTTCCCCGATTGCGTAGTGGCACAACCTCTTGACCCGGCGGCGCGGGCCCCGCGTACAGTGCGCGCGTGGCAGTGAAGCGGCGCAGTCATCTGCACACCGACGACGCCCACCTGGCCGTGGTGAACTGCGGCGATCCGCCCCACGGCTGGACGCAGCTCCGGCCCGCGACGGTCTTCGGGCTGATCCTGCCGCACCGGGGGATGGCGCGCGGCCGGGTCGACGGGAAGGAGCAACTCCTCGACGCGGCCAGTGTGTTCGTGGAGCGGCTGGGGAGCGAGCAGCAGTTCGCGCACCCGTGCGGCGGCGACGTCTACACCCAGATCGTCCTCTCCGAGCCGAGCGTGGCCGCCCTGCTGGGCGGCGAGCCCACCGTGCCGGGCTGGGTGACTCCGGTGTCACCGCGGCTGGGCCTCCAGCACCGGCTGTTGCTGGCCCGGGCGGTGTCCGCGGACAGCGACGCGTTCGAGCTGACCGAGCGCACCCTCACCCTGGCCTGCTCGGTCTTCGAGCAGATCGCTCCGGAGCGGGTGGCGGCCGGCCGCCCGGCCACGGCCGCCGCCCGGCGGCGGCTCGTCGACGAGACGCGCGGCGCGCTCTCCGCCGACCCCACGCTCGGGCTGGAGGAGCTGAGCCGCACGGTGAGCTGTTCGCCGCACCACCTGAGCCGCGTCTTCGCCGCCACGACGGGCGTCACGCTCACCCGGTACCGCAACCGGCTGCGGGTCGCGCAGGTGCTGGACCGGCTGAGCGAGGGCGAGACGGACCTGCGGCTGCTGGCCGACGAACTGGGCTTCACCGACCAGGCGCACATGACGCACGTGGTCCGCGAGGCGGCCGGGCTGCCGCCGGGACGGCTGCGGTCCCTGCTGCGCGGGCCCGAGGCCGTCACGGACGACGGGACCGGGAGCGGGACCACAAGCGGCAGGACCACAAGCGACAGACCCCCAGGCGGCGGGGCCGCGCTGATTGGGGGCGGCGGGGGCCGCTCCGCTAGCCTGAGCGGCACGATGAAGCGTTTTTCCACGTCATGGGGCGCGTTCGACCTCGCCCGCTTTCCTGAGGACCCCCGCGACCGGCTGTTCGCCTGGGACGCCGCCGACGAGTACCTGCTGCGGCACCTCGCGCACGGGGACGACGGCCCGGTCGACCTGTCGGGCGACGTGGTCGTCGTCGGCGACCGCTGGGGCGCGCTGGTCACCGCGCTCGCCCCGCACCGCCCCACGCAGATCACGGACTCCTTCCTGACCCAGCAGGCGACCCGGGCGAACCTGGCACGCAACAGCGTCCCGGCGGACTCGGTACGGCTGCTGTCCACGCGGGACACCCCGCCGGAGCGGATCGACGTCCTGCTGGTCCGGGTGCCCAAGAGCCTGGCGCTGCTGGAGGACCAGCTGCGCCGGCTGGCGCCCGCCGTGCACGCGGGGACGACGGTCGTCGGCACGGGCAAGGTCACCGAGATCCACACCTCGACACTGAAGCTGTTCGAGGACGTGCTCGGCCCGACGCGGACGTCGCTGGCGCTCAAGAAGGCCCGGCTGATCTTCTGCACGCCGGACCCGGAGCTCGTCCGGCGCCCCGGCCCCAGCCCCTGGCCGATCGAGCACACCCTGGGCCCGGACGCCGGGCCGGCCGCCGGACTGACGACGGTCAACCACGCGGGCGTCTTCTGCGCGGACCGCCTCGACATCGGCACCCGCTTCTTCCTCAACCACCTCCCGCGGCGGCGCGGCGGCGGCCGCGTCGTGGACCTCGGCTGCGGCAACGGCGTGCTGGGCACGGCCGCCGCCCTGGCCGACCCGGACGCCGTGGTGCTGTTCACGGACGAGTCCCACCAGGCCGTCGCCTCGGCCCGGGCCACCTTCCGGGCGAACGCCGGGGCCGCGCGGGCGGCCGAGTTCGTCGTGGGCGACGCCCTGTCGGCGGTGGCCCCGGGCTCGGTCGACCTGGTGCTGAACAACCCGCCGTTCCACTCGCACCAGGCGACGACCGACACCACGGCCTGGCGCATGTTCACCGGCGCCCGCCGCTCCCTGCGCCCGGGCGGCGAACTGTGGGTCGTGGGCAACCGGCACCTCGGGTACCACGTCAAGCTGCGCCGGATCTTCGGCAACTGCGACGTCGTGGCGAGCGATCCGAAGTTCGTGGTACTGCGGGCGGTGAAGCGGTAGCGCCCGGCGGGGCGGTGGGGACGAACGAACCGGGGGCGGACGGGCCGGTTCAGTCCGGCAGCGCCTCCGCCTCCACCCGGGGCAGGACCAGCGCCCCGGCGACGATCATCAGCGCCCCGACGGCCTCGGGCACCAGCCACCACCCGGTGCGCACGTGCTCCTCGTACACCAGGAGCCCCAGCGTCAGGCTGACGAGCGCGTCCCCCAGGGTGAGTGCGGGCTGGGAGGCGAGCAGCGGCCCGGACTCCATGGCGTTGGAGAGCAGGAACAGGGAGGCCGCCCCGGCGGCGGCGAAGGCGTACGTCTGCCAGCAGGTGAGGAAGGCGCCGGCGCCCTGCCGGGCGAAGGTGACGGCGGCGTCCTTCATCAGCGCGGCGGTCAGGGCGTAGCCGACGGCCGCGGCCGCGCCGAAGAGGGCGGCCCGGGCCTTGCCCCGGGGACGCGGCAGGGCGGCCGCCACGCAGACCGCCATCGCGGCCGCCGAGGCGGCGAGCGCGGCCAGCCAGCGCGCCAAGCCGACGCGGACGTGCTCCCCGCCGGGCGCGGCGGCGGCCAGGGCCAGCCCCAGCCCGGCGGCGACCAGCAGGATCGCCGCCCAGCCGTACGTCGGCAGCCGGCGGCGGAAGACGGTGCCGGCGATGAGCAGCGCGAACGGGAGTTCGCTGACGAAGATCGGCTGTACCAGCGAGAGGGAGCCGAGGGAGAGCGCGAGCGCCTGGAAGACGGCGGCGCAGAGGACGGCGGCGATCCCGGCGAACCACACGGGGTGCCGCAGCAGGTCGCGGACCAGCCGGAGACTGAAGGCGTCGGCCTTTGGTACGGTGCGCGCCGCCGTCCGCTGGAGCACCACGGCGGTGGCGTTGCTGACGGCGGCCAGTACGGCGAACAGCACCGTGAGGGCGTCTGCCACGGGTCACCCCTCCGGTCCGGCGGACGGTCGCCGGCCCCACGGTGGCAGAGCGCTCCCTCCCACCGGCCCCACGGCACCGCCCGCAGCCCACCCGTCACACGATCAGCCGCCCCTCCGCCCGCCGCATGACGACCGGTTGTGCGCTTGTGCCCGGGGCGGCGGCGCGCGGAGGGTGGCGGGTGCCGGGCGCGCCGGCCCGGCGGATGCCTGCCGAGGAGGACGATGTGATCCACATCAGTGAGACCCTGGTGCTCCAGACGATCGAGGACTTCGTCGACGCGGAGGAGCGGGCACGGCTGGCCAAGTTCGTGGACGCCGATCCGGTCGCGTCCCGGCGCCCGGAGCGGCAGGCGGAGGTCGTGCCCGCGCCGTCCGGGGCGGAGGAGATCCTGCGCCGGGCGACGGAGCGGGCCCTGCCGGCGATCCGGCGCGCGCTGCCGTCGGTGCGCGGCTCCGGCCCGTGGGGCTATACGGAGCTCTGGCCGGGCGACGCGGTCCCCACGCACCTCGACGGCATCCCCTCCCCCGGCACCGCCCCGCGCCGGATCGGCCGGATCGGGGTCTCGGTCGTCGACGCGGACGAGGGCGGCCTGTTCTACGTGGAGACGACGTCCAGCGGCGTTCCGTGGACGGGCGCGGTCGCCGGCGAGGACGAGGGCTTCGCCCCGGGCACTCCCCTCACCCGCTGCCTGCCCCACCAGCCGGCCGGCCGCGGTCACGCGGTGGAGCCGAGCTGGCTGTCCCGGACCCCCACGACCCGCTGGACGACGTCCGCTCCGGCGGGGGTGGCGGTCGCCTACGGCTCCCAGCTGATCCACGGGGTCACTCCGGTCCTGCGCGGCCGCCTCAGGAAGTTCGTCGCTGACCTGATCGCGTAGGCCCGTCCGCCGCGCCGCCCGCCGGCAGCGCTCTTCCCGGCCAAGAGAACGGTCAGGTCCGGTGGAGTCTGGCGGCCACGGCGTCGAGTACCCAGTCCAGGCCGGTCGCGAAGGACTCCTCGGCGTCCACGTGCGTGGCGTCGTGCACCACCCTGCCCAGCGCCGGGTAGCGGCCCGTGGCCAGCATCCTCGTCACATGCGGGCCGGCGGCGCGCTGCCGGTCGCGCTCGGACAGGCCCGTGGCGCGCCCGGCCCGCAGGTTGGCGATCTCGCGCCTGATCGCGCCGGTGGAATAGGCGCTGACCATTTCCACGGCGCGCAGGGCGGTGTCGACGTCGGCGAGGCCGTCGAGGGCGGCCAGCGTGGCCTCGGTCACGGCGAGGCCGTTCGGGCCCAGGCTCGGGCGGCCGCCGAGGAGGTCGGCCAGCCATTCGTGGCGGAGGACGGTCCGCCTGGTGCGGTGGGCGAGGTCGCGCAGGGCCTCCCGCCAGTCACCGGGCCGCTCCTCGGGGAGGATCTCGGCCTGGACCGCGTCCACCATGAGGTCGAACAGCTCCTCCTTGGTGGAGATGTATCCGTACAGCCGCATCGGCCCGGCGTTCAGCCGGGCGGCGACCTTGCGCAACGACACCGCCTCGAGCCCGCCCTCGTCGGCCAGCGCGATGGCGGCGGCGACGATCCGCTCCCGGTCGAGCGGCACGGGGCGAGCCGGCGGCTCCGGCCGGTCCCACACAGTCATGACCACACCGTACCGTTGCGATACACCGTCATGGATCAATACAGTGTATCGACATGAGGCATCGCATCGCAGTAGTCGGCGGCGGCCCCGCCGGCCTGACCTTCGCCCGTGTCCTGCACCACCACGGCCACCCCGTCACCGTCCTCGAACGCGATCCCGCGCCCGGTGCCCGCCCCCCGGGCGGCACGCTGGACCTCCAGGAAGGGCTGGGCCAACTCGCGCTGGAGAAGGCGGGGCTGCTGGCGGAGTTCCGGGCGCTGTCCCGCCCCGAGGGGCAGGCCATGCGCATCCTGGACACGGACGGGACGGTCCTGCGCGACTGGCGACCCGGTCCGGACGACCGGGCCAACCCCGAGATCGACCGCGGGCACCTCCGCGACCTGCTGCTCGGCCCGCTCGACGTCCGGTGGGGCCGGAACGTGACGCGGGTGGCGCCGGGGCCCCGGGACGGCGCGGTGGTCCATTTCGCCGACGGGCGACGGGAAACGTTCGACCTCGTGATCGGCGCGGACGGCGCCTGGTCCCGGACCCGCCCGGCGGTCTCGCCGGTGACGCCGCACTACACCGGCGTCACCTCGGTCGAGACCTCCCTCGACGACGTCGACATCCGCCACCCCGACCTCGCCCGGCTGATCGGCGACGGTTCCGTGGCCGTGTACGGCGCGAACCGCTCTCTCGTCGCCCAGCGCAACAGCGGCGGCCACGTCAAGGTGTACGCCAAGTTCCGCGCGCCGCTGGACTGGCACGGGAGCCCGGACCCGGCCGACGACGAAGCCCTCCGCTCGAGCCTGCTGACGCTGTTCGACGGCTGGGCCGCTCCCGTCCTCGACCTCCTCCGGCGCGGCACCGCCTTCGTCCACCGCCCCTTCCACACCCTGCCCGTGTCCCACACCTGGACCCACGTCCCCGGGGTGACGCTCCTGGGGGACGCCGCCCACCTGATGCCCCCCTTGGGAGCGGGCGCGAACCTCGCGATGCTGGAAGGGGCCGAACTCGCCGAGTCCCTCGCCACCGGCTCCGGAGATCCGGACGAGGCCGTCCGCGCCTTCGAGGAACGGATGTGGGCACGGGCCGGCAAGTGGGCGCAGATCACGACGGCCGGCCTGGAACGCCTCGTGAGCCCGGACCCCGCCGAAGCCCTCGCCCTCTTCGACCGGGTCCAGCCGTCCTGACCGCCGGCGCGTGAGCACCCGCGGGCCGACGGCTCGGCGGCGGCCCCCGCTCAGGCGCCGGCGGCGGCCAGCAGGGCGAAGGCGGCGACGATGACGGCGACGCGGACGTAGTGGAAGCGGTCCCAGCGGTTCAGCTGCCGCTGCCAGTCGGCGGGCGGAGTGTCGGCGATCCACGTCTTGACCCGGTTGTTGATCGGCACGAGCAGCACGATCGACATCACCACGCTGAGGATCAGCAGCGCGGCGGCGGTGACGACGAGGCCGGCGCCGTGGTGGTGCCGACCGGTGACGGCCCAGGCCAGGGCGAGGACGAGCGAGGTGACGTACCAGAACGGCATCACGGCGCCGAGCAGCCGGGCCCCGTGGGCGCGGCCGTGCAGGCCGCCGTCGCCAGGGATCCTGTCGAGGATCGGATTGACGAAGAAGGCGACGGCGAACTCCACCCCCACCATCACTCCGACGATCACGGTGGTGACGACCTCGAGCGTGTCGAGCATGATGACCCCTCCTGGAATCTAGCGCCGCTAGCTGTTGAGGCAAAGCTAGACCTACTGCCGCTCGATTGTCTAGCAGTGCTAGCATCGGGCCATGTCGGTACAAGAACGCAAAGAGCGCGAACGAGCGGGCCGCGAACGCCTCATCTTGGCGACGGCCCGCGAACTCGCCGAGCAGCAGGGCTGGGACGCGGTCACCACCCGCCGGCTCGCCGAGCGCATCGAGTACAGCCAGCCCGTCCTCTACAGCCACTTCCGTGGCAAGCGCGAGATCATCGGCGCCGTCGCCCTCGAAGGCGCCGCCGAGATGGCCGCGGCACTGCGGGCCGCGGCCTCCGCCGCGGACGGCCCCCGCGCCCGGGTCACCGCCCTCGCCCGCGCCTACCTCGACTTCGCCGCCCGCAACCCGGCGGTCTACGACGCCATCTTCCGGCTCGACAACGGCCTGGCGTTCGCGGACGAGGACACCCCGGAACCCCTGAAGGACGCCTTCGCCGCCCTGCTGGAGAGCCTCGGAGAGGTTGCCGGCGACGGCGTCGACCCGGCGCTGTTCACCGAGGTGTTCTGGGCGTCCCTGCACGGGCTGGCGACCCTGACCCGGGCGGGACGGCTGCCGCCGGAGGACACCGAACGGAGGACCGAGCTCCTCGTCGACCGGCTCGCGGCGCTCTGACGCACCGTCCGGGCGGGCACGCGGCCGGGTCCCCGACCCCCGCCGCTCGCCTGCGGCCGCGGGCCGTCTCCGGCCGCACCCCGCCCGCATCGCGCCCACCGCGGCCCGCGGAGACGGCCACGCCGCGCCCGGTCGAAGACCGTGGCGCGGCGTGGCCGGAGCGAGGATCGTGCGCGGCGGTACCGGTCAAACCCGTGCCGCGGCCTCCCGGGCGGGTTCCGTGTCACCGGAAGCGGTCGGGGCCGGGGGCTGGGGCGGAGTCGGGCGGACGAGGGCCAGGACCAGGAGGCCGCCCAGGACCGCGGCGGCGGCGGACCAGAGGAAGACGGACTGGAGGCCGTCGGCGAAGGCGCGGTGGACGAGGTCCTCGGCCGCGGACCGGTGGTCCTTCGGGGCGGCCGCGACGAGGCGCTGGGCCTGGCCGCCGGCGAGGGCGGAGGCGGCGCCGTGCGGGTCAGGGACGGAGCCGGCGAGGTCGGCGCGGGCGGCGTGGGTGAAGACGGCGCCGAGGACGGCGATGGCGAGGCTGGTGCCGAGCTGGCGGAAGGTGTTGACCGCGCCGGCAGCCATGCCCATGCGCCGCGGCGGCACGCTGCCGGTCGCGGCCGAGACCAGCACCGGCGTGGCGAGGCCGACGCCGACGCCCGCGACGGCCAGTCCGAGCACGAGGGCCGAGCGGCCGGCGTCGGCGGACATCGCGGTGTACAGCAGGTACATGCCGAGGGCGACGAGCAGCAGCCCGGCACCGATGGGCAGCCGCGGTGCCATCCGCTGGGTGTGCCGGCCGGCGAGCGCGGCCACCAGGAAGGACGCCACGGCCATCGGCGTCAGGGCCAGGCCGCTCTCCACCGGGCCGAGGCCGAGCACGGACTGCAGCCAGATGGAGACGAGCACCAGGCCGCCGAACGCGCCGCCCTGGAACAGCAGCGCGCCGCCCATCAGACCGGCGAACGACGGCCGGCGGAGCAGGGCCAGGTCCAGCATGGGCACCTCGCCGCGGCGCCCGGCGCGGGTCTCGGCGAGGACGAACCCGACGAGGGCCACGGCCGCGACGGCGAACGAGACGAGGACGGTGGCCGACGTCCAGCCGGACTCGGCGCTGCGGATGAACCCGTAGGTCAGGGCCGCCGCGGCGAGGGTGAAGGTGACGGCACCGGGGACGTCCACCCGGGCGCGCCGCCCGTCGGTGCGCGGCCGGTCGGCGCGGACGACGCGGAGGGTCAGCAGCACGGCCGCCGCGGCGATCGGCAGGTTGACCAGGAAGATGGCCTCCCAGCCGATGTGCTCGGTGAGCAGTCCGCCGAGGATGGGTCCGGCCGCCGCGGCGGCGCCGTTGACGGCACCCCAGATCCCGAAGGCCGTGCCCCGGTCCCGGCCCTGGTAGGTGGCGCCGAGCAGGGCCGCCGAGGTGGCGAACATCGCGGCGCCGCCGACGCCCTGCACCGCGCGGGCGGCCACCAGCACGCCCGCGTTCGGGGCGAGCCCGCAGCCCAGCGAGGCCAGGGCGAACAGGGTCAGGCCGATGACGTACAGCCGCCGGTGGCCGAACAGGTCCGCCAGCGAGCCGGCCACTAGCAGCAGCGCGGCGAGGGCCAGGGCGTAGGCGTCGACCACCCACTGCAGGGACGAGAAGGTGGCGTCGAGGTCGTCCCCCATCGCCGGCAGGGCCACGTTCACGATGGTGACGTCCACCAGCAGGATGAAGGCGCCCAGGCTCACCGCCACCAAGGGCCACCACTTGCGCATGATCACTCCGTTTCGTCCGGGCCGCGGAAGGTCTCCGCGTCACCCGCGCCGCAACCATCCGGCGGAACACCCTCTTCACACAGCCAGGAGCGCTCGGGGCGCGAAATCCGACAGGATTTATCGTGGAACGGTGAATCTCGACATCCCGCTCGACACCCCGCCCGACACCCCTCCGGACGACCGGCGAACGGTGCTTCCGCCGCTCGACGCCTCCGACCAGTCCCTCGTCCACGCTCTCCAGATCGACGGCCGGGCGCCGTTCCGCCGGATCGCCGAGGTGCTCGGCGTCTCCGACCAGACGGTCGCCCGGCGTTACACGCGGCTGCGGTCGGCCGGCGTCCTGCGGGTGCTGGGGCTGACCGAGCCGTTGCGCATGGGCCAGGCGCCGTGGATCGTCCGGATCCGCTGCGCGCCGGGCGCGTCCGCGCAGATCGCCGCGGCGCTGGCCCGGCGCAGGGACACCACCTGGATCAACCTGACGGCGGGCGGCACCGAGATCGCCTGCCTGGTGCGGCCGGAACGGCCCGGGGAGGACGCGCTGCTGCTGGAGAAGCTGCCGGGCACGCCTCGGGTGGTGGACGTCACGGCCCACTCGCTGCTGCACGTCTTCTTCGGGCAGGAGTGCAGCCTGCTGACCAAGTCGGGCCCGCTCTCCGCCGAACAGGTGGCCGGGCTCTCCCCCCGGGACGCCCCGGAGTACCCGTCCGCCGACCCAGGCCCGGCCTTCCCGGTCGACGCGGCGGACCGCCGGATGTTCGACGTGCTGGCGCTGGACGGCCGGGCGTCCGTCGGGGAGCTCGCGGCTGCCACCGGCTGGTCGCAGACGACGGTGCGGCGCCGGATGGCGGAGCTGCGGGCGGCCGGGGTGCTGTACTTCGACGTCGACTACCACCCGCGGGTGCTCCAGCGGAACTTCCGTTCCCTGCTGTGGCTGAACGTGGAGCCGTCCAGGATCGAGGAGGTCGGCAGGGCGCTCTCCTCCCACCCGGAGGTGGCGTTCGCGGCGGCGATCACGGGGGACGCCAATGTGCACGTCAGCGTCACGACGCCGGACGTCACGGCCTTCTACCGCTACCTCACCGGCCCGGTGGCGGCGCTGCCCGGCATCCTGGGCACCGGCACGACGCCCATCCACCGCACGGTGAAGGGCGCCGGTCCGCTGCGGACGCCGGAGTGGGGGCAGTGGTGAGCGGCCGGAGACGAGAGGGGGCAAGGGCCGAGTGGGCCGTTGTGGTCCGGACCAATTGAAACGTCGGTTTCCGGCCCTCTCCGGCAGCGTGCCTCAGAGGAATGTGCCGACGGAAAATGCCGAAACCCTCCCGCCGCCGCACTCCTTTCGCATACCTTCCGTCGCAACGGACACGCCACTGGTAATCGCCCGAGGGCGGGAGAGGATTGTGTGACCGTGCCGTGCACCCGCCCGACTCCACCCAATCCATGATGAGGCGCGCCTTGAGGCAGTTCGCCGGAAGGAGGCAGTCGATGACCGCCGCACCACCCGAAGTGCTCGCCGAGTTACAGGAGTTACGGGTCAGGGTCCCCTACCTGACCGGTGCGATGGTGGCGAGCACGGACGGCCTGGTGATCGCCCATCTGCTCGCCAACGCGGAACCCGACGGGGTGGCCGCGCTGACCGCCGCGGCACTGGGCGTCGGAGCCCGGCTGACGGACGCCGTGGGCCACGGCGGCTTCCGGGAGCTGCTGGTCAACGGCGAGTTCGGCTACGTGGCCACCTACGCGGCGGGCACGTCCAGCGTCCTGACGCTGCTGGCCACCGCCGACGCGAACGTCGGCCGGCTCAACATCGAGGCCCGCCGGGCCTGCCCCCGCCTCGGCGCCCTGATCGACGGCGCCTTCCAGCGGCAGCGCCAGCCGTGACACCGCGGCCCTGAGGGCGCCCGGGACGAGCTCCCGTGCGGACGCCCCCACCCGCCACCGCATCCCTACCGACACCACCGAAAGCGGAACTCTCATGGCCAACACCGAAATGGCACTCAAGGACGCGATGAACTCCATCGAGGGAGCCATCGGCGTCGCGCTCGTCGACTACGGCAGCGGCATGGCGCTCGGCACCCTTGGCGGCAACCAGTCGATCGACCTCAACGTCGCCGCGGCGGCCAACACCGACGTCGTCCGGGCCAAACTGCGCGCCATGGAGATGCTGAACCTCCAGGACCGCATCGAGGACATCCTCATCACGCTCGGCACCCAGTACCACCTGATCCGCCTGCTCACCGGGCGCGGGGGCAGCGGCCTCTTCCTGTACCTCGTCCTGGACGGCAAGCGGGCCAATCTGGCGATGGCCCGCCACCAGCTCAAGCGGATAGAGAGCGACCTGGAGGTCTGAGCCCGGCGGTCAGCGGAGGCCGGCGGGCGTCCGCTCGGCGGCCACGCGCTCGTCGAGGAAGGCCGCGAGCCTCGCGGCGAAGCCCTCCGGGTCCTCCCCGGGGGCGCCGTGCCCGGCGTCGATCTCCGCGTAGCGGCTGTCCGCGATGCCGGCCAGCAGCGCCTCCTGCTGGCCGGCGTCGATGAGGCGGTCGTGCGCGCTGGCCAGCACCAGGGTGGGCGCGGTGATCCGGCCCAGCAGCGGGCGCAGGTCGACCGCGAGATCGGCCTCCGTCTGCCGGTCGGTGCCGGGGGCGACGAACCCGGCGAGCGCGCCGACCAGGGCCTCGTAGGCGTCGGCGTCCGTTCGCTCCCAGTAGCGCGGGCCGTAGGCCATCAGCGGCAGCATCCGGATGAACAGGTCCGTGCCGTGCCGGGCGTCGGCGCGCAGCAGGGCGAGCCAGTGGCGGAACTCCGCCGCCATCCGGGCGTCCGTGCGCACCCACCCGGCGTGCAGCGCTAGCGACCGCACCCGGCCGGGACGCGTCCCCGCCAGGTGCGCGGCCACGACGGCGCCGAGCGAGTGGCCGGCCAGGTGGAACGTGTCGAGCCCGGCGTCGTCGGCCGCGGCGAGGACCTCGTCGGCGAGGTCGGCGACGGTGAGGGGCCCGCCGTGGTCGGTGGTGGCACCGGATCCGGAGAGGTCGGGCGCCACGACGGTGAAGCGGTCGGCGACGACCCCGGTCAGGGGCTGCCACTGTTCCTTGGCGGCACCCGTCCCGTGGACGAGGACGAGGCCCGGGCCGGAGCCGGTGCGGTCGTAGGCGACGGTGGCCTCGCCGTGGGAGAGGGAGGCGGTGGTGGTGGGCATGGGTATCCGTTTCAGGTTTCAGGTAAGGAAGAGGCGGGTCGCGCTCACGCGGCCAGCAGGTCCCGCAGTGCCGCGTTGAAGGCGGCGGGCCGCTCCTGGTGCGGCATGTGGGCGGCGCCGGCGATGACGCGGAGTTCGGCGCCCGGGCTCAGCTCGGCGCACTCCCGGGAGATCGCGACGGGGATGTGGCTGAGCTCCCCGTGGATGTAGTGGACCGGCACCCGCAGGCCCGGCAGTGCCGGGCGCGGGTCGTACGTCAGGGCCTGGTCGAACTGCCTGTCGATGAACACCCCGGAGTCCAGGATCTGCCGGATCGTCCAGTCGGCCAGCAGCGGCGAGGTGTCCGGCCTGAACCAGCCGGGGACCCAGCCCGCCAGCGTGCCGGCCCGGTCGTCCCGCAGCCCGTCGACGAGGTCGGAGGCGTCCGGTACGAGCGTCAGCCAGTGGGCCGAGCCGTCCACCGAGACCACGCCCGCGACCAGCTCCGGGTGACGCAGGGCCAGTTCGACGGCGAAGGCGGCGCCGATGGACGAGCCGACGACCACGGTCCGTTCCAGGCCGAGGGTGCCGATCAGCTCCGCGAGGTCGCCGACCACGCCGTCGATGTCGTTGCCCGCGGCGGGGCGGTCGGACCGGCCGCAGCCGCGCCAGTCGACGGTGACGACGCGGTGGTCCGGGGCGAACGCGGGGAGCTGGGCGCCCCACACCCGCCCGCTGGTCCCCCAGCCGTGCAGGAACAGCAGGGCCGGACCGGTGCCCTCGTCCTCGTAGTAGAGCGTGGTGCCGTTGACGTTCGCGTAGGCCATGGCGGGACCCCTTTCCCAGTGGTCGGACGGGCGCTGGTGCCGGTCCGTCGGTGATCCCCACTCCATCGCGCCGGCCGCCCGCGACCAAGAAGCGAAGCGCGCCTACACTCATCACGGATCATGATCAATGCGGGTGGGGGGCGGGCGTGGAGCTCCGGCAGCTGGAGTACTTCCTGACGGTGGCGGAGGAGTTGCACTTCGGGCGGGCCGCCGAGCGGCTGCGCATCGTGCAGTCGGCCGTGAGCCAGCAGGTGCGCCGGCTGGAACGGGAGCTGGGCATGCCGCTCTTCGACCGGACGACACGGGCCGTCGGCCTGACGGAGGCCGGCCGCCGGCTGCTGCCGCACGCCCGCGAGGTGCTGGCCGCGCGCGAACGGGCCCGGGCCGCCGTCGACGAACTGCGCACCGAGCGCGCGGCCACCCTACGGCTCGGCACGAGCTCGGGCCTGGGCGCCCGGCTGGAGGCGATCCTCGACGGCTTCGCCCGGCTGGCGCCCCTGGCCCAGCTGGAACTGGTCACCGCCGCCACCGGCGAGCGGCTCCGCCGCGTCCGCTCGGGCGAGCTGGACGCGACCCTGCTGCGCGGCGACCGGGCGGTCCCGGGGCTGGAGTTGCTGCCGTTGTGGGAGGACGACGTCATGGTCGCGCTGCCCGCCCGGCACGACCTCGCGGTGCGCGACACGATCGGCATGGCGGAGCTGGCCGGGCTCCCGCTGCGCCTGTCCGGCCCCGAGCGCAACCCCGCGCTGTACGAGCTGGTCCTGCGCTCGTGCGAGGAGGCGGGTTTCACCCCGGAGCTCGGCCCGGAGTTCACCACGGCCCAGGACACCCTGGCGTCCGTCGGCTACGGGAAGCCGTCCTGGACGGTCTTCTACGCGCCGCACGCCGACCAACTGCCGGTGCCGGGCGTGGTCTTCCGGCGGCTGCGCGACCCCGCGCCGGCCATGCGGGCGTACCTGGCGGTGCGCCCGGACCCGCCGCGCGCGGAGCTGCGGGCGCTGATCGAGGCGTGCCACGGCGCCGCGGCCCCGGCCCTGCCGGGGCGGAAGGGCCCGGCGGAATAATTCCGTTGGGCCGCGGCCGGCGGTTCCCTAAGCTGCCGCGCATGATCGCACCCCGGCCCGTCCTGGACCTCCTCAGCCGCCACCGCCCCGCCGACGACCGGGAGCGCGCCGACGTCGACCGGATCCGCGCGCTGCTGGCCGCCGACGGCGACCCCTGGCGGCGCGCCCTCCCCCTGCACCTCACCGCGACGGCGGTCATCGTCCACCCGGAGAGCCGCCGGGTGCTGCTGCGCCGGCACCCGCGGCTCGGTTCGTGGCTGCTGGTGGGCGGGCACGGGGATCCCGGGGAGCACGACCCGCTGGACGTGGTGGTGCGGGAGGGGCGGGAGGAGACGGCGCTGACGGATCTGATGCCGTGGCCGGACGCGGAGTTGGCGCACGTCGCCGTGGTGCCGGTGCCCGCCTCTGACCGGGAGCCGGCGCATGAACACGCCGACCTGCGGTTCGTCCTGGCGACCGGGGCGCCGGAGGCGGTCCGTCCGGAGCACCCGGAGGCGGAGCTGCGCTGGGCGGGCGTGGACGAGGCGCTGGCGATGGTGGCCGAGGAGAACGTGCGCGAGACGCTGTCCCGCGTGCGGCCGCTGCTGGAGGGCTGACGCGGGGCGCGGGCCTGGCAGGCGGGGCCTGGCGGGCGGTGCCCGGCGCGACGCGGGGCCGGCGCGACGGGCCCGGCAGGTGCACGCATCGACGTGAAGCCGGCCT
>NZ_JAIQLH010000155.1 GCF_020037025.1 Streptomyces huiliensis | reverse complement strand
ACAACCCAATACAGGCCCTAGTACGACTATCGGTCCGTGCCTGTGGACAACTCCGCACGTCGATCGGCGCGGCCATGCATGCTGAATCCACCGGTGGCGGACGGTGGCTCCGCCGGCGGCGGGGTGGCGTGTGCCGGGACAACGAGGGCGACGTGGGCGACGAGGGGGAGCCATGGCGGGGACGGACGGTCGGGGCGGGACCGCGGTGCTGGAGGGCGCGGGCGGGAGCGGGGATGCGGTGGCCGACGGCGGGACCGGGCCCGGGGGCGTCCATCCCGTGGTGAAGCCCGCGCTGCGCCGGGCCTGGCGCGGTCGCGACGTCCTCCAGCTCGGGATGACGCGGGCCCACGCGGCGGTGGTGGGTCCGGTGGACACGGCGACGGCGTCGTTCCTGGGGCTGCTCGACGGCACCCGAGGGCTGCCGCTACTGCGGGCCGAGGCGGCGGCCATGGGTCTCCCGGAGGGCCGGGCGGACGCGCTGGTGGAGCGGCTGGCCCGGGCCGGGGTGCTGGACGACGCGCGGGGCGGCGGTTCGGGCGGCGCCGCGCTGCGGAGCCGGGGCCACGCTCTGGAGCGGCTACGGCCGGACCTGGCCTCGCTCTCGGTGCTGCATCCGGCGCCGGGGGCGGCGATGGGGCTGATGGCCGCCCGGCAGGCGAGACGGGTGCAGGTGCGGGGCGCGGGCCGGGTGGGCGCCGCGGTGGCCGCCCTGCTGTCGGCCTCCGGCGTCGGGCAGGTGGACGTGCTCGACGGCGGGTACGTCGAGCCCTGGGACGTCGGCCCCTGCGGGGTGGGCGCGGAGCGGACGGGCGAGCGGCGGGACGCGGC
>NZ_JAIQLH010000154.1 GCF_020037025.1 Streptomyces huiliensis | reverse complement strand
CCGCGGTGGCCGCCCTGCTGTCGGCCTCCGGCGTCGGGCAGGTGGACGTGCTCGACGGCGGGTACGTCGAGCCCTGGGACGTCGGCCCCTGCGGGGTGGGCGCGGAGCGGACGGGCGAGCGGCGGGACGCGGCGGCCCGGCGGGCGGTGCGGGAGGCGGCGCCACTGGTCCGGCAGAGGGCGCGGGCGGACGGGTCCGGGAGCGGGGCCGGAGCCGGGTCCGGGGCCGGGGCCGGGGAGTACGCGCCGCCGCTGGCGCTGACGGTGTTCGCGCCGCGGGACGGGGTGGCGGTGTGGGCGCCCGATCCGGCGGGGGCCCGGGAGGCGATGACGGCGGAGACGCCCCACCTGTACGCGGGGGTGGCGGAGGCCACGGGCGTGGTCGGCCCGTTGGTGCTGCCCGGCCGGTCGGCGTGTGCCGAGTGCCTGGCGCTGGACCGCGCGGCGCGGGACGCGGCCTGGCCCCGGATGGTCGCCCAGTGGAAGTCCGGCCGGCGGACGGAGGTACCGTCATGCGACATGGCACTGGCCACGGTCGTGGCGGGACTGACCGTGTCGTGGGCGCTCGCGTTCCTCGACGGTGGGTCCGCGGTGGGTGTGGGGACACGCCTGGAGCTGGCTCTGCCGGGTCCGGACTGGTCCTCGCGCCCGATCGAGCCGCATCCGCGGTGTCCGTGCGGCGCGGCGCGGTCCCCCGATGGGGGCCGTGCCCGGGCGGCGGGGGCCCCTCGCGGGACAATGCCCGGGTGACCGCCGTCCGCGGCGTGGCCGTTCAGCTAGTTGGAGGGGCGCATGTCTGATCTACCGCGCAAGGCGGTCGCTCGTACCGCCAAGTTGGCCGCGCTGCCCTTGGGGTTCGCCGGACGCACCGCGCTCGGGCTCGGCAAACGCATCGGCGGACGGCCGGCGGAGAAGATCGCCGCGGAGTTGCAGCAGCGCACGGCCGAGCAGTTGTTCGCCACGCTGGGCCAGCTCAAGGGCGGGGCGATGAAGCTCGGCCAAGCGCTGTCCGTCTTCGAGTCGGCCCTCCCGGAGCAGGTGGCGAGCCCCTACCGGGCGGCGCTGACCAAGCTCCAGGAGGCGGCGCCCCCGATGCCGGTGAAGTCGGTGCACGCGGCTCTGGCGGAGCGGCTGGGAGAGGACTGGCGGGACCTGTTCGAGGAGTTCGACGACAAGCCGGCCGCGGCGGCGTCGATCGGGCAGGTGCACCGGGCGGTCTGGCACGACGGCCGCGAGGTCGCGGTCAAGGTGCAGTACCCGGGGGCCGGGGAGGCCCTGCTGTCCGACCTCACCCAACTGGGCCGGTTCGCCCGGCTGCTGGGGCCACTGGTCCCGGGCATGGACATCAAGCCCCTGATCACCGAGTTGCGGGACCGGGTGTCCGAGGAGCTGGACTACGGGCTGGAGGCCCGCGCCCAGGCCGCCCACGCCCGGGAGTTCGCCGGGGACCCGGACGTCGTCGTCCCGGACGTGGTGCACCACACCGACCAAGTCCTGGTGACGGAGTGGCTGGAGGGGGTGCCGTTGTCCGAGGTGATAGCGGACGGCACCAAGGAGCAGCGGGACCGGGCCGGGCAGTTGCTGGCGCGCTTCCTTTTCTCGGGGGCTGCCCGTACCGGCCTCCTGCACGCCGATCCGCACCCGGGGAACTTCCGGCTGCTGACCGGGGGCGCCCCCGACGGGCCGCCCGCGAAGTGGCGGCTGGGCGTGCTGGACTTCGGCACCGTGGACCGGCTGCCGCAGGGGCTCCCGCCGGAGATCGGTACGGCGCTGCGGCTGACGCTGGAGGGCGACGCGGAGGCGGTCCACGAGCTGCTGCGGGACGAGGGGTTCGTCAAGCCGGGGATCGATCTCGACCCGGGCGCGGTGCTCGACTACCTGCTGCCGATCATCGAGCCGGCCCAGGTGGACGAGTTCACCTTCACCCGCGACTGGATGCGCGCGCAGGCGACGCGGATCGCCGACCCCCGCTCCCCCGCCTACCAGTTGGCCCGTCAGCTCAATCTGCCGCCGGCATATCTGCTGATCCACCGGGTCACCACCAGCACCATAGGAGTGCTCTGCCAACTGGGCGCGACCGTACGGCTGCGTGACGAGATGGAGGCGTGGGTCCCGGGGTTCGCGGCGGCCGGGAGCCGGAGTCAGGAGGAGACCCCCGCCTGAACGGGCGTGCCGGGGCCCGCGCGGCGCGGGCCCCGGGGTTCACCACCAGGAGGAGTCGAGGCGGCCCTCGATCGCTCTGATGTTGGCCCGGGCACAGTCGTCGCAGAAGTAGTGGCGGCTGCCGTTCTCCACGGAGCAGGTCCAGGTCGGCGGGGGGCCGTCGGCGGTGGTGCCGCAGCGGGCACACGTGACGGGGCGGGGGTCGTCGGGGTCCAACTGCGCTGCGTCAGGCGTCTTCTGGTCCACTCCCAGACGATATCCCCGTGAACGGCCGGTGACCGGCCGACGCACCCCGACGCACCGAGGGGCCGGTCCGTTCGGACCGGCCCCTCGGTTCACCAAGCGTTGCCCGGCCGTCTACTGCATGACGGCCATGGCCAAGGCCCTGCGGGCGCGCAGCGAGGCGCGCTCGGCGCGGCGCTGCATCCGGCGGGCGGCGGCGAGCCGGACGGCCCTGCGTTCCGACTCGGCCTCGCGGAGGCGCTCGTGCATATGCGCACGGGCCAGGATTTCTGGGATGAGTTGCATTTCGAGGTTCCTGTTCTGACGCGAGACGATCGCGCCGGAGGTATCACGGGCGGAGAGGGCGGAGCCGGCCGGCTCGGGGGACGGGCGGTGCATCGTCGGGACCTGCTTCTGGGGGTCGAGCGTCACGGGGCGGTCGATGGTGCCGTGGAGGTTCATGCGGCGACCGGGTTCTTGCGCGGACGGCCACGGGGACGCTTGCGGGCGACGACGACGCCCTGGACGAAGAGCTCGCCACCCCAGACGCCCCACGGCTCGCGGCGGTCCTTCGCCCCGGCGAGGCAGGCCTCACGCAGCGGGCAGGTCTGGCAGAGCGACTTGGCGTACTCGACGTCGGCCGGGGACTCGGCGAAGAAGACCTCGGGGTCGTAGGTGCGGCACGGCACGGGGGTGCCGAGGTTCTCGATCGCGTCGTCGAGGTCGGTGAGCGCGGTGAGGGGAGCGAGGGGGGTCAAGGAGTCCTCCGTGGGGACGGGCGGGGGGATCAGGTCGGTGGCTACTGACGGGGTGTGTGCCTTGATGTGCACGGTGTGTGTTCCTCGTCTGTGTTTTCCGGCTGGTGGCCGGGCTGGGTCCCCCTGCCGGGGGGCAAACAAAAGGGCCGCGGATCCCGGTGTGGGTTCCGCGGCCCTGGAAGGTGCCGACCTGATCTGCCGATCAGGCTGGATCTCTCCAGGGTTCGAGCCCACGGAAGGCCCACATCGTGTGGTGCTGGTACTGCTTGGCCCGGGAACCGGCGCCGTCGGTCTCCGCCGCAATGGCACGGACTCGTGCCACTACTGCCGTTTCCGCCACCTCAGGCGCCTTGGTCGGTCGCTCATTGCCCAGTGCCGACTCGAAAATCGGCAGCTTGGCGAGGGACAGACCGGTGCCCTGGACGGAACCGAACGACGGCGCGGCGCTGATGCCGGCCTCGATGCCGAGGGGACGCATGGCGAAGACCGGGCGATCGGTCATTTTGTTGCTGGTGATGAAGCTGATCATTGGTCTCGCCTCCTCTCGGCGTCTCGGGACGGGCCGGGGCCCGTCATGTTCGGTTTGAGTACAGCAGTACAGCACGGAACCAACGGATCCCGCGAGGGGCCGTTGCTTTCCTGCTCGGAAGGCTATGGGTAGGCCCTCCACGCACGCAAACTATTTTTCCGGAGAATTCTCGAGGCCCTCCTGCCGCTCCGGCTCGCGGCCGGCGCAGAGGGCCAGGACGTCGGCTCCGAACCGCCCCAGCTTGCGCACGCCCACCCCGGAGATGGCGGCGAGCTCCCCCTCCGTCTCCGGCACCGCCTCGGCGATGGCCAGCAGCGTCTTGTCGGTGAAGACGCAGAAGGCGGGCTGGCCGAGCCGCCGGGCCTGGTCGGCCCGCCAGTCACGCAGCCGCTCGTGCAGCCCCTCGTCCAGCTCGCTGGGGCAGTCCTCGCAGCGCATCAGCTTGATCTCGCCGGCGTCGGTCAGCGTCCGGCCGCAGACCCGGCACCGTGCGGGTCTGCGCGCCCGCGCCGGGCCCTTGCCACGCCCTTCCGCGACCGGACGGCCGCGGCCGTCCTCCGCACCGTCCCCGAAGCCGGAGCCGAACGAGACGTGGCCGCGGGGGGCCGAGAAGCTCACGGCGCCCGCGCCGGAGGCCGGAGATCCGGGCCGCAGACCGTTGAGGAAACGGCTGGGACGCCGGGAGGGACGGCCGCCGGGCGAGCGGGAAAGAGCCCACGACAGTGTCAGGTGCCGGCGGGCCCGGGTGACGCCGACGTAGAGGAGGCGGCGCTCCTCCTCCAGCTGCTCGTCCGTCTTGGCGTAGGTGATCGGCATCATGCCCTCGGTGAGGCCGACCAGGAAGACGGCGTCCCACTCCAGGCCCTTGGCGGCGTGCAGTGAGGCGAGCGTCACACCCTCGACCGTGGGGGCGTGCTGGGCCTCCATCCGCTCCTGGAGCTCGGTGACCAGATCGGCGAGGGTCGCGCCGGGGCGGGCGGCGGCGAAGTCCTCTGCGAGCCGCACCAGGGCGGCGAGGGACTCCCAGCGGTCGCGGACGGCGCCCGAGCCGGCCGGCGGCTCCGCGGTCCAGCCCCGGGACGAGAACACGGCCCGCACCTGGGCGGGCAGGTCCTCGGCGCCGGCCAGCTGCGGGTCGGTGCCGCCACCCGCCCGTGCGGCGCCGCGCAGCAGGATCTGCGCCTCGCGCACCTCGGGCCGTTCGAAGAACCGCTCGGCCCCCCGCAGCTGGTAGGGCACCCCCGCGTCGGCGAGGGCCTGCTCGTAGACCTCGGACTGGGCGTTGATCCGGTAGAGCACCGCGATCTCGCTCGCGGGCACCCCGGAGGCGATGAGGTCGCGGATCCGGCGGGCGACGCCCTCCGCCTCGGCCGGCTCGTCGGCGTACTCGGCGTAGCCGGGCTCGGGGCCGCTCTCGCGCTGGGAGACGAGCTCCAGCCGGTGCTCCGCGGCCTTCCCGCGGGCCTGGGCGAGCAGCCCGTTGGCGAGGTGCACCACCTGCGGCGTGGAGCGGTAGTCGCGGACGAGCCGGACGACCGTGGCCCGCGGGTGGCGGGACCGGAAGTTCAGCAGGTGGTCCGGGGTGGCGCCGGTGAAGGAGTAGATGGTCTGGCTGGCGTCACCGACCACGCAGAGGCTGTCCCGCTCCCCCAGCCACAGGTCCAGCAGGCGCTGCTGGAGGGGGCTGACATCCTGGTACTCGTCGACCACGAAGTGCTGGTACTGGCGCCGGACGGTCTCGGCGATGTCCGGCCGGTCCTGGAGGACGGCCACGGTGAGCAGCAGCACGTCCTCGAAGTCGATCACGCCGCGCTCGCGTTTGAGCTGCTCGTAGATCCCGTAGATCCTGGCCGTCTCCGCCGGGTCGCGGGGGGCTTCGCGGCCGGCCTTGGCGATGGCGGCGGGGTAGTCCTCGGGGACGGTCTGGGTGACCTTGGACCACTCGATCTCGGACGTCACGTCCCGCAGCTCGTTGCGGTCCAGCCGGATCCGGCAGCGGGCCGCCGCCTCCGCGACGATCTGCACCTTGCGCTCGGCCAGCCGGGGCAGCTCGCCGCCCACTGCCTTGGGCCAGAAGTACTGCAGCTGGCGCAGCGCGGCCGAGTGGAACGTCCGGGCCTGCACCCCCGCCGCGCCGAGCTGGCGCAGCCGGCCGCGCATCTCGCCGGCCGCCCGGTTGGTGAAGGTGACGGCGAGCACACTCGTCGGCTGGAACACCCCGGACCGGACGCCGTACGCGATCCGGTGGGTGATCGCCCGCGTCTTGCCCGTACCGGCGCCGGCCAGCACGCACACCGGCCCGCCCAGGGCCGTCGCCACCGCGCGCTGCTCCGGGTCGAGCCCGTCGAGCACGGCGTCGGCGGTCTCCGGCACCTGAGGGAAGAGAGGGGAGTGCGTTGCTGCTGTCACGCAGCCATGCTGCCAGGTCCGCGGAGGCGACCGGGAACGTTGTCCACAGGCGAGGCCCCGCGGTCGTACCATCACCACGGTGGTGGCCCGGCGCGGGCGCGTACGAGGGGCGGGAATGGTACGGCGGGGGCGCACGTTCTACCACCGGAGCTTCGCTCCCCCAGCTCGCCTGCAGAAGGAGTCCCGATGTCCGCCGTGACGATGTACAGCACCACCTGGTGCGGCTACTGCCGCCGCCTGAAGAGCCAGATGGACCGCGAGGGGATCGCGTACACCGAGGTGAACATCGAGCAGGACCCCGAGTCCGCCGCCTTCGTCGAGAAGGCCAACGACGGCAACCAGACGGTCCCCACCGTCCTCTTCCCCGACGGCTCGACCCTGACCAACCCCTCCCTGGCCCAGGTCAAGGCCAAGATCGGCGCCTGACCGGCCCGGGAAGCCCGCACCGGGCCCATGGGAAAGCCCCCGCCGCGGCGGGGGCTTTCCCATGCTCGGGGCCGGTCCTACGGCAGCGGTTCGCCGTACCAGAGTTCGACGAGGCGGGCTGCGATGGAGATGCCGGTGGGTGGGAGGACCTCGCCGGAGGCGAAGGCGGCGCGGAGGTCGTCGCGGGAGAACCAGCGGGCCTCGTGGATCTCCTCGCCGTCGACCTGGATCTCCGGGGAGGTGGCGCGGGCGAGGAAGCCGAGCATGAGGCTGGAGGGGAAGGGCCAGGGCTGGCTGGCGACGTACTCGACGTCGCCGACGACGACGCCGGCCTCCTCGGCGACCTCGCGGCGGACGGCCTGCTCGATGGACTCGCCCGGTTCGACGAAGCCGGCGAGGGTGGAGAAGCGGCCCTCCGGCCAGTGCATCTGGCGGCCGAGCAGGGCGCGGTCCTGGTCGTCCGTCACCAGCATGATCACTGCCGGGTCGGTGCGCGGGTAGTGCTCGGCGCCGCAGGCCGGGCAGCGGCGGATGTGGCCGGCGGCGGCGATGACGGTGCGTTCGCCGCAGCGCGAGCAGAAGCGGTGGAGGCGCTGCCAGTTCTCCAGGGCGACGGCGTGGACCAGCAGGCCGGCGTCGCGCGGGGAGAGCAGCAGGCCCGCCTCGCGGAGGCCGGCGGGGCGCGCGGACTGGTCCATGCGGCCGGGCAGGCTGTCCTTCTGGAGGGCGAAGTAGGCCACCCCGTCCTCGTCCTGGCCGAGGAAGTAGCGGTGCGTCTCGGTGGGGGGCGCGTCGAAGGCCGGGGTCATCACCAGTTCCGTACGGCCGTCGGGGGTGTCGTCGATCAGCGCCTGGCCGCCCGAGACCACGAACACGCGGGTCGACGGGTGGCTCCACGCCGCCGACAGCCACGCCTCGTCCAGCCGGTGGTGCGCGGCGCGGTCGATGCCGCTCGACCCGCTGAGCGTGATCGGCTGGTCTGCGGCGAAATCGGTCCTGGTGGTCACGGCTGCTTCCAACTCCCCCTGGTGGTGATGGCGGTGGTGCGTGTGGTGCGTCACGGCGTCCGGCCCGGTTCAGCCGGCGCGGCGGGTCCAGGACGTGTCGCCGGTGGCGAGGTCGTCCCAGAGGTGGGCGGCGGTCTCCACGCCCTTCATGAGGAGGTCGAGCTCGACCTTCTCGTTCGGCGCGTGCCAGCCGTCGGAGGGCACGGAGATGCCGAGGAACAGGACGGGGACGCCGAGGACGTCCTGGAGGTCGGCGGCCGGTCCCGAGCCGCCCTCCCGGGTGAAGCGGATCTTCTGCCCGAAGGCCCGGCCCATGGCGCGGGCGACAGCCTGGAGGGCGGGGTGGTCGAGCGGCGTCAGGCAGGGGCGCGTCGCGCCCGTGAACGTGAGCTCGTGGCGGACGCCGGCCGGGAGGCGGGCGGCGATCCAGTCCCGGACGGCCCGCTGGACGGCGTCGGTGTCCTGGCCCGCGACCAGACGGAAGGAGAGCTTCAGCTGAGCGGAGGACGGGACGATCGTCTTGCCGCCGGGGCCCTGGTAGCCGCCGCCGATGCCGTTGACCTCGGCCGTCGGGCGGGCCCAGACGCGCTCCAGCGTGCTGTAGCCGGCCTCGCCGAGGGTGGCGTGCGAGTGCGCGCCGCGCGTCCACCGCTTCTCGTCGAAGGGCAGCTCCGCGAAGAGCTCGCGCTCGCGGTCGGTGAGCTCGACGATGCCGTCGTAGAAGCCGGGGATCGCGACGCGGCGGTCCTCGTCGTGCAGCGCGGCGGCCAGCCGGGCGGCCTCGGTGGCCGGGTTGGGCACGGCGCCGCCGAACGCGCCGGAGTGGATGTCCTGGTCCGGCCCGTACAGGTCGACCTGGCACTCGACCAGGCCGCGCAGGCCCGTGCAGACGGTCGGGGTGTCCTCGCCCCACATGCCGGTGTCGGAGACGATCACGGCGTCGCAGGCGAGGCGGTCGGCGTGCGTCCGGAGGAGGTCGGGGAAGTTCGGCGAGCCGAACTCCTCCTCGCCCTCGATGATCAGCTTGAGGTTGACGGCGGGGGCGGTCCGGCCGGTGGCCGCCAGGTGGGCGCGCACGCCGAGGGTGTGGAAGAACACCTGGCCCTTGTCGTCGGCGGCACCCCGGGCGTACATCCGGCCGTCCTTGACGACGGGCTCGAACGGGTCGGTGTGCCAGCCGTCCTCCCGGGCGGCCGGCTGGACGTCGTGGTGGCCGTAGACCAGGACGGTCGGCGCGCCCTCGTCACCGGACGGCCACTCCGCGAAGACGGCGGGGGCGCCGGCTGTCTCCCAGACCTCGGCGACCGGGAAGCCGGTCGCCCTGAGCCGGTCCGCCAGCCAGTCCGCGCTGCGGCGCACATCGGCCGCGTGGCCGGGGTCGGCCGACACGGAGGGGATGCGCAGCCACTCGGCGAGGTCGTCGAGGAAGGCGGCGCGGTGCTGCTGGATGTACGCGCGGACGGCACTGTCCGGGGTGTCGCTCATGACGTCGAGCCTAGCCGGACACGGGCCGTGACCGGGACCGGGTTTGCCTCACTCACGCTCCCCGGTTCCTCCCCCGGCGGCTTCCCCGGCACCCTCTCCGAGCAGGATCCTTTCCAGCGCCGCCCGGTCCGGCAGCCTCGTCGGGCGGACCACTCGGCCGTCCCGTACGTGGACGAAGGCGGCGGCGACGGCGGACGGCGGCAGGCCGTGCCGCTCGGCCCAGGCGAGGCGGTAGACGGCGAGCTGGAGCGGGTCGGCGGAGCCGTCCCGGCCGGTCTTCCAGTCGACGATCTCGTAGGCGGCGCCGGTGCCGTATCCGGTGCCGTCGGTGCCCTCCTCGGTCCGGTAGACGGCGTCGATCCGGCCGCGGATCACCCGGCCCGCGAGGGTGATCCGGAACGGCGCCTCCACCCGGTACGGCGTGCGGTGGGCGTACGGGGTGCGCTCGAACGCCGCCTTGAGCTCGGCGAGGTCGCGCTCGTCGGCGATCTCCGTCTCGTCGTCGTCCTCGGCACCGGGCAGCTCGTCCGCGTCGAGGAGCGGCAGCGGCAGCGCCTCGAAGCGGGACTCGACCCAGGCGTGGAAGCGGGTGCCGCGGCGGGCGGCGGGCCGCGGCGGGCGGGGCATCGGCCGGGCCAGCTCGCTCGCGAACCCGTCGGGGTCGGCGGCCAGCTTGACCAGCTGCGACGCGGTCAGCGACGCCGGCAGCGGCACCTCGTGCACCGTCGCGCGCGCCCGGCGGAGCTCGCCCGCGAGGGCGTCCAGGTCGCGGTCCCATGAGGTGACCAGGCGGGACTCCTCGGGGGTGAGGGTGGCGCGGGGCGCTTTTCGGGCCGGGGTGCCCGTTGAGGTGGGGGTGCCCTGCGGGCGGCCGTGCCCCGGCCCCGCCCCTTCACCGTTTCCTGGGGGCAAGCCCCCAGACCCCCGCGGCACGCTGCGCGCGCCGTCCCGGGTGGACGAACCGTCCGGGGCAGGAACCCCGTCGACCGGAGCCGGAGGCCCAGCCGAGTCGGCGCCCCCGTCAGGGGTGAGTGCACCGTCGGAGCCATCGGTCACCCCCGACGCGGCGGAAGCCCGCTCGTCCCGGGGAGCCGGGACGGCGGGTACGGGGCGCTGTGCCGGATCGGGCGCCGGTGTTGCGGGCACCTCGCTGGTGTCGGGCGCAGGTGCCGTCGGGCGGGTGGTGGTGAGGGTGTCCCAGTCCGCCAGGGCGGAGTCCTCCTCGTGCGCGAGGTCTCCGTACGCCTCCTCGTCCGCCTCCGGCGGAGGCGGCCACTCCGGGTCGTGGGCCGGTTCCGGGGACGGGGCGGGGCTGGGGAGGCGGCCCAGGCGGGCGCGGACGGCGTCGGCCGCCTCGCGGCGGAGGGCGAGGGAGTCGGGGTCCAGGGGCAGCGGCCAGGCGCGGTCTGTCTCGGCCGCGTCGAGGGCGGGGTTGGTGGCGCCCTCCTCCGGGGGCTCGGCCCACGCCTCGATCTCGCCGTGTCCGGCCTCGCAGTGCTCGCGCAGGGCGTGCAGGAAGGCGGACGGGCCGCGGGGTCGCTTCTGCTCGGGGCCCCACCAGTGGCCGGAGCCGAGGAGGAGGGAGCGGGGGCGGGTGAAGGTGACGTAGCCGAGGCGCAGTTCCTCGGTGGCCTGGTGGTCCTTCATCCCGGCCTTGAAGGCGGCGATGCCCTTGGCGTCCCAGGCGGGGACCTCGGGGAGGGTGTCGGCGTCCCCGCGCAGGGTGTGCGGGAGGACGCGGGCCTGGGCGGTCCACGCGTCCCGCGCCTGCTCGCTCGGGAAGGTCTTGGCGACGAGCCCGGGGACGGCGACGACGTCCCACTCCAGGCCCTTGGACTTGTGGGCGGTCAGGACCTTGACCGTGTCCTCGGCGCCGGGGAGGGAGCTGTCGAGCCCCTTCTCGTACTGGGCGGCGGTGCGCAGGAAGCCGAGGAAGGCGAGCAGGCCGGCGTCGCCGTCCAGACCCGCGAAGCCGGCGGCGATGTCCAGGAACCGGTTCAGGGTCTCCCGGCGGCGGGCCGCCAGCGCGTGCGGCGAAGCGGAGAGCTCGACCTCCAGGCCGGTGGTGGCGAGGACCCGGTGCAGGACGTCCATCAGCGGGTCGGCCAGGCCACGGCGCAAGTCGCGGAGTTCGGTGGCGAGGCGGGCGAAGCGGATCCGGGCGTCGGCGGAGAAGGGCAGGCCGTCGTCGGGCGCGTCACCGGTCAGGAAGGTGTCGAGGGCGTCGGCGAGGGAGATCACCTCGGCCGGGTCGCGGCCCTCGACGGCCTCGGCGAGCCGCCGCTCGGGGTCCGTCCCCACGCCGCCGTAAGGCACCAGGGTGCGGGCGCGGCGGCCGAGGAGGGCCAGGTCACGGGGGCCGATGCGCCAGCGCGGGCCGGTCAGGAGGCGGACGAGGGCCGCGTTGGCGGTGGGATCCTGGAGGACCTCGCAGACGGCGACGAGGTCGGCGATCTCGGGCAGGTGGAGCAGCCCGGAGAGGCCGACGACCTCGACCGGGACGTCCCGTTCGACCAGCGCGCCCTGGATCCGGGCGAAGTCGGCCGCCGTGCGGCAGAGGACGGCGACGTCGCCGGGGCGGGTGCCGGTGCGCACCCGGTGGGCGATGGCGTCGGCGAGCCAGGCGAGCTCCTCGGCCTGGGTGGGCAGCAGGGCGCAGCGCACGTACCCGTCCCGCTCGGCGCCCGGAGCGGGCCGCAGCGCCTCGACGCCCTCGTGGAGGGCGCGCAGGGGCGCGGCGAGGCCGTTGGCGAGGCGGAGGAGCCGGCCGCCGCTGCGCCGGTTCTCGCTGAGGGAGTGGCGGGCGGCGGGGCGGCCGTCGGCGTGCGGGAAGTGGCGGGGGAACTCGTCCAGGTTGGCGACGGAGGCGCCGCGCCAGCCGTAGATCGCCTGGCAGGGGTCGCCGACGGCGGTGACGGCGTGGCCGGTGCCGCCGCCGAACAGGCCCGCGAGCAGCAGGCGTTGGGCGACGGAGGTGTCCTGGTACTCGTCGAGGAGGACGACGGAGAACTCCTCGCGGAGGATCCGGCCGACCTCGGGGCGGGTGCGGGCGAGCTCGGCGGAGAGGGCTATCTGGTCGCCGAAGTCGAGGAGGTCGCGGCGGCGCTTCTCCGCGCGGTACGCGGCGACCAGGCCGGTGAGTTCGCGCCGGGCGCGGGCCGTGTCGGGGATCTTGCGCAGGTCGGCGTTGGTGAGGCGGGCGCCTTCGAGGTCCTTGAGGAGGGCCTCGTCGTGGTCCAGCAGCTCCTTCGGCTCGACCAGGTGCTCGGCGAGCTCGGCGTCGAGGGCGAGGAGGTCGGCGACGAGGTCGCCGAACGGGCGGGTGAGGGCCGGGTGCGGGCCCGGGGACGTGCGCAGGACGCGGGCGGCGAGCTGGTAGCGGGTGGCGTCGGCGAGGAGGCGGGCGGTGGGCTCCAGGCCGATGCGCAGGCCGTGCTCCTTGAGGAGGCGGCCGGCGAACGCGTGGTACGTGGAGATCCGCGGCTCGCCGGGCCCCTCCTCGTCCGTGGCCTCGCCGGCCGTCACCCCGGCGGCGGCGAGCGCCTTGCGGACGCGCTCGGCGAGCTCGCCGGCGGCCTTGTTGGTGAAGGTGAGGCCGAGGACGCGCTCGGGGGCGACCTGCCCGGTGCCGACCAGCCAGACGACGCGGGCGGCCATCACCGTCGTCTTGCCCGAACCGGCCCCGGCCACGATGACCTGCGGGGCGGGCGGCGCGGTGATGCAGGCCGTCTGCTCCGGGGTGAAGGGGATGCCGAGGAGCTCCTTGAGCTGCTCGGGGTCGGTCAGGCGCGGGGTCACGTCACAAACGGTAACCGGGGGCACTGACAACGGGCCTTCGCGATCTTCCCGCCCTGAGGCTCCGGCCGTCATTCGACGACCTGGCGGCCCTCCGGGCGCGCCGAGCAGGAGGAGCGGAAGGCGCAGTGCGCGCAGTGCGTGCCGGGGCGCGGGGAGAACCGTTCGTCCAGGACGCGTCCCGCGGCGGTGGCGAGCAGGTCGCCGATCCAGTCGGTTCCGTCGGCACCGGCGGCCTCCGGCGGTTCCTGGGCCTGCACCCTGGGCAGCGCGTCGCCGCCCTCCTTCTTGGGGGCGCCCTGCCGGAGCTGGACGAGTTCCGCGCCGCCCGGGCGCGGGCGCGCGCCGTCGAAGACGTCGTCGACGGCGCCGTGCCCGACCGCGAGCTGGTAGACACCGAGCTGGGGGTGGCGGGCCACCTCGGCGGCGGTCGCCGGGGTCTTGCCGGTCTTGAAGTCGACGACGTAGGCGCGGCCCGCGGCGTCCCGTTCCACGCGGTCCATGGAGCCCCGGACGCGGACGTTCCGGCCGCCCGCGGTGAGGGTGACGTCGAAGGGGTGCTCGGTGGCGACCGGGGTGCGGCCGCGCTCCATGACGTGCCAGCGCAGGAAGCGCTCCAGGGCGGCCCGCGCGTTCTCCTTCTCCTGCCGGGACTTCCAGGGGGCGTCGAAGGCGAGCGCGTCCCAGACGGTCTCCAGGCGCTCCATGAGGACGGCGAGGTCGGCCGGGGTGCGGCCGGAGGCGACCTCGTCGGCGAGGACGTGCACGACGTTTCCGAAGCCCTGGGCCGTGCCCGAGGGCGCCTCGGCTCGCACCTCGCGCCCCAGGAACCACTGGAGCGAGCAGGTGTCCACGAGCTGGCCGACGGCGGAGCCGGAGAGGGCGACCGGCTGGTCCCAGTCGCGGAGCGGGACCTCGCTGTGCGTCGGCTCGTACAGGCCCCACCAGCGGTCGGGGTCGGCGGCCGGGACGAGCGGCCGGTCCTCGTCGTCGCGCAGGCCGGCGAGGCGGGCGAGCCGGTCCGCGGCGGCGGCCCGGAGGGCGTCCGACGCGGTGGGGTCCACGGTCGTGGCCCGCAGCTCGGCGACGAGCGCGGCGACGGCGAGGGGGCGGCGCGGGCGCTGGGTGACGTCGACCGGTTCGACGCCGAGTTCGGCGAGGAAGCGGGACGGCTGGTCGCCGTCCTCGGCGGCGGCCTTGACGGCCGTCACGACGAGGCGTTCGCGGGCGCGGGTCGCCGCCACGTAGAACAGCCGGCGTTCCTCGGCCAGCAGCGCGCCGGGCGGGAGGGGGTCGGCGAGGCCGTCGCGGCCGATGCGGTCCGCCTCCAGGAGCGAGCCGCGGCGCCGCAGGTCGGGCCAGAGGCCCTCCTGGACGCCGGCGACGACCACGAGGCGCCACTCCAGGCCCTTGGAGCGGTGCGCGGTCATCAGCCGGACGGCGTCGGGGCGGACGGCCCGGCGGGTGAGGGTGTCGGCGGCGATGTCCTGGGCCTCCAGCTCGTCCAGGAAGCCGAGCACGTCGCGGCCGCCGGCACGCTCCTCGGCGCGGGCCGCCGTCTCGAACAGGGCGCAGACGGCGTCGAGGTCGCGGTCCGCGTTCCGGCCGGCGGCGCCACCGCGGTGCGCGGCGCGCCGCAGCCGGTCCGGCCAGGGAGCGGGGTGCCGGGGCGTGCCGTTCCAGAGCGTCCACAGGGCGTCCTCGGCGGTGCCGCCCGCCTGGAGCTGGTCCCGGGCGGCGCTCAGCAGCGCGGCCAGGCGCTGCGCACCCCGCGCGTACGCCGGATCGTGCGCCACCAGCCGCTCCGGCGCGGCGAGCGCCTCGGCGATGAGCACGTCCGAGGGCCGCGGCGCGGTACGGCCGGCGGCTCGCTCCTCCTCCCGCAGGGCCCGCCCGAGGCGGCGCAGGTCGGTGCCGTCCATGCCGCCGAGGGGTGAGGTGAGGAGGGTCAGGGCGGTCTCGGGGGCGAGCGGAGGGCGCCCGGTGTTCGCGCCGGGCGCGGGCACCCCACCGGCCTCCGGCGCCGCGCCGGGCTCGTGCGCGGGGGCATAGCCGGGCTTGTGCTCCCGTCCGGCGTCGGTCGGGCCGTTCTCGTAGTCATCGGCGGAATCGTCGGCGGAGTCGTCGGCGACGGTTCCGGGGCCGGCGGGGCCGTCCGCGCCCGGCCCGCGTGCGGGCTCGGCGCGGCCGTCTTCGGGCGCGGCGGAGTCGTCCCCGGCTCCCTCGGCGTCTTCCCCGGGAGCGGGGTCCGTCGCCCACTCCGCCACCACCCGCAGGGCCGTCAGCAAGGGGGTGACGGCCGGTTCGTGGCGCAGGGGGACGTCGTCGCCGTCGACCTCGACCGGAACGCCCGCCGAGGTCAGGGCGCGGCGGAGGGTCGGGAGGGAGCGGGAGCCGGCACGGACGAGGACGGACATGGCGCCCCAGGGGACGCCGTCCTCCAGGTGGGCGCGGCGGAGGATGTCGGCGATGTTGTCGGTCTCGGCGCCGGGCGTCGGGTAGGTGTACGCCTCCACGCGGCCGCCGGGGCGGACGGCCGCCAGGTCGCGGTGGGCGCGGACGGCGTCGGCCGGGAGGCGGGTGAGGGGCATCCTCCGGGTGAGGAGCCGGGTGGCGGCGAGGAGGGCGGCACCCGAGCGGCGGGACGTGGTCAGGACGCGGACCGGGGCGGGCGAGCCGTCGCGGCGCGGGAAGGCCGACGGGAAGTCGAGGATGCCGCCCACGTCCGCGCCGCGGAAGGCGTAGATGGACTGGTCGGGGTCGCCGAACGCGACCAGGGTGCGCCCGCCGCCCGCCAGCGCGCGCAGCAGCCGCGTCTGGGCGGCGTCGGTGTCCTGGTACTCGTCGACGAACACCGCGTCGTACCGCCCGGCGAGGTCCGCCGCGACCTCCGGCCGCTCGGCCAGCAGCACCGCGCGGTGCACCAGCTCGGCGTAGTCGACGACGCCCCGCGCGTCGAGCACATCGAGGTACTCGGCCAGGAAGGCCGCCGCCGCCGACCAGTCGCCGCGCCCGGTCCGTTCGGCGAAGGCCGCCAGCGCCTCCGGGCTCAGCCCCAGTTCCCGGCTGCGGGCGAGGACCGCGCGCACCTCGTCGGCGAAACCGCGGGTGGTGAGGCAGGCGCGCAGGTCGTCCGGCCAGCGCACGGTGGCGCGACCCGCGCGCTCCAGCTCGGTCTGGCCGGCGAGCAGCTCGCGGACGGCGACGTCCTGTTCGGGGCCGGAAAGCAGCCGCGGCGGTCCGGCGAACGGGTCGGCCTCCTGATGGGCGCGGACCAGGGCGAAGCAGTAGGAATGGAAGGTGGTGGCCTGCGGCGCGCGCGCCGCCAGCCCGCGCTCCCCCAGCCGGACGGCCATGCGGTCGCGCAGTTCGGCCGCGGCCTTGCGGCCGAAGGTCAGGACGAGCATCCGCTCCGGGTCGCCGCCGCGCCGCACCCGCTCGGCGACGGCCTCCACGAGCGTGGTGGTCTTGCCGGTCCCCGGGCCGGCGAGGACCAGCAGCGGCCCCTGCCCGTGCTCAACCACCGCGCGCTGTGCCGCGTCCAGTTCCGGGGGGACCACGTGCTCCGGGGGCGTGCGCACCAGGCGGTACGCGCCCGGCGCGGGCCGGGGCGCCCGTCGGCGCTCGGGACCGTCCGTGCGCGTCGGTTCCTCCGTGCGCGTCGGACCGTCCATACGCGTCGGACCGTCCGTACGCGTCGGACCGTCCGTACGCGTCGGGCCCTCCGGGCGCTCCGGGTCCTCCGGGCGCGGGCGCGCCGAGATGAGCGGGCCGGGAGCGCCGGACGAGCCGGGAGTGCCGGAAACGGGGGTGGAACTCACGTGAGGTGCCGGTCCTGCGGGTCGGGTACGTCGGGTACGGATCCCCGCGCGCCGTCGGGGCGCGGGGGTAGGGCAGCCCTCGACGCTACGCCAGGAGGCGGGTGGGGCGCAGTGCGTCCCGGGAGGCGCGGGGGCCGTTCGGGCACCTCACCCGTTCGGGTTGCCCGGCGGGCGGGTGGATCAGGTGGCGCGTTTCACACGCGACGCGCCGCGGCGCGCGCCCTTCGCGTCGGCGGGAGACGTCCTCCCGGCCTCTCGTTCCATTTCGCCGACACCCTCATCGACCTCACCGGCCTCACCGGCCTCATCGACCGCGACCGCCACCCCGTCCCACCGCGCCCGCGTCATCGCGATCCGCGGCACGTGCCCGTCGGCGGCGGGCCCGGCCGTCCGGAGCGGCGTGCCCTCCTCGCGGTAGTGGCCGAGCGCCGCCCGTTCGCGGCCGGGGAGCAGGACGCCGTCCGCCCGGACGACGCGCCACCACGGCACGGCGCCGCCGTACAGCGCCATCGCCCGGCCGACCTGGCGCGGGCCGCCCTCGCCGAGCCACTCGGCCACGTCGCCGTAGGTCATCACGCGGCCCGGCGGGATGATCTCGGCGACGGACAGGACCCGCTCCGCGTACTCGGGGAGCTCAGGGTGCGCCGGAAACCCAGGATGTTCCGGAAGCCCAGGGCGCTCCGGATGCCCGGAGTCCTCCGAAAGCCCATGCGATGCGTCGGTCACCCGGTCCATACTGCCGCAGGCGCCGCGCGCTCCGGGGCCGCGGTCCGGAGGTCCGAATTCCGGAAGATCACCGAGCGTGCGGGATCGGACTACAGGGCGTACGATCCGAGATCCGCGCCCCCGAAATGCACCCTGATACACCCTTGCCCGGCAGGGCCATGCCACCATCTTCCGGGCGGTGACTGGTGATACGAGAACGAGAAGACCAGGAAGACACGGACGACGAGCAGGGCGCGGGACCTCCTGAGGAGGCCGGCGCCCGCCAGGCGCTGCCCGGGAACGGGAACGGAAACGGCGAGGGAGCCGAGCGGTCGCGCGCCGGCGCCCCGGCCGGCCCGGCAGCCGGCTCGTCGTTCCCATGCGACACGAAGGACGGCGAGGTCCACATCGACAAGGTCTCCGGCGACGAGCCGCTGCTCCCCGCCCGCGTCCACCGCCCCGCCGACCTCGTGCGCATGCTGCTCGGGATCATCGGCATCGCCGTCGTCCTCGCCCTGGCCGCCTTCGCGCACGGCACCACGACCGGCCTCGCCAGCGACATCAAGGAGAGCGCCGGGCACGCCCCGCAGACGCTCGCCAACATCGCCGGCCTCACGGCCAACATCGCGATCTTCATCGTGCCCGTGGCCTTCGCCGTCGAACGGCTGGTCAAGCGGGACGGCCTGCGCATCGCCGACGGCGTCCTCGCGGCCGTCCTCGCGCACGGCGTCTCGCTCGGCGCCGCGCTCTGGGTCGCCGAGGCCGCCCCGGAGTCGATCAGGGAAGCGCTCACCCGGATCACCCCGACGCACGAACTGACCGATCCGGTCCACGGCTACCTCGCCCCCGTGATCGCCTACATGACGGCCGTCGGGATGTCGCGGCGCCCGCGCTGGCGGGTCGCGATGTGGGCGGTGCTGCTGCTCGACGCGTTCGCGGTGCTGGTGAACGGCTACTCGACGCCGTTCTCGATCGCCACCACCGTCCTCATCGGCTGGACGGTCGCCTACGGCACCCTCTACGCCGTCGGCTCGCCCAACGTCCGCCCCACCGGCCAGCACCTCCTGCACGGCCTGCGCCGCGTCGGCTTCAAGCCGGTGAGCGCGCTGCGCACGGAGGAGGCGCCGGACGCCGAGCCGTCCCGGGGCACCGCGCAGGCCGCGCACGACCGGGGCCGCCGCTACGTCGTCACGCTGGAGGACGGCCCGCCGCTGGACGTCACGGTCGTCGACCGCGAGCAGCAGGCGCAGGGCTTCTTCTACCGGCTGTGGCAGCGGCTCGCGCTGCGCGGCATCACCCAGCGCCGCAGCCTCCAGTCGCTCCGCCAGGCCCTCGAACAGGAGGCGCTGCTCGCCTACGCGGCCATCGCCGCCGGCGCCAACGCCCCCAAGCTGATCGCCACCAGCGAGCTCGGCCCGGACGCCGTGATGCTGGTGTACGAGCACGTCGGCGGGCGGACGCTGGACACCCTGCCGGACAAGGAGATCACCGACGAACTGATCGACGGCGCCTGGCGACAGGTGCGCGCCCTGCAGTCACGCCGGATCGCGCACCGGCGCCTCGACGGCGACGCGCTCCTGGTGGATCGTTCCGGCAACGTCGTCCTGACCGACCTGCGCGGCGGCGAGATCGCCGCCGGCGACCTGGTGCTGCGGATGGACGTCGCCCAGCTGCTCACCACGCTGGGCCTGCGGGTCGGTGCCGAACGGGCGGTGACCTCGGCCGTCGCCGTGCTCGGCCCGGACGCGGTCGCCGACAGCCTGCCGCTGCTCCAGCCCATCGCCCTGACCCGCGCGAGCCGCGCGACCCTGCGCCGGCTCGCGCGCGACCGCGCCCAGCGCGAGCGGGAAGCGGTGCTGGAGGCGTCGCGGATCGCCAAGGAGGAGCGGGCCCGCGAGCGGGCGGAGAAGGGCTCGGGTCCGGCGGACGACCGCCGGGCGCTCAAGGCCGAGAAGAAGGCGGAGAAGCAGGCGCTGGACGTCGCGGCCGAAGAGGCCCGCGAGGAGGACCTGCTGGCGCAGATCCGCCGGCAGGTGCTGCTGATCCGGCCGCAGGCGCCGATAGAGCCGGTACGGCTGGAGCGCATCCGGCCGCGTACCCTCATCAGCTCGATCGCGGGCGCCATCGCCGCGTACTTCCTGCTCTCGCAGCTGTCGCACGTCGAACTCGACAAGATCGTCGAGCACGCCAACTGGGGCTGGGTGGCGGTCGCCGCGGCCTTCTCCGCGCTGTCCTACTTCGCGGCGGCCATGCGGCTGCTGGGCTTCGTCCCGGAGAAGGTGCCGTACCTGCGGACGGTCATGGCGCAGGTGGCCGGCTCGTTCGTCAAGCTCGTGGCCCCGGCGGCGGTCGGCGGCGTCGCCTTGAACAGTCGCTTCCTCCAGCGGGCTGGGATCCGTCCCGGGCTCGCGGTGGCCAGCGTCGGCGCCTCGGAGCTGTTCGGCCTGGCCGCGCACATCCTGCTGCTGCTGACCTTCGGCTACATCACCGGCACGGAACGGACGGAGTCGCCGCTTCCGCCGTCCCGTACGGTCATCGGCGGGCTGCTGACGGCGGCGGTGCTGGTGCTGGTCGTGACGGCCATCCCGTTCCTGCGGAAGTTCGTCTCGACGCGGGTGCGCTCGCTGTTCGCGGGCGTCGTGCCGCGCATGCTGGACCTGCTCCAGCGACCGCGGAAGCTGGTCAACGGCATCGGCGGCATGCTGCTGCTGACCGCCGCCTTCGTGTTCTGCCTCGACACGTCGATCCGGGCGTTCGGCGGCGACATGAGCTTCGCCAGCGTCGCGGTGATCTTCCTGGCCGGCAACGCGCTGGGGTCGGCGGCGCCGACGCCCGGCGGGGTCGGGGCCGTCGAGGGCGTGCTCATCGGCGCGCTGACGCTGGCCGGGCTGCCGGCGGACATCGCGACGCCGGCGGTGCTGCTGTACCGGCTGCTGACGTTCTGGCTGCCGGTGCTGCCGGGGTGGTTCTGCTTCAACCAGCTGACGCGGAAGGGTGCCATCTGACGGAAGGGGCGCGTGCTGATGAAAGGGGCGGGTGCGCCGCCCGTCACGCCGCCCGCTCCCGTCGCAGCAGCCACGCCGTGAGCAGCGTCGTCAGGCACAGCAGGCCCCCGACGGCGTACAGGCTGCCCCGCATGCCCGCGAGCGACAGCCCCTCCTCCCCGCCCCCGCTCGCGATCAGGGCGCCGAACACGGCGACCGCCAGCGCCCCGCCCGTCTGCCGGACGGCGTTGAACAGGCCCGAGGCCGTGCCCGCCCTGTGCCCCGGGACGGCGTCCATCAGCAGGGCCGTCAGCGCCGGGACCGCCAGCGCACCGCCCACACCGGTGGGCACGAGCAGCAGCAGGACCAGCCAGAGCGGGGTGTCCGCCGCCAGCGGCAGCAGGGCGGCCATCGCCAGCGCCATGACCGCCTGCCCGAGGACGATGACGGCGCGGCGGCCGGCGCGCTCCGCCAGGCGCGGGGAGAGCAGGTTCGCGCCGGCGGTGACCGCCGCCAGCGGTACGAACATCAGCCCCGCCTCCGTCGGCGTCATGCCGCGCACCTGCTGGTAGTAGAGGCCGAGCAGGAAGACGACGCCGTAGAAGGCCGCGTTGGCGGCGAAACCGGCCAGCAGGGGGACGACGACGCGGCGTTCGCGCAGCATGCCCAGCGGGACCATCGGCGCGCGGTGCCGCTTCTCCACGGCGTGGAAGGCGACGGCGGCCCCGGCCGCGACGGCCAGCGCGGCGAGCACCGGCACGGACGTCCAGCCGCGGCGCCCACCCTCGATGGCCGTGTACGTCAGGCCGGCGAGGGCCAGGACGGCGGTGAGCTGTCCCGCCGGGTCGAGCGGGGACGGCCGGCGCGGCGACGGCGCGGTCCGGGCCAGCAGGGCCAGGACGACGGCGCCCACGGGGAGGTTGAGCAGGAAGACGGCGCGCCAGCCCGCCTGCTCGGTGAGGATGCCGCCGAGCACCGGGCCCGCCGCCAGGGACACCGAACCGCCCACTGTCCACAGCGCGATGGCCCGCGCCCGGCGCGCCGGGTCGTCGTACGCCTGCCGGATCAGCGCGAGCGACGCGGGCATGACGACGGCCGCCGCCGCGCCCTGCGCCAGCCGCGCCCCGATGAGCGCGCCGGTCCCGGGCGCCACGGCGCAGCCGAGGGAGGCGAGGGTGAACAGGGCGATGCCCCAGGCGTACGCCCGCCGCGCCCCGGAACGGTCGGCGAGCGCCCCCGCGGACATCATCAGGGCGGCGAACATCAGGGTGTACGCGTCGACGACCCACTGCAGGCCGGACATTCCGGCGTGGAGGGACGAACCGATGGCGGGCAACGCGATGTTGACGGCCGAGACGTCGATGGTGATGACGGCGAAGCCGAGGAGCGAGGCGATCAGTGCGGTCGGGGAGGCGGACGGGGCCGGAGACGCGGGGGTGACCGGTGCGGGAGTGACCGGTGCGGGGCGCGAGGAGGCGGGTGGCCGGGAGGAGGTGGTGGTCGTGGGCATGTGAGGTCGCTTCCGAGTGCGGGAGAAGGGGAGGGGCAGGGGGGGCGAACCGCCGGGCCGCCGCGGGCGGTTCCCGCCGGAACGTCCGGCCGGAAGCCGCCCGGCGGCCCCTGTGCGGGCGGCTCGCGCCGCGTCGGGGCACGACGTCGTACGCCTCCCCGCACCACGGCCGGCGGCCGCCCGCAACAGGACCATCGTGCGCGCCCGTTCCGTCCTACGGCAGGCCGCGGCGTTCCTGGCCCTGACACGGCCCCCCACGCCGCGCGCCCTCCGGAGAGAATGGCGGGATGACGGACAGCGGCACCGAGCTGGGCAGATACCTGAAGGCGCGCCGGGCGCGAATCACCCCCGAGGCCGTCGGGCTGCCCGCGGGCACCGGCCTGCGCCGCACCCCGGGCCTGCGGCGGGAGGAGTTGGCGACGCTCGCCGGCGTGAGCGTCGACTACTACACCCGCATGGAGCGCGGCCGGGAGCGGAACCCCTCACCGGCCGTGATCGACGCGCTCGCCCGCGCGTTGCGGCTGGACGGGGACGCCCACCAGCGCCTCCACTACCTGGCCGAACTCGCCTCGGGACGCGTCCCCGAGCGCACCGCCGCCGCCGGAACGACGGCCGGCGCCGGGGAGACCGTGCGTGAGTCCGTCGTGCGCATGATGGAGGCCATGCGGCCGCTGCCGGCGTACGTCGTGAGCCGGTACGGCGACATGCTGGCCGCGAACCTCCCGGGCCGGCGGCTCATGCCCGGCCTCTGGGACTGGCCGCCGGAGCAGCGCAACGTGAGCCGGTACCTGTTCCTGCATCCGGTGGGGCGCCGCCTCTACCACTTCCGGGAGGAGACCGTCGCCAAGTCGGTGGCCAACCTCCGCGCGCTCGGCGGCGTCGATCCGGACTCGCCCCGGCTGACCGCACTGGTCGGCGAACTGCTGCTCAAGTCGCCGGAGTTCGCCGGGCTGTGGGAGCGGTACGACGTGAAGGAGCGCGTCGAGGGCACGAAGACGTTCAGCCATCCGAAGGTGGGGCTGATGGCCCTCGTCTACGAGGTCATGCCGCTGTCCGGGACGGACGGGCAGCGGCTCGTCGTCCACCAGGCGGCGCCCGGCAGCGCGGACGAGGCGGCCATGCTGCGCCTGGACCCGGAGTGCGGTACGCGGCCGGAGGCCGAGGGGTAGAGGGTTAGAGGGAGGCACCCTCTCGCAGATGCCCGCCAGATCACGTGCCTTCCCTTGCATCTGCCGGGTGAACGGCTCTACCGTGCCGCACATGCGGTCCTACACCATCGGCCGGGCGGCCCGGCTGCTCGGCGTCAGCCCCGACACCGTCCGCCGCTGGGCGGACGCCGGGCGGATCCCCACCCGGCGGGACGAGCACGGCAAGCGGGAGATCGACGGGGCGGACCTCGCCGCGTTCTCCGTCGCACTCGCCGCCGAGGCGAACGAGGACGGGGAGGAGGCGTACTCCAGTGCGCGCAACGCCTTCCCCGGGATCATCACGGCGGTGAAGCTCGGCGACGTCGCCGCCCAGGTGGAGGTCCAGGCCGGGCCGCACCGCCTGGTGTCGCTGCTGACGCGTGAGGCCGTGGAGGAACTGGGGCTGGCCGTCGGCATGGAGGCCGTGGCCCGGGTCAAGGCCACCAACGTGCACGTCGACCTCGTCTGACCCGCCCCTTACGCTTCCCCGGGAGAGCCCATGCGCCGCACGTCCGTCCGTCTCGCCGCCCTCGTCACCGCCCTGCTCCTGCCCCTGGCCGCCGCCTGCGGCGACGACTCGTCGGACGGGGGCGACGGCGGGAAGGGCGGGGGCGCCACGCTCACCGTGCTCGCGGCGGCGTCCCTCACCGACGTCTTCCAGCGGGCCGGGGACGCCTACGAGAAGGCGCACCCGGGGACGAAGGTGAAGTTCTCGTTCGCGGGCTCGCAGGAGTTGGCGTCCCAGGTCCGGCAGGGCGTCCCGGCGGACGCCCTGGTGACGGCCGACACGAAGACGATGGACGGGCTCTCCGGGGAGACGGGCAAGCCCGTCGTCATCGCGCGGAACCGGCTGACGATCGCCACCGCGCCGGGCAACCCGAAGCACGTCAAGGGCCTTGCCGACCTGGCGCGGGAGGACCTCAAGGTGGTGCTGGCGGCGCCCGAGGTGCCGGTGGGACGGTACGGGAAGAAGGTGCTGGACCAGCAGCACGTGGCCGTCAAACCCGTCTCGCAGGAGCCGAACGTGCGGGCGGTGCTGAGCAAGGTGTCGCTCGGGGAGGCGGACGCCGGGATCGTGTACGTCACCGACGCGACGGCCGCCAAGGGGAAGGTGGCCACGGTCGCCGTCCCGGACGCGCAGAACGCGGTCGCGGCCTACCCGGCCGCCACGCTCAAGGGCTCGAAGCACGCCGAGGAGGCGGGCGAGTTCGTGCGCTGGCTGACGTCTGCCGAGGCGCGGGGGCTGCTGGGCGCGGCCGGCTTCCAGCGGCCGTGACGGGACGGAGGTTCACGGGCCGGGGGATGAGCCGCGAACGGACGGGCCGGGGGCGCGCAGGCCGCGGGCGTACGCCCCTGGCGCTCGGCATACCCGCAGGGCTCGCGGTGGTGTTCCTGCTCGTCCCGCTCGCGGGCGTGCTCGCCCGGACACCGTGGGCCTCGCTCCCGTCCCGCGTCGGATCGTCCGAGGTCCGGCAGGCGCTGACGCTCTCCCTGGCCGTCTCCGGCTGGGCCCTGCTGCTCTCGCTCGTCCTCGGCGTCCCGCTGGCCTGGCTGCTGGCCCGGACCGACTTCCCCGGCAAGGCGCTGGTGCGCTGCCTGGTGATGCTGCCGATGGTGCTGCCGCCGACGGTCGCGGGAGTGGCACTGCTCCAGGGGTACGGTCGCCGGGGACTCGCCGGGCCGTGGCTGGAGGAGTGGTTCGGGCTCACCCTGCCCTTCTCGACGGCGGGCGCGGTCGTCGCCTCGGCGTTCGTGGCGATGCCGTTCCTCGTCATCAGCCTGGAGGGGGCGCTCGCGGGGCTGCACCCGCGCTACGAGGAGACGGCGGTCTCGCTCGGCGCGGCCCCGCTGCGGGTCTTCCGGACCGTCACCCTCCCCATGGTCGCCCCGGGGCTGCTCGCCGGTGCGGCGCTGTGCTGGGCGCGCGCCCTGGGCGAGTTCGGGGCGACGATCACCTTCGCGGGCAACCTGCCGGGCGAGACGCAGACCCTGCCCTTGCAGGTCTACCTCCTGCTCCAGGACGATCCGGAGGGCGCCACCGCCGTCTCCCTGCTGCTCCTCGCCATCGCGACGGCGGTGCTGCTCGCGTTGCGGGGGCGGTGGCTGGGAGGCGGGGCGACGGGGCGTGCGGAGGGGCGTGTGGAGACGCTTCCCGCGCCGGAGCGGACCCCGCAGGCGGCGCCGGAGCGCACCCCGGACGCGCCCCTGGTCCCCGCGACGCCCCAGGCCCCGCCCGCGTACCCCCTGCGCGCCTCCGTCACCGGTGCCACCCGCGCCGTTCTCGACGTGCCGCCCGGGACCACGGTGGCCGTCGTCGGGCCCAACGGGGCCGGGAAGACGACGCTCCTGCGGGCCCTGCTCGGGCTCACGCGACGGGCCGAGGCACGGCCGCTGCGCCTCGGCGGCGAGGACCTGTCGGGCGCGCCGGCGCACCGGCGGCGGATCGCCTGGGTGCCGCAGGACGGCGCCCTCTTCCCGCACCTGACCGCGCTGGCCAACACGGCCTACGGCCTGCGCGCCCAGGGCGTGCCCCGGGCGGAGGCGCGCCGGGAGGCGCGGGCCCGGCTGGAGGAGCTCGGCATCGGCCGGTTGGCGCACCGCAGGCCGCACGAGCTGAGCGGCGGGCAGGCCCAGCGCGTGGCCCTCGCGCGCGCCCTGGCCGCGCGCCCCCGGCTGCTGCTGATGGACGAACCGCTGGCCGCGCTCGACCAGTCGGCCAAGGCGGCCGTGCGGCAGGCCCTGCGCCGGCGGCTGGCCGGCTTCCGGGGCGTCTGCCTGCTGGTGACGCACGACCCGGTGGAGGCCGTGTCGCTCGCCGACCGCGTCCTCGTCCTGGAGGACGGCGAGGTCGTGCAGTACGCGGCGCCGGACGAGCTGGCGAGGTTCCCGCGCTCGCCGTGGGTCGCCCGGATGCTGGGGCACAACGCCTGGCCCGGCAAGGTCACCGCCGAGGGCACGCTGCGGCTGGACGACGGCACCGAGCTGGCCGCCGCCGCTCCCCCGCCGGACGGCGCGACGGCCGCCCTGGCCGTCGCCGGCCCGGAGGCCGTCACCCTGTACGCGTCCCGCCCGCCGGAGGGCGGGCCCGAGCGCGGGAACGTGTGGCCCGGCACCGTCCGTGAGGTCTCCGCCCAGGGCGGGCGGCTGCGCGTGCTGGTCGCGGGCGGCGCCGACGGGCCCGACGCCGTCGCCGAACTCCCGCCGCCCGCCGCGGCGGAGCTCCGCCCGGTGGAGGGCGCGCGGGTGTGGGTGGGCGTACGGGCGGCGGGGGTCACGCTCGTCGCGCTCTGACGCGCGTCCCCCCGGGGCACCGGCCGACCCCAGCTCCCTCCCGTACCCCTCTCCCGCCCCCTCGACGCACCCAGCCGCCCGCGCGCCCCCGTTTCCACCCGTACGCCCCGCCCTGCGCGCGCACTCCCGCGCACCGCCCGGACGATGAAAGCCGTCCACCCCACCGACCCCGGGAGCAGCGGTGTCCAGACGCATACGGGCCGGGTGCCTGCTCGCCGCCGGGATGCTGGCCGTCGCCGGGTGCACCGGCGGGGACGGGGGCGCGGTCGCGGAGGGCGCGGCCGGCTCGGCGGCGCCGGCCCGGCCGTCCCTGGACTGGAAGGCGTGTCCGGCGCCCAGCAGCAAGGAGGGCGTGCCGGCGCGGGCGCCGGGCGACGAGTGGGAGTGCGCGACCCTGCGCGTCCCCCTCGACCACGCGCACCCGGACGGCGACACGCTGGGCATCGCGCTAATCCGCGCCCGGGCCACGGACCCGGCCCACCGCATCGGCTCGCTGGTCTTCAACTTCGGCGGCCCGGGCGGCTCGGGCGTGGCCACCCTGCCGGCGTTCGCCGAGGACTACCGGGACCTGCGCCGCCGCTACGACCTGGTGAGCTTCGACCCGCGCGGGGTGGGCCGCAGCGGCGGCGTGTCCTGCCTGGACGACAAGGAGCTCGACGCGTACTACGCGGCCGGTTCGGTGCCGCGGACCACCGAGGAGCAGAAGGCGCTGGTCGGGCGGGTGGAGAAGTACGCGGAGGGCTGCCGGAGCCACTCCGGGAAGGTCCTGCCGTACGTGGGGACGGCCAACGCGGCGCGGGACATGGACCTGATGCGCCAGGCGCTCGGTGACGACAAGCTGCACTACTTCGGCGTCTCGTACGGCACCGAACTGGGCGGGGTCTACGCCCACTTGTTCCCGAAGAAGGTCGGGCGCGCGCTGTTCGACGCCGTCGTCGACCCCACGACCGACCCCGTGGAGAGCGCCCTCGCCCAGGCCCGCGGCTTCGAGCTCGCCCTCGGCAACTACCTCACCGCGTGCGCCGCGACGCACGACAACTGCCCGACCGAGCGGCAGATCGTGTCCCTGCTGGACCGGCTGGGCGAGACCCCGGTGCCCGGCGGCGAGGGGCGGCGGCTCACCCAGTCGCTCGCCACCACCGGCATCGCCCAGTCGCTGTACTCCAAGGAGTTCTGGGACTACCTCACCGAGGGCCTGGAGGACGCCGAGAACGGCGACGGGAAGATCCTGATGGCCCTCGGTGACGCCATGAACGGCCGCGGCCAGGACGGGCATTACAGCTCCCTCCAGGCGTCGCTGACGGCGATCACCTGCGCGGACTTCTCCCCGCGGTACACGGCCGCCGAGATCGCCGGGCAGGAGCCCAGGTTCCGGAAGGCGTCCCCGGTGTTCGGCGCGTTCATGGCGTGGGGGCTGACCCAGTGCACCGGCTGGCCGGTGAAGGGCGAGTGGCGGACGCCTGACGTGAGCGCCAAGGGCGCGGCACCCGTCCTCGTCGTCGGCAACACCGGTGATCCGGCCACTCCTTACGAGGGAGCGCGGAAGATGGCGCGAGCGCTGGGCGACGGGGTCGGCGTCGAGATGACGTACCGGGGGCAGGGCCACGGGGCCTACGACAGCGGCAATTCCTGTGTCAAGAAGGCGGTCGACGCCTACCTCCTTGACGGTACTGTGCCGGGGCGCGGCACGGTGTGCTCATAGCACCCAAACACGGTGTGCTCATCACACCCGTGGCAGATCACACCGTACGGCGAATTCCGCTCTCTCGAATGTCAGTGGCCCGCACTACGATCGCCCGCACACGGGTCGTAGTCGTAAGGGCCCCGCGCCGAGAGAGGGCGCACGGCCCGCCCGCACGGGCGGGCCGTTCACGGGCGAGAGGAGGGGGTGGCATGCGGGACGAGCCCTCGGGGCCGGGTCCGGGGCCTGGGCCGGGGCCGACACCGGCGTCGTCGGATCCGGAGTCCGGCAGGCACGCGCGGCGGTTCACCGGCGCCCTGGCCGTCACGGCCTTACTGGCCGCTCTGGTGGCGCTCTGGCAGACACAGTCCGCCCCGATGGTCGGGCCGGACGGCACACCCGTACCGCCGACCCCGGCGACCCCGCGGACCTCCGGCGACGCGTCGGCGCCCGCGCGGGACGGGTTCGGGCCGGAGGCTGGCTTCGGGGCCGAGCGGCCGGTGCGCGCCATACCCCCGGAGGCGGCGCCCGGCCGGCCGTAGGGCGTACGACCGGTGCGGGACGTGCGCGGTACGGGCTCTCGGAGGCCCCCGGCGCCCCGGGGCGTTCCGCCGCCGATGTCCGACCCCCACCGTAGAGTCGTGGCATGAGTCCATCACGGCCGAGGGCCCTCGCCCTCGCAGGCGCCGCCCTCGCGCTCGTCCTCACCGCCGCAGGCTGCGGCGCCGGTGCCGACGACGACGGGCGCGGCGGCGACAGCGGAAAGGACGGGGCGGCCCGGAGCGGTGCCGCGGGCGACTGGAAGCCGTGCGCCGCGCCCACGGCCGCCCAGGGCGGCGGCAAGGCTCCCGGCAAGGGCTGGGAGTGCACGACGCTGCCCGTGCCGCTGGACTACGGGAAGCCGGACGGCCCGAAGATCGACCTGGCCCTGATCCGGTCCCGGGCCACGGACCGCGCCCACCGCATCGGTTCGCTGGTCTTCAACTTCGGCGGCCCCGGGGGCTCCGGGGTGGCGACGCTCCCCGAGCTCGCCAAGAGCTACGCCGGACTGCACGCCCGGTACGACCTGGTGAGCTTCGACCCGCGCGGCGTCGGCGAGAGCGCGGGCGTGCGCTGCCTGGGCGACCGCGAGCTGGACGCCGCCGAGTCGACGGACGCGACGCCCGACGACGCCGGCGAGATCACCGCCGCCCTCGCCCAGAACAAGCGCTACGTCCAGGCCTGCGACCGCAACAGCGGCAAGGTGCTCCCGCACGTCGGCACCACCGACGCGGCCCGCGACCTGGACCGGCTGCGGGCCGCGCTGGGCGACGAGAAGCTGAACTACTTCGGCATCTCGTACGGCACGGAACTGGGCGGCGTCTACGCCCACTTGTTCCCGAAGCGGGTCGGACGCGCCGTCCTGGACGCGGTCGTCGACCCCTCCCAGGACCCCGTCGAGGGCACCCTCGCCCAGGCCAAGGGCTTCCAACTGGCCCTGGGCGACTACCTCAAGGACTGCGCCAAGGGAGCGGCGGCGAGCTCCTGCCCCACCCAGGAGAGCATCACCGCCCTCCTCAAGCGCCTGGACTCCAGGCCCCTGCCCACCACGCAGAAGGACCGTCCCCTCACCCAGGACCAGGCGGTGAACGGCATCGCCGCCGCCCTCTACTCCGAGGACACCTGGAAGTACCTCACGGCCGGCCTCCGCGAGGCCGGCACCAAGGGCACCGGCACCACCCTCCAGCTCCTCTCCGACTCCCTGGCGGGCCGCTCCCCCGACGGCCACTACAGCAACCTCCAGGCCGCCAACCGCGCCATCACCTGCGCCGACGCCCAACAGCGCTACACCGCCGACGACATCGCCGCCCGGCTGCCCGCCTTCCGCTCCGCCGCTCCGGTCTTCGGCGAGTCCGCCGCCTGGGCTCTGCTCCAGTGCACCGACTGGCCCGTCAAGGGCGCCTGGAAGACCCCCGACGTCGGCGCCGCCGGCTCCGCCCCGATCGTCGTCATCGGCAACACCGGCGACCCCGCCACCCCGTACGAGGGCGCCCGCACCATGGCCGAACGCCTCGGCAAGGGCGTCGGCGTCACCGTCACCTACCGCGGCGAGGGCCACGGCGCGTACAACAGCGGCAACCGCTGCATGACGCGGCTCGTCGACGGCTACCTCCTCGACGGCACGGTCCCGAAGGAGGGCACGACCTGCTCGTAGCGCCGCCGGCCGCCGTCACACCACCGGCAGCCGGTACTCCAGCTCGTACAGATGCCCGGCCTTGATCATGACGGTCGTCTCGATCGCCCGCCCGTGGTCCGACCGGACGACACGGAAGGTCCGCAGCACCGGCGCCTCGCCGGGGAGTTCGAGGGCGACGAACTCCTCGGTGGTGCCGACCACGCCGTACTCGTCCATCAGCTGCTGCGTGGACGGCAACTTGCTCCCGGGGTTCAGCCGCCCCGACATGATCTGATCCCTGATACGTGCCGCGATCTGTTGATGGGCGGGCCTGGGGTCCTTCCAACGTGCCATGGTCAGCCCATCCGCATCCGGTAACGCACGGTTCGATCCCGCGCGTTCATGACCATCTCGCACGCTTCCACGGGCCCATCCTCGTCGGCGAAGACGACGCGCGACACGATCAGCACGGGCTCGTGTGCACCGAGGAGCAGGAGCTCCCGCTCCGCAGCCGTGGGCATCCGGCAGCTGACGCCTTCCTCGACCCTCTTCGCGAGGTATCCGAGCCCGGCCAGGAAGGTGACCGCGCCGCCGGGAACCTTCCGCCCGTCGGCGAGGGCGGTCCCCGCCGCGATACGGCCGGGGTAGTGGGACGTCACGATCTCGACGGGCGTGTCGTCCAGCAGCACGAGCCGCCGCCGCACCACCGCGCGCTCCCCGTCGGCGAGTTGCAGAGCCCGGGCCACCGCCTCAGGCGGCTCGACGACCCCGGCCTCCAGCAGCCGCTGCCCACCCCGCCCCTTCCGCTCGGCGGCCTCCTCGGCCCACGCGTCGGGGCGCCCGGCCCCGCGCGGAACCAGATACCTGGCGGACTCGCTCTCCCACTGCCGGCTCGACACCACCTCACCCCTCTCCCGGAGCACACGGTACCGCGCACGCGTTGACCACCCAGCGCGGTCCTTGCCGCTTGAGGCGATGCGCCTTCAGGGACATCCCAGGAGCAACGGAGAGCTCGGCGGCCGGGGTTGCGTCGTCATCGCCTGGTGAACGGGCGCCGGGCGGGGCCGGACACCCCGCCCGGCGCCCGGACACTCAGGACACCGAACGCTCAGTACACCGGCTTGTCCGGTTCGATCTGGTTGACCCAGCCGATGACGCCGCCGCCGACGTGGACCGCGTCGGCGAAGCCGGCGGACTTGAGGACGGCGAGGACTTCCGCGGAGCGGACGCCCGTCTTGCAGTGCAGGACGATGCGCTTGTTCTGGGGGAGGTCTTGGAGGGCGGTGCCCATGAGGAACTCGTTCTTGGGGACCAGGCGGGCGCCGGGGATGGAGACGATCTCGTACTCGTTGGGCTCGCGGACGTCGATGATGTCGATGCTCTCGCCGTCGTCGATCCACTCCTTGAGCTGCTTGGGAGTGATCGTGGAGCCGGCGGCGGCCTCCTGGGCCTCGTCCGAGACGACGCCGCAGAACGCCTCGTAGTCGATGAGCTCGGTGACCGTGGGGTTCTCGCCGCAGACCGCGCAGTCGGGGTCCTTGCGGACCTTGACCTGCCGGTACGACATCTCCAGGGCGTCGTAGATCATCAGGCGGCCGACGAGCGGCTCGCCGATCCCGGCCAGCAGCTTGATGGCCTCGGTGACCTGGACCGAGCCGATCGACGCGCAGAGCACGCCGAGGACGCCGCCCTCGGCGCAGGAGGGGACCATGCCGGGCGGCGGGGGCTCGGGGTAGAGGCAGCGGTAGCAGGGGCCGTGCTCGCTCCAGAAGACGGACGCCTGGCCGTCGAAGCGGTAGATCGAGCCCCAGACGTACGGCTTGTTCAGGAGCACGCACGCGTCGTTGACCAGGTAGCGCGTGGCGAAGTTGTCCGTGCCGTCGACGATCAGGTCGTACTGGGAGAAGATCTCCTTGACGTTCTCCGCCTCCAGGCGCTCCTGGTGGAGGACGACGTTCACGTACGGGTTGATGCCGAGCACCGAGTCCCGCGCGGACTCCGCCTTCGAGCGGCCGATGTCGGACTGGCTGTGGATGATCTGCCGTTGCAGGTTCGACTCGTCGACCTCGTCGAACTCCACGATGCCCAGCGTGCCCACGCCCGCGGCGGCCAGGTACATCAGGGCGGGCGAGCCGAGGCCGCCGGCGCCCACGCAGAGCACCTTGGCGTTCTTCAGGCGCTTCTGCCCGTCCATCCCGACGTCCGGGATGATCAGGTGGCGCGAGTACCGACGGACCTCGTCGACGGTGAGCTCGGAAGCCGGCTCGACCAGGGGTGGCAGCGACACGGGGTCTCCAGGGTCATCCCCACGGGAGCGGGGAACGTAGAGGCAGCGTTCTGTACTTCCCCTGCAACCCTGCCACGCCCCGGCTCATTCCGAGACACCCGGTCCGATGTTCGAGATGAAGTCGTCCCAGTACCCGGGCATGGACTCCCAGGGGTCCAGTCCGTCGCGGTCGGTGCGGTCCGTCATGTAGACCGTGCCGGCGCCCTGCCGGCGGGTGATGAGGAGGGCTTCCTCCAGGTGGGCGCGGGGGACGCTGTGCACGAGGTGGCAGAAGCGGCCGGGCGGGTGGTCGGCCGTCCAGTCGGCGGGACGGGACCAGCGGTAGCGGTTCCAGGGGCCGGTGAAGGTGACCAGCTGGTCGGCGAGCGCCGCGTACCCGGCCACCGGATGGCTGCCGTGCAGGAGGACGACGTACGCGCGGTCGTGCAGCGTCCGCAGGGCGCCGGTGACGCGGCGGACGTCGGCGAGCGCGCCGGCGTCGGCGGGACAGCGGGCCACCGCGAAGCCGTCCACCTTGTACCAGTTGAGGAACCGCTGCGCGTCGGAGAGGAGTTCGCCGAACGGCCGGGCGCCGAAGCCCGCGTCGAGGTGGCCGAGGACGCGGACGCCGGCCTCGCGCAGCGGCGCCGCGGCGGCCGTGCAGTACGGGTCCGGTCGGCTGCCGGGGCCGCCGGAGGCGCTGCCGAGCACCGTCCAGTCCAGCGGGAGGTCCGCGCGGCACAGCCGGCCCCACTCGACGGGCGCGACGAGCGGGTGCGCGAAGCCGGGGACGCCGAGCCGCAGCGGCGTCTTGGCCGCCGGGAGCGGGCGGCGGTTGCCGGACGACGTCAGATACGACACGCGGCCTCCATCCAGATGTCGGCCAGCGACTCCTCCAGGCCGATCCGGGGCCGCCAGCCGAGCCGGTCGCGGGCCGTGCGCACGTCGGCCTGCTGCCAGGCGCCGCAGCCGTCCGGGTACGGGTAGACGGGCGTGGCGCCCAGGTGCGGGTCGTCGAGCTCGTGCAGGGCGCCCCCGAAGCCGGCCACGCGCGCGAGCAGCGACGCGGCCTCGCGCAGCCGGGTGGCCCGGCCGGTGCCGATGTTGACGGCGCCCTGGGCGGCGGAGAGGGACGCGGCGTGCACGGCCCGCGCGATGTCACGGACGTCCACGAAGTCGCGCTGCACACCGAGGCCGGTGAGCTTGAGCTCGTTGTCGCCGTTCTGCATCGCCCGCCGCATCGCCTCGGCGAGGCGGCCCAGCGGCGAACCGGCCGGGGTGCCCGGCCCGACGGGCGAGAAGACGCGGAGCACGATCGCGTCGAGGCCGGAACCCAGGACGAGTTCGGTGGCGGCGAGCTTGCTGACGCCGTACGGGCCGCCGGGGCGCGGCACCGCGTCCTCGGCGGTGGACGAACCGGGCTGCGAGGGCCCGTACTCCGACGAGCAGCCCACCTGCACGAGCCGCGCCCCGCAGCCGCTGCGGCGCAGCGACTCGCAGACGGTGGCGACGGCGACGGTGTTGTGCCGCGTGAGGTCGCGGGCGCCGCCGCGGGTGGCGCCCGCGCAGTTGATGACGACGCCGGGGTGGACGGCGTTGAGGAACCGGGTGAGCGCGCCGGGGCTGCCGGTGGCGAGGTCGAAGCGGACGTCGGCGTCGTCGCCCCGGCCGAGGGCGGTGAGCTGGACGGCGGGGTCGGAGAGCAGGCGGTCGGCGACGAAGCGGCCGAGGTAGCCGTTGGCGCCGAGCAACAGGACCCTCATCGGTCTCCTCCTCGCTCTCGCCCGGTACGGCGGCTGACCACGGCCACGGCCATGGCGGCGGCCATGGCCGCGGCCGTGGTGGCGGTCATGCCGGCGGCGCCGGAGTACGCCGGGCCGGTGCGATCGATGAGGTCAGTGGGATCAATGGTCATGGTGGGTGCTCCTCTGACGGGGGTCTGCGGAGGGCTCGGCCCCGCCGGGACGGAGGGAGGGGCCGGAGAGCCCGGAGGGGCCCGGGGGGCCGGAGTGACCGGGCGGGTCGAGGCGGTCGGATGTGCCGCGGTGGCCGAACGGGCCGGGCCGGTCGAACGGGCTGGGCCGGCCGGAGCGGCTGGGACGGCTGCGCGTGTCGAGACGGCCGGACGAACCGAGGTGGTCGGACGAACCGGTGCGGCCGGACGGGCTGAGGCGGCCGGACGCGCCGCGGTGGCCGGATGAGTCGAGCCAGTCGGACGAACCGGAGTGATCGGGCGAGCCAAGGTGGCCGGACAAGCCGGAGTGACCGGACGGGCCAGAGCAGCCGGAAGGACCCGAGAGGCCGGAGTGGCCCGAGTGGCCAGAGTGGCCGGACGACGCCGAGTGGCCCGACGGGTCCGACGCGCCCACCGAACCCGACATCTCGTCCACGCACTCCGACGACAAACCGGCCCCGCCACCCCCGTCACCCCCGCCCGCACCCACGCCCCCGCCCGCCCCGCCACCAAGCCCGTGCACCGCCGCGTGCGGCAGAGCCGCGACGGCCCGGACGGACAGCGCGAGGGCCGCCCCGGCGCACGCCGCGAAACCGAGGACGGACGGCCCGAGGACACCGGGCCATCGGCCGACCGGCCAGTCCAGGGCGGCGCATCCGGGCAGCCGGGCGGCGAGCAGCAGGGCCGGCGGCAGCGCCTCGGCGGCGCAGGCGGCGAGGAGGGCCGCGGCGGCCGGCCGGGCCAGGCCGTGCGCGCCGCAGAGCCGGTCGAGGAAGAGGAGGAAGCCGAGGGCCAGAGCGGCGAGCGCGGGGAGGGAAGTGGGGTGCCCGAGCCCGGGAAGGGCGGACCGCGCCGTCCACACGGACAGGAAGAGGGCGCCGAGCACGACGGCCAGCACCGCCAGCAGGGCGCACCGGGCCCGGATCCGGAACGCGGCCAGCGAGCGGCTGTCGGCCAGCCGCCGCCGAGCGTACCCGGCGAAGGCGTGCGCGCACCACGCGGCGGGCGCGACGGCGCAGGCCAGCCCGAGGGCGGTGGGCGCCGCCGCGGCGGCGAGGGTACGGAGACCGGGCCGCCCGT
>NZ_JAIQLH010000153.1 GCF_020037025.1 Streptomyces huiliensis | reverse complement strand
GCGGCCGTGGGCGTCCTCGCCGCCGGCGCGGCGGCGGGCGTGGCCGTCGAGCGGCTGACCGTCGGCCGCGGCATGCGCCGCAAGGCGCGGCTGGCCCTGGACGCGACGGGCCCCTACGGGACGCTGCGCGGCACCCCGGGGACGGCGGTCGCCGACGACGGGACCGAGCTGTACTACGAGGTCGAGGAGGCGGCGGGGGCCGCTCGGGGGTCCGGCGGTCCGCCCGTGACCGTCGTCTTCAGTCACGGCTACTGCCTCAACCAGGACTCCTGGCACTTCCAGCGGGCCGCCCTCCGCGGCGCCGTCCGGGCCGTCTACTGGGACCAGCGCAGCCACGGCCGCTCCGAGCGGGGCCGCGCGCAGCGCGACGGCAGCGGGACGGTCTCCATCGACCTGCTGGGCCGCGACCTCAAGGCCGTCATCGAGGCGGCGGCGCCCGAGGGGCCGCTGGTGCTGGTGGGGCACTCGATGGGTGGCATGACGCAGATGGCGCTGGCGTCCCAGTACCCCGGGCTGATCGAGGAGCGGGTGGCCGGCGCCGCCTTCGTCGGTACGTCCTCCGGCCGGCTCGCCGAGGTCACCTTCGGACTGCCCGCCCTGGGCATCAACGTGGTGCGGCGCGCGCTGCCGGGCGCCTTCCGGCTGATGACCGCCCAGACCGAGCTGATCGAGAAGGGGCGCCGGCTCAGCGCCGACCTGCTCGCCGGGGTCTACCGGCGGTACTCGTTCGGCTCCCGGGACGTCGACCCCGGGGTCGCCCGGTTCGCCGAGCGGCTGCTGGAGAGCACGCCGGTCGACGTCGTCGCCGAGTTCTACCCGGCCTTCGCCGAGCACGACAAGACGGCGGCCCTCGACGTCTTCCGCGGCCTGCCGGTCCTCGTCCTCGCCGGGGAGAAGGATCTGATCACTCCTGCGTCTCACAGCGAGGCCATGGCCGCGGCGCTTCTCGACGCGGAGCTCGTCCTCGTCCCGGGCGCGGGTCACTTGGTGATGCTCGAACAGCCTGCGACGGTCGATGCTCGCCTGGCCGGCCTTCTCGCGGCGGCGGGCGAGGATCGCTGCGGCGTGGCGGGGGCGCGGGGGGAGGGCTGAGGCGCCGCCCTTCAGTCGTCCGGCGTTTGGGGACCTCGCGGCGCGGCCGCGATGCGGGGTCCGGGGCGGAGCCCCGGGAAACGGCGAAAGGGTGGGGCTGGGGCGGTCCCCCTCCCACGTAGCCCCGTTGTCGTCCGGGGCGTGCCGAGCCGTGTTGTAGGTGTTTCCCCAGGGGTCGCGTACGGCCGAGGGGCGAGGCATCCGACCCCGGGCCGGGGCGCCCCCGCAAGCGGCCGGCGGGTACGTGCCGCCGGCGGTGGGGTTGCCCCTGCCCTGCCCTTTCACCGTTTCCCGGGGGCGGGGCCCCCGGCCCCGGGCATCGCGGCTGCGCCGCGAGGTCCTCACACGCCGGACGGCCGGCATGTGCGCCGGCGTCGGCGAACGTGCCGCGCGGTCCCGCCGTCTTCCGGGCTGAGCCCCGGACACCGCCTCGCCGCTGCGCCGCGACGTCCTCGAATGCCGGACGGCCGGAGTGTGCGCGCACGGGGGCGGGCTTCGGGGAGGGTGCCGTACGGGCGGCGGGGCCGGTGGGTGTCGGCCGGGTGGGCCCCGCGACCGTCCGGTCCCGGCCCCGTACCCCGTACCATCGGGCGGTATGAACGCCCCGCTCGACTCCTCCGCCGCGACCCGTGCGGCCACCGCGCAGCTCACCGTCCGGACGTCCGAGGAGATGCGGGAGCTGGGCCGCAGGCTCGCCGGGCTGCTGCGCGCCGGTGACCTGGTGCTGCTCTCGGGTGAGCTGGGCGCGGGGAAGACGACGCTGACGCGCGGGCTCGGTGAGGGACTGGGGGTCCGGGGGGCCGTGACCTCCCCGACGTTCGTGATCGCCCGCGTCCACCCGTCGCTGACCGGCGGACCCGCCCTCGTCCACGTCGACGCCTACCGGCTGTCCGGCGGCCTCGACGAGATGGAGGACCTGGACCTCGACGTCTCGCTGCCGGAGTCGGTGACGGTCGTGGAGTGGGGCGACGGCAAGGTCGAGGACCTGTCGGAGGACCGCCTCCGCGTCGTCATCGAACGCGCGGTGGGCGCCG
>NZ_JAIQLH010000152.1 GCF_020037025.1 Streptomyces huiliensis | reverse complement strand
CCGCGTCGTCATCGAACGCGCGGTGGGCGCCGAGGCGCCCGCGCCGGCCGGCGACGACGACGGCGCCGAGGCCGAAGTCGACGACGTCCGTACGGTCACGGTGACTGGTGTGGGCGAACGCTGGCTCGGCGCCGACCTCGCGCCCCTGACGCTCCCTTAGGGGCAGGGTCTCCCTTAGGGGGCGGGTCCTCCCGTAGGGGTCGGGTCCCACGGTCGGCACCTCGCGCGGGAGCTCGTACGTGACGGGCCCCGCCGCTCCCCCCCCCCGGGTACCCCCGTTCAGGCCGACGCCCAAGCCCCCGCCGCCGCGGCCCGCTCCGCGTACGTCGTGAAGTCGACCGGCTCCCGGCCCAGCACCTGCCGCACGCCGTCGGTCACGGTGGCCGTGTGTCCCTCCCGGTGGAGGGCGAACAGGGCGTCCAGGGCCCTGGCCGCCGGCTCCGGGAGGCCCGCGGCCAGCAGTTCGGCGTGGTACTCCTCCGGGGTCAGCTCCACGTAAGCGATCTCCCGGCCGGCCGCCCGGGCCATCACCGTCACGGCCTCGCCGAACGTCAGGGCGCGCGGCCCGGACACCTCCGTCACGCCGTCGGTGTGCGCGGCACGGGTGAGCAGCGCCGCGGCCACCGCCGCGACGTCGTCCGCGTCGACGAACGGCTCCGGGACGTCCCCGATCGGCAGGGCCAGGCGGCCGTCGCGCAGCGGGCCGCGCCACAGGTCCTCGTCGAAGTTCTGGTTGAAGTTGTTCGCCCGCAGGACGGCCCACTCGGCTCCGGAGGCGCGTACCGCCGCCTCGGCCGCGGCCATGCCCTGACCGAAGTCCGGGCCGACGTGGTCGAGGCCCCGGCCCGACAGGACCACGAACCGGCCGACCCCCGCCCGTACGGCCCGCGCGGTGAACTCGGGGACCGCCTCGTACCCCTCGTCGGGCGCGACCAGGTAGACGGCCGAGGCGCCGTCCAGGGCGGCGGACCAGCCCGCGGGCTCCGTCCAGTCGAAGCGGACCTCGCCGGAGCGGGACGCGGCCCGTACGGGTACGCCCGCGGCGCGCAGCTCGCGCACCACGCGGCGGCCGGTCTTGCCGGTCGCACCGAGGACGAGGACGGGACGAGGGTCAGGGGAAGAGGGCACAGGGTGGTTGCTCATGCGGACGAGTCAATCCCGCGGTCGCGGCACGGCACATGGGTGATCGTCCGCGGCCCATGTCCGGGCGTCCGCGCCCCGCGCGGCCCCGCATATCGTGCCGATCATGGACCCCTTCGACGACCTGCTGCGCGGCGTGCGCGCCAACGGTGCCGTCTTCGCCGGATCGGTGCTGACGCCGCCGTGGACGCTGCGCTTCGCCGACGACGCCTACCTCACCCTCTGCGTCCCCCTGGACGGCGCCGGCTGGATCGTCCGGGACGGCGGCGGGGAGCCGCGGCCGGTGCGGACGGGCGAGGCGGCGATCGTGCGCGGCCCGGAGCCGTTCGTCTTCACGGACGATCCGGGGACGGGCGCGAGGTCGCCCTCGGGCCCGCACTCGGGGCCGCCCTCGGGCCCGCACTCGGGGCCGCCCTCAGGGCCGCACTCGGGCCCGCCCTCAGGGCCGCGTTCGGGGTCGCCGGAGGGCGTCGGCCGGGCCATGCTCCTCGCGGGCGCCTACCGCGTCCCGGGTGAGGTCCCCCGCAGGCTGCTGCGGGCCCTGCCGCCCGTCGCCGTCGTCCCCGACGAGCACGACTGCGCCGCCATGCGCGGCTACCTGGAGGCCCAGCTCACCACCGGCCTGCCCGGCCGGCAGATCGTGGTCGACCGGCTGCTCGACTGGCTGCTGGTGTGCACGCTGCGGCAGTGGTTCGACCGGCCCGGGGCCGCCCCGCCCGCCTGGTACCTCGCGCTGGGCGACGACGTGGCGGGCCCCGCCCTGCGTGCCATGCACGACGCCCCGGAACGGGCCTGGACCCTCTCCTCGCTGGCGGCCGCCGCCGGAGTGTCACGTTCCACGTTTGCCAAGCGCTTTCAGGCCCTGCTGGGCGAGCCGCCGCTGACCTACCTGACGGAATGGCGCATGACCCTCGCCGCCGACCTGCTCTCCGAGCCCGGCACGACGGTGGCCGCCGTCGCCCGTCGCGTCGGCTACGCCGATCCGTTCGGCTTCAGCGCGGCGTTCAAGCGGGTCAGGGGCGTGAGCCCGAGCGCCCACCGGGCGGCCGGCGGTGAGCGCGTCAAGGCCGCCCCGTGAGAAGTAACCGACAAGGTGTCGGGAAGATGTTGCGATGTTGCCGCCGGGCGTGGTGACATGGGGGGAGAGACATGGTTAGGCATGCCTGACCTTGACCGGCTGCCCAAGGAGGCGTTCATGTCGGCCCAAGAGCCCCCAGCAGCCGAGAACCATGGTGCGCGTCCGGCCGGCAGGCAGGCTCGTACGCCTCGCGGGGAAGCAGCCGAGGGCACGCCCTCGGTGCGCGACCTGCTGGCCGCCTGCGCCGCCGCCGACGCCGTCTCCACACCGCCGCGCGCGCCGGCGCCCGAGCCCCTGCGGGACGGGCAGGGCGGGCGGGACGCGCAGGACACGGACGGACCGGACGTGGACGACGAGGGGGAACCCGGCGGTCCGGACCGCCGGGCCGCGGCCTGAGTGTGCGAGGGCCGCTCGCAGCGGCCCCCGTCCGCTACGGAACGACGACCACCTTGGTGCCGTTGGGCGCGAACTCCCACATGGCCCGCCCGTCCGCCGGCTTCTCGCGGAGGCCGCCCGTCTTCTTCGCCGGGTCCGGCTGCGGCGGCGAGCCGTCCACCGCGGCGCTGAAGCCGAAGACGACCCCGTTCGCGTCCCTGTGGAAGCGCACGATGTGCTCCAGGCGCACGCCGTCGGAGCCCGGGCCGTTGAGGTCCCGGGAGGTCACCGCGTACGTCCCCGGCTGCGGGTTCACCGTGCTGGGCGTGACCTCGAAGGACCGGACGTCCTTGGCGTCGGCGCCTGCCAGCCACACCCGCTTCTGCCCCACCGAGTACACGACCCGCTTGCCGGTGCCGGAGCCGCTCGGCACGGCCGGGGGAGCGTCCTTCCGGGCGTCGCCGCCCTTCCCCTTGTCGTCCTTGCCGGAGCCCTTGGCATCGCCGGGCGTCACGGAGGCGGCGGCGGACGAACGGTGGACGCGGTGGGGCGCGGCCGACGCCTCGTAGGCGAGGTAACCCACCACGGCCAGTGCCGCCGCGGTGAGCCCGGTCACGAACACCCCGGAGCTGCTGCGTGCCACCCTGCGCACCCTTTCGTCCCCCGTACGGCCATGCGGCGTACGGTCATCGGCCCCGACCGTAGCACCCGGACGCACCACCGCCGCGCCCCCGAGGCGCCTCCGGGGCGCCCCTGGGATACCCCTGAACCTGGCCCACGCGGGCACCGGCGGCACCACGGCGCGCCGTAGGCTTGTCATTGTGCTGCTGCTCGCTCTTGATACCGCCACGCCCGCCGTCACCGTAGCCCTCCACGACGGTGACTCCGTCGTCGCCGAGTCCCACCAGGTGGACGCCCGTCGCCACGGGGAGCTCCTGCTGCCGGCCGTGGACCGGGTGCTCGCCGAGGCAGGCCGTACGCTCGACGAGCTGACCGGCGTCGTCGTCGGCGTCGGGCCCGGCCCGTACACCGGCCTGCGCGTCGGCATCGTCACGGCGCTGACCTTCGGCGCGGCGCTCGACGTGCCGGTGTACGGGCTGTGCTCGCTCGACGGCATCGCCTACGCGGCCGGGGCCGCCGGGCTGACCGGCGAGTTCGTGGTGGCCACGGACGCCCGCCGCAAGGAGGTCTACTGGGCGCGCTACTCCGGCGCCCGGACCCGCGTCACCGAGCCCGCCGTCGACCGGCCCGCCGAGCTGACCGAGCCGCTGGCCGGGCTGACGGCCGTCGGCGCGGGCGCCGTTCTGTACGCCGACGCCTTCACCGACGTCCGGGCCGACCTCCCGCAGCACCAGTCGGCGGGGGCGCTGGCCGCGCTCGCCGCGGAGAAGCTGCGCACGAAGGGTACGGAGGGCGCCGACGCGGGGTTCCTGCCCGTCCAGCCGTTGTACCTGCGCCGCCCGGACGCCCAGGTGCCGGCCAACTACAAGGTGGTCACACCGAAGTGAGTGCGTCAGCGAGCTCGACGGCGGGCCCCTCGGAACCGGGAGCGGGAGCCGGAGTGGAGACGGTCCGCGTCCGTGAGATGCGCTGGTGGGACCTTCCGGCCGTGCTGGAGCTGGAGCGCGCGCTGTTCCCGCAGGACGCCTGGTCCAAGGGGCTGTTCTGGTCCGAACTGGCGCACGCGCGCGGCGCGAACGCCAACCGGCGCTACGTCGTCGCGGAGAGCGCCGCCGGGGACACCGCCGGGCGCGTCGTCGGCTACGCGGGCCTCGCGGCCGTCGACGGCACGGGCGACGTGCAGACCATCGCCGTCGCCACCGACCACTGGAGCACCGGCCTCGGCTCCCGGCTGCTCCGCGAACTGCTCGCCGCCGCCACGGCCTTCGAGTGCCGCGAGGTGCTGCTGGAGGTCCGGGTGGACAACACCCGCGCCCAGCGCCTGTACGAGCGCTTCGGCTTCGAGCCCGTCGGCATCCGGCGCGGCTACTACCAACCGGGCAACGTCGACGCGCTCGTGATGCGTCTGCCCACGGAAACGGAATCCGACGGCGGCCCCGCCGCGGACACCGACGCTGTGCACGACATCGACGCAGTGCAAGACGGCAACGCAGTGCAAAACACCGACGCAGTGCAAGACACCGACGCAGTGCAAGACACCGACGCAGTGCAAGACACCGACGCAGTGCAAGACAGCAACGCAGGGCACGACATCAACGCAGGGCAAGAGGGAATGACCCATGGCTCCACTGACTGACGAACCGCTCGTCCTCGGCATCGAGACCTCGTGCGACGAGACGGGCGTCGGCATCGTCCGCGGCCACACCCTGCTCGCCGACGCGGTCGCCTCCAGCGTGGACGAGCACGCGCGCTTCGGCGGTGTCGTCCCCGAGGTGGCCTCCCGGGCTCACCTGGAGGCGATGGTCCCCACCATCCAGCGGGCGCTGAAGGAGGCCGGCGTCTCCGCCAAGGACCTCGACGGCATCGCCGTCACCGCGGGCCCGGGCCTCGCGGGCGCCCTCCTCGTCGGTGTCTCGGCGGCGAAGGCGTACGCCTACGCTCTCGGCAAGCCGCTCTACGGCGTCAACCACCTCGCCTCGCACATCTGCGTCGACCAGCTGGAGCACGGCGCCCTGCCCGAGCCCACCATGGCCCTCCTGGTCAGCGGCGGTCACTCGTCCCTGCTCCTCGCGCCGGACATCACGTCCGACGTCCGGCCCCTCGGATCGACGATCGACGACGCGGCGGGCGAGGCGTTCGACAAGGTGGCCCGCGTGCTCAACCTGGGCTTCCCGGGCGGCCCGGTCATCGACCGCTACGCCCGCGAGGGCGACCCCGAGGCCATCCGGTTCCCCCGTGGCCTCACCGGTCCCCGCGACCCGATCTACGACTTCTCCTTCTCCGGGCTCAAGACCGCAGTCGCCCGCTGGATCGAGGCGAAGCGCGCGGCGAGCGAGACGGTGCCGGTCGCCGACGTCGCGGCCTCCTTCCAGGAGGCGGTGGTGGACGTCCTCACCCGCAAGGCGGTCCGCGCCTGCAAGGACCACGGCGTCGACCACCTCATGATCGGCGGCGGCGTTGCCGCCAACACCCGGCTCCGCGCCATGGCCGAACGCCGCTGCGAGGACGCCGGCATCACCCTCCGCGTCCCCCGCCCCAAGCTCTGCACCGACAACGGCGCCATGGTCGCCGCCCTCGGCGCCGAGATGGTCGCCCGCGGCCGCGCCGCGTCCTCCTGGGACCTCCCGGCGGACTCGTCCCTCCCGGTCACGGAACCGCACGTGCCGGGCGCGCAGCGGGAGCCCGACGCTCACGACCACTCCGCTGCGCACGACCACTCGCACGGTCATGGCCACTCGCACGACCACGTCCACGAGCTGAGCAAGCAGAACCTGTACGACGCGTAACGGACGGCCCGTCGCCTCAACAGGCCGCCCACCGTGGCCTGTTCGAGGCATTCCGCCCGAAGTCGTCGCGCTGTACCTTTCGGGTGTCGAGGGGGCAGCGTGAATCCGTCATGGCGCAAGCCCGCGCCACTGGGCTGGTCGGCCGCGCGTGAGGGGCAGTACACGACCGCTGCGCCCCTCCTGGGCGGGGCGAGCATCACGCTGCTGGGACTCGTCATCACGGACCGCGACACGTTCCGCTGGCCGGACCCCACGCTGCTCGCCCTCGCCCTGACCGCGTTCTTCATGGTCATGGCGGTGGTGTGGGGAGTCCGCTCCCGCCAGTACCTGTACTCGCGCGGCGACGTCGAGGCGTGGTGGGGTCCGCTGTCCGAGCTGTCCGACGAGCGGCACGAGGAGCTCGTCGAGGACCAGCGGAGGCACTACGCCACCTGGACCAGGCTGGCCGGGAGAGCGGACTTCTGCTACTCGTCGGGGCTCCTCTGCCTGACGGCGGGCAGCAGCCTCGCCCTGGTCCCGCCGGCACACGCGGCGGCGCCCGCGTGGCGGTGGCTGGCCGCGGCGACCATGGCCCTCCCGGTGGTGGTTGTGCTGCTCGCCTGGGTGATGCCATACATAGGCAGCGCGATCCGCGCCTGGCCGGCCGACAGCCACGACTGACCTACGGACAAGGAGCGCCATGCCTCCTCGCCAGTGCCCCGCCTGCGACGCGGCCCCCACCGAACGGCCCGACCACTACGCCGACTGCCCCCTGCAGGACGTCCCCCTGACGCAGGTCGCCGGCCTGTCCCTCAGGGAGGCGGAAGCGAAGGCGGCGCAATGGCGGTCGCAGAACACGTGACCGCCGAGCGGGCGGACCCGGGCCGCGCCCCGCCCACGCCGCCCCGCCGGTCACACCGCTTCGTGCGGCGCGTCCCTCCCGCTGAGTACAGCTTCGATGAAGTCGGCCGGCGGCAGGTAGCCGTGGTCTGTCACGTAGTGAAGGACGAGGTCCGGAGCCGCCAGCCATACGCCGTCGGCGGACACCACTCTCACCTCCGCCGTGCCGAGCATCAGTGTCCGCCCATCGGCCGTGACCGTCACCGGCGAGTTGGTGCCCGGCACATCATGCGGAAGCGCACAGGCATGCCAGCCGCGCGTCTTGGCGTGTGGAGCTCGTAGGCACAGGCGGCTCAGGGCTTCTGTGAAACCGTCGGGAGCCGTCCCCCGGGGGAACTCCTTCGTCTCGTCCAGCCAGCCGATGTTCAGCGCCGTGATGCCGTCCGGCACGGTGTCCCGCATGTACACGTACGGCGAATGGTCCTCGTAGTACGTCAAGGTCTCTCCTAGACCACGCTTCGGCACGCTGCCCAATGCACGCGTCCCATGTTCGGTCTGAGCAGTTCCGAAAGGTAGGCCTCCCGGGTGACCGTCAGCGTCCGTGGTGTCCCTTCGATCGCGAGGCCTGTCGGAGGGAAAAGAGAGTAGTCGGGTAGTTGTTCGCCCGGACCGTAGACCTCCAGGGGACGGGCTGTGCCCCGCTCGATGTCGTTGCCCAACGCGTCCGATATGGAGTCCCCGTGGCGACCGTACATCGCCACGGACGTCCCGTGGGGGACGGTGACGGGAGTCCCGTCACCGGCGTTGATGCCGCCATGACCGCTGAACACCAGCTCGTGGTCGGGGCGTCCCAGGGTTCTGACGTCCTGGGTGGTACCGGACGAGCCGGTGACGAAATCCGGAGCACCGCGTTCGACTCCCGCACGCTCGCAAGGCGACAGCCCGAGGGGGTCGGCGAGGACGTGGGGGTTGAAGACATACGCCACCGCGTTCGGCCCCGCCGCAAGCCCCAGTGGGTCCGGGGACGTGTAGCGCGCCGTTTCCGGGTCGTAGTGGCGGTGGACGTTGTAGTGGAGGGTGGATTCGGGGTCGTAGTACTGGCCGGGGAAGCGGAGGGGGGTGTAGGTGGTGCTGGTGGTGGACCAGGTGGTGGTGCCCCAGAGGGTGGTGCGGGTGTGCCAGGCGGGGGTGCCGGATTCGTCGAGGAGTTCGGTGGGGGTGCCGATGAGGTCGGTGACGATGGCGAAGAAGCGGTGGTCGACCTCGGACTGGGGGGTGGTGGGGGTGATGCGTTCGGTCTGGGTGAGGGGGGTGAGGCCGCGGTGGTCCCAGGTGAGGGTGACCGGGTGGGGTAAGGCGGGGGAGTGGGTGGTCTGTTCGGCGAGGGTGGGGCCGTCCCAGGTGAAGTCCACCCGCTCCGTGACCTCGCCCGAAGGACCCAGGCGCTGTTTCGCCGTGCGGCGGCCCAAGGGGTCGTAGAGGTAGCGCCATCGGGTGCCGTCGGGGGTGGTGACGCCGGTCAGGTGGTCCTCGGCGTCCCACTCGTACCGCCAGATGTCAGGGCCGCGGGAGAGCCGCTTCCGCCGGCGGACGACGACGCGGCCGGCGGCGTCGTGCTCGTAGGTGACGGAGCCGGCGCGGCGGAGGCGGGTGCCGGTGTACGCGCGGGGGCCGCGGGCCTCCGCGCCGGGGTGGCCGTCCGGCCAGTGCGCCTCCGTCTGGTTGCCGGCCGCGTCGTACGCGTACCGCTCGGTCCAGTCGGCTGCGTGGACGGCGGTGACGCGGCCCGCCGCGTCCAGGTCGAAGGTGCGGGAGCCGCCGGATGTGTCCGTGATGCCGGTGAGGTGGCCGTCCGGGCGGTAGGTGTAAGCCCGGTGCAGCCGGGCGGAAGGGGCGGTCAGGGTCTGGGACAGGAGGCGGCCCGTCGGGTCCCAGTCCCGGGCCAGGGTGACGTCCGCGCCGAAACGGCGGGCCGTCTCGCGGCCCGCCGCGTCGTGGTCGAGGGTGAGGGTGTGGCCGGAGGCGGTCAGGGAGGTGGGCCGGCCCGCCGGGTCGTACGTCCAGGCGCTCACCGCGCCGGCCGGCGTCGTCCGGCGCGTCCGCCGGCCCGCCGCGTCGTACGCCGAGCGGAGCGTGCGGCCGTCCACCGTCTCGGCCAGCGTGCGCCCCGCCGCGTCCCGCTCGAACGTCAGGGTCGCGTCCGGGCCCGCCGCCGTCAGCAGCCGGTCCGCCGCGTCGTACGTGTACGTCGTGACCCGGCCCGCCGCGTCCCGCGCGACGACGCGGTCGAGTACGTCGTGCGTGTACGTGATCGTCTCGCCGAGGCCGTTGGTGCGGGAGGCGAGCCGGCCCGCCGCGTCGTACGCGTAGCCGAGCACGCGGCCGTCGAAGTCCGTCTCGGCGACGAGCAGTCCGGCCGGGTCGTAGTCGTACGTCCAGGTCAGCCCCTGCGGGTTGGTGACGCGGCGGAGGCGGAGGGCGGTGTCCCAGGTGAGCTCGTGGCGGGTGCCGTCGGGGTCGGTGCGGCTCGCCGGGCGGTCGAACGCGGTGTACGTCCAGCGCGTCACCCCGCCGAGCGGGTCGGTGTGGGCGACGAGGTTGCCCTCCCCGTCGTACTCCCAGCGCTCCCGCGCGCCGTCCGGCGCCGTGCGGGAGGCGAGGCGGCCCTCGACGGTCCAGGTCAGGCGGGTGGTCGCGCCGAGCGGGTCGGTGACGGCGGTGACGCGGCCGAAGGCGTCGCGCGCGCAGCGGGTGACGGCGCCCAGCGGATCGGTGATCTCCGTCGGCAGCCCGGCCGCGTCGCACCGGACGCGCGTCACCCCGCCGAGCGGGTCGGTGACGGACGTGAGCCGGCCCGTGGTGTCGTACGTGTACGAGGTGATGGCGCCCGTGGGGTCGGTGTGGCGGACGAGGTTGCCGTTCTCGTCGTACTCCTGCCGCACGACCGTGCCGTCCGGCCGGACCACGGCCTCCGGCAGTCCGGGTGCCGCGTAGCGCGCGGTCAGTTCGCCGCCGTCCGGGCGGACGGCCGCGACGAGGTCGCCGTTCGCGTCGTAGCGGAAGGTGGTCGTCCGGCCGAGCGGGTCCGTGCGGGACAGCAGGTGGTCGTGGCGGTCCCAGGTGGAGCGGGTCACGGCGCCGGTGGGCCCGGTCTCCTCGACGACGTGCAGCGCGGCGTCGACCAGGTAGCGGGTGGTCGCGCCGAGGGAGTCGGTCGCCGTGGTGAGGCGCAGGCCCGACTCCGGATCCGGGTCCCCGTACGTAAACGAGAACCCCATGTGCCCCTCGGCCCCCACCTGGTGGACGCAGCGGTCGTGGGCGTCGTACGTGAACGCGTAGGCGTGGTCGTTGCGGTCGGTCCAGGAGGTGATGCGGCCGCGGTCGTCGTAGGTGAGACGGAGGGGCAGCCCGGAGGAGTCGACCACTTCGGTCAGATCGCCGTCGCGGTAGCCGTAGCGGACGAGTTCTGCGTCGGCCAGGTGCAACGCCGTGATCCGGCCGCCGGCGACGGTGACGCGGACGGACGGGCCGCCGTCGTGGGTGATCGCGGCCGGGGCGCCGTCCGGCGTGTAGTCGAAGGTGACGCCGTTGCCGTTGCGGTCGGTGAGGCGGCGGAGCAGGGCGAGGCCGGTGCCGAAGCGGGTGAAGTGCCAGGTGCGGCCGGTGCGCGGGTCGGTGACGGCGTACCCGTCGTGGCCCTCGTCGTCCCGCCGCTCCTCCAGCGGCCACCGCGGGCCCTCGACGGGCAGCGAGCGGCCGTCCGGGCCGGGGAGCGGGTAGTCGAGCAGCATGCCGTCGTCGAGGACGAGGACGAGGCCGGCGGCGTCGATCTCCAGCCGCTGGTCGGCCGTGCTCGTCCAGGACGGGCCGAACCACCGGCCCGCCCGGTACCCGGACTCCGCCGCCCGCCGGAAGAGCAGCGGCGGGGAGCCGGACAGCGCGACGTCCGTCTGGCGCAGCACCATCCTGCCGGTCGCCATGTCGACCGGGTCGCCGTTGACGCAGCGGGCGTCCTCGCGGCGGGAGTGGTCCCGGGGGCGCTCGGCCGTGTGGGCGCGGGCCGCGCCGGTGGGACGGGTCCGGGCGGTGCCGTTCCCGGCGGCCGGACCGGCGGAGGCGCCCGGACCGGCGGAGGCGGGCGGGCCGCCGGCGCCCGGGCCGCGCGTCCGCGCGAACGAGTCGTGGACGTGCCGGTCCTGCTTCCTCTGCGCCCTGCCCGCCTCGGCCAGCCCCTTCCCGACGTCGTCGAGGTGCTTCCGCAACTCGCCGTGCGCCTTCCCCAGGGACCCCATCGCCTTCTCGACGGCCTCCTCGATCGCGCGGGCGAGGGAGCCGCGGCCCCGGGTGCGGGCGAAGTGCCGGTGGGTGGTGCCGAGATGGCGGCCGCCCTTCTCGTTCAGGTGGCGGGAGTGGTCGTGGACGCTGGTGGTGAAGGTGTTGTGCTCGTGCTCGTCGAAGACGAGGTCACCGCCGCCGCCCGGACCCCCGCCGCCCGCGCTCGCCAGGACAAGGCCACCGTGCCCGCCGGCGCTCGCGATCCGCAGGTTCTCCCGGCCCGTCCGGGCGGTCTGCCGCAGGTCCACGCCGTCCTGCGCGCCGAGCCCGTCGGAGACCACCTGGACGACGAGGTCGGTGGTCATCGCGTCCAGCGCCGCGAAGACCGGGCCGGTGACCACCGACAGCACTTCCTGCGCCGCCGCCTCCGCGGCCTCCTTCAGCAGCCGTTTGACCACCGTGCGGGTGACGGCCACCCCGCTCACCGCGCCGAGTTCGGAGAGGCCGAGGGTGAACGGCGCCGCCGCCTGTGCGGCGGCGACCTCGGCCGCCAGGACCCCCAACTGCACGATGGCCGCGCCCTTGGCCCCCGCCACGACCGCCGCCGCCGCGTCCAGCCCGCCGGCCAGCAGCCGGCCGGCCTCGGCGAGGTGGTGCAGGTGCTTGCCGTTGAGCTTGCGGACGTGCGCGTCGATCGCCTCCGTCATCTGCCCCCGGTTGGTCGACAGCAGGCGGTTGAGCGCCACTTGGGCGTTCCCGCGCCCGGCGTCGACGTCGGAGGCGAAGCTCCGTAACGACCGGGCCATGTCCCGGTAGTCGTCCTCGTCGACGTTCGGCCAGGTGACGCCGATCAGGTCGAGGACGAAGGCCAGCTTGTCGGGCAGGACGACACCCATCCCGGAACCCCCCTGCGGATACGGGCACCTCTGCTGTATCAGGCGAGCGGGTCGACTCTAGGGACCGGGGCCGGACGGCGGCAACGGCTTTGTGTCGTACGGGATTTGAGGTGACTACTGGTGTTCCGCGTTGACGTACGCCCCGGGGAGGAGGTCGGCGACCGGGACGGACCGCGGCCGCCCGTCCTCGACGATCACCTCGATCGCCGGGTAGTAGTCGAGCAGCACCTGCCGGCACCGGCCGCACGGCGGGAGGATGCCGCGCTCGTCGCCGCCCACGGCCACGATCGCCGTCAGCGCGCGGGCGCCCTGGGCCGCCGCGGCGCCGATCACGACCAGTTCGGCGCAGGGGCCGCCGGTGAAGTGGTAGACGTTCAGGCCGGTGGCGACGCGCCCGTCGTCCGTACGGGCCGCGGCGGCCACGGTGTGCTCGTCACCGGAGGCATGCTCCCGGACGACGCGGGCGGCGGCCTCGACGAGCTCGTGGTCGATGGGTTCGTCGCTACCGATGCGGGATGGGCTGGGGGCCATGACGAAGGGCTAGCGGAGCAGGAAAGCGGTGTCCAGCGGCGGGTAGGGGCCAGGGAGCGGTACCTTGCCGCCGAGTTCCGTGGTCGTGGTGGTGCGGTAGTGACTACGGGCGGGCTGCCGCACATCACCATCGGGGTCCGAGTGGACGTGGACATGGCCCGAGCGTCGATTGATGATCACGTAGATGGGAATCCCCGCCGCGGCGTAGCTGCGGTACTTGGGACCGGTGTCCGTCTCGTGGTTGCTGGACGTCACCTCTCCGACGAGCGCCAGAAGATCCACCGGATACCAGCCTTTGTGGGCCTTGCGGTATGCCTCGTCCAGTTCGGTGGGTTCACGTCGCAGGACGTAGAAGTCGGGGATGGCGAGGGAAGTGGTTTCGCATTCGCCCGTTCCGTCCGAGTCGACACCCGTTCGGAAGCCCATCCCAAGGTGGGCGAGGTCGTCGAAGCCCGCCGCGCACAGTTGGCGGTAAAGGTTGCCGATGACTTTGCCGTGCTGGAAGTCCGGCTGCGGTGGCACGACCACCATCCCCTCGAAGTACTCGGCTCGAATCGGCGTCTGGGACGCCTTCTCGAACGCGATCAGCAGATCGATGGGGTCCTGCTCGCGCGGCTTGTTCACCGGCTCGGTGATGGGATCGGCGGCCATCGCTGTCCTCCCTTGTCGCTCATGCCAGGCTACGCCCGGACCGCCTGCCCCAGCAGCATCGTCGGGGCGCCCGCCACCCGGGTCAGGATGATCACGCAGGAGTTCACCCCTTCGAGCTTCAGCTTCTTGCGCAGTTCCTCCGGCTCCACCGCCGAGCCCCGCTTCTTGATGACGGCGACGCCGATGCCGCGCTCTCGCACGAGGGCCTTGAGCTTCTTGAGGTTGAAGGGGAGGACGTCGGTGATCTCGTAGGCCGACGCGTGCGGGGTGGGACGGAGTTCGTCGGAGGTGATGTACGCGATCGTCTCGTCGATCAGGCCGCCCGACACCTCCGCCGCGACGTCCGCGACGAGGTGGGCGCGGATGACCGCGCCGTCCGGCTCGTAGAGGTAGCGGCCGACCGGGCGGACGGCGGGGTCGGGGAGGCCGGTGCCGGTCAGGGTGGTGCCGGCCGGCAGGAGGGTCGCGCGGCGGGCGCCCGGGTCGGTGCCGAACCACAGGACGGCCTCCTTCACGTCGCCGCCGTCCGAGATCCACTCCGCCTCGGCCTCCTCGGGGACCGCCTCGTGCGGGACGCCGGGGGCGATCTTCAGGGCCGCGTGCGGGGCCGTGCGGGCCGTCTCGACGGCCCAGGAGAGGGGCGGGGAGTACGCCTCCGGGTCGAAGATCCGCCCACCCGTCGCCCGGCCACCACCCCTGCCGGAAGCGCTGCGCGCTGCCCCTCTTGATGCACCTCTCCGTGCCGGGTCGACGAAGACCGCGTCGTACCCGGAGACGTCGACCTCCGCCACGTCCGCGCAGCGCACCTCGATCAGGTCCGACAGGCCCAGGGCCGCCGCGTTGGCCCGGGCCACCGCACAGGTCAGCGGGTCACGGTCGACGGCGAGGACGGAGACGCCGGCCCTGGCCAGGGCGATGGCGTCGCCGCCGACGCCGCAGCAGAGGTCGGCCAGGCGGCGGACGCCGAGGTCCGCGAAGCGGCGGGCCCGGTAGGTGGCGACGGAGGTGCGGGTGGCCTGCTCGACGCCGTTCGGCGTGAAGTACATGCGGTACGCGTCCTCGGTACCGAACTTCGCCACCGCCCGCTGGCGCAGCCGCGCCTGCCCGAGGGCGGCGGAGACCAGCTCCGCGGGGTGCTCGCGGCGCAGCCGCGTGGCGACGGCCAGCTCCCGGGCCGGGTCGTGGTCGCGCAGCTCCTCCAGGAGGCGGCGGCCCTCGTCGGTGAGGAGGGCGGTGAAGCCGTCGACGGCGTTGGGGGCGCTGGTATCGGTGTTCGGGGCGGGCACGGCACCATTCTCGTGCACCGCTCACCCGCCCACCCCTCCGCGGTGCGGCCCGTCGAACCGATGAACAAGAATCGTTCTTGTGACTCCGTCTGGAACCGGCCGACGCCGCCCCCGAAGCCGAATACGCGGCTCCGCCCGTCTCGCCCTCGTCCCGCTCTGCGCCGCCGCCCTGCTGCTCTCCGGGTGCTCCTCCGGGTCGGACGGCAAGAAGGACGGGAGCGGTGGGACGGCCGCCGGCACCGCGAAGCCCACGGCGAAGCCCAAGGAGAAGCGGGCCACCGCCGACCCCGCCGCGTACCGCCGCTGGGGGCTCGACAAGCCGCTCGCCGCACCCCCGGCCCCGCCTGCCACGCGGCTCACCGCGCACCACAAGGGCGGGACGCCGCAGATCGTCCGGCGGGTGCCGACCAAGGACAAGGTCGTCTTCCTGACCTTCGACGACGGCGCCGAGAAGGACCCCGCGTTCCTGCGCATGGCCGAGGACCTCAAGCTGCCGTTCAGCATGTTCCTGACCGACAGCGCCGCGCGCGCCGGGCGCGGCTACGGCTACTTCGACAAGCTGCGCGCCCTCGGCAACGGCGTGCACAACCACACGCTCACCCACCCCAACCTGCGCACCCTCTCCGCCGAGGCGCAGAAGCGGGAGATCTGCGGGCAGCAGGAGACGCTGAGGAAGCGGTTCGGCAAGCGGCCGGAGCTGTTCCGTCCGCCGTACGGGAACCTCAACGACGCCACCCTGGCGGCGGCCGGCTCCTGCGGGATCAAGGCCGTCGTGCTGTGGCAGGCCACGATGCAGATCAATGACATGAGGTACGCCGAAGCGGGGAAGCTTCGTCCCGGCGACATCGTGCTCGCGCACTTCCGCGGTCCCGCCGAGCTCAAGGGCACGACCATGACGCGGATGGTCGCCAACATGGTGCGCAGCGTCCAGCGCCAGGGATTCACCGTGGCGCGGCTGGAGGACTACGTCTGACGGCGGTCCGGCACCCGTCCCGAGGGGCGCGCGACGCGCCCGCACGCCCCCGGCGCGCGACCGCAAATTGGCACTCCGCTTGACCGAGTGCTAAGCGCGTCATAGTCTCGGCTCCGTTGGCACTCTCCACCGGTGAGTGCCAAACACAGCGACGGGCAGGTCCGGCACCCGCGACGACGGATCCACCTGGTCGCCACCTCAGACAATTGACCCCGTGAGATCTCCGAAGGGGGAGGTCGGATCGTGACGACCGCCAGCTCCAAGGTTGCCATCAAGCCGCTCGAGGACCGCATCGTGGTCCAGCCGCTGGACGCCGAGCAGACCACGGCCTCTGGCCTGGTCATCCCGGACACCGCGAAGGAGAAGCCCCAGGAGGGCGCCGTCCTCGCCGTGGGCCCGGGCCGATTCGAGAACGGCGAGCGCCTGCCGCTCGACGTCAAGGTCGGCGACGTCGTGCTCTACAGCAAGTACGGCGGCACCGAGGTGAAGTACAACGGCGACGAGTACCTCGTCCTCTCGGCCCGCGACGTCCTCGCGATCATCGAGAAGTAGTTCACCCCGAAGCTTTCGAATTCTCGAGGCTTTTGTTCTGTGCCCCTGGTACCCGCGTCCACCAACCGGGCGCCGGGGGCGCAGTTCGTTTGAGAGACACGGCGAAGGATACGTAACCCATGGCGAAGACCCTGAAGTTCGACGAGGACGCCCGTCGCGCCCTCGAGCGCGGCGTCAACAAGCTTGCCGACACGGTCAAGGTGACGATCGGCCCCAAGGGCCGCAACGTCGTCATCGACAAGAAGTTCGGCGCCCCCACCATCACCAACGACGGCGTCACCATCGCGCGCGAGGTCGAGCTGGAGGACGCGTACGAGAACCTGGGCGCCCAGCTCGTCAAGGAGGTGGCGACCAAGACCAACGACATCGCGGGTGACGGCACCACCACCGCGACCGTCCTGGCCCAGGCGCTGGTCCGCGAGGGTCTGCGCAACGTCGCCGCCGGTGCCTCCCCGGCCGCCCTGAAGAAGGGCATCGACGCCGCGGTCAAGGCCGTCTCCGACGAGCTGCTCGCGACCTCGCGTCCGATCGACTCCAAGTCCGACATCGCCGCCGTGGCCGCGCTGTCCGCCCAGGACAAGCAGGTCGGCGAGCTCATCGCCGAGGCGATGGACAAGGTCGGCAAGGACGGCGTCATCACCGTCGAGGAGTCCAACACCTTCGGCCTGGAGCTCGACTTCACCGAGGGCATGGCCTTCGACAAGGGCTACCTCTCGCCCTACATGGTCACCGACCAGGAGCGTATGGAGGCCGTCCTCGACGACCCGTACATCCTGATCCACCAGGGCAAGATCTCCGCCATCGCCGACCTGCTCCCGCTGCTGGAGAAGGTCATCCAGGCCGGTGGCTCCAAGCCGCTGCTGATCATCGCCGAGGACGTCGAGGGCGAGGCGCTCTCCACCCTCGTCGTCAACAAGATCCGCGGCACGTTCAACGCCGTGGCCGTCAAGGCCCCCGGCTTCGGCGACCGCCGCAAGGCGATGCTGGGCGACATGGCCACCCTCACCGGTGCCACCGTCGTCGCCGAGGAGGTCGGCCTCAAGCTCGACCAGGTCGGCCTGGACGTGCTCGGCTCCGCCCGCCGCGTGACCGTCACCAAGGACGACACCACCATCGTCGACGGCGGCGGCAGCTCGGACGAGGTCGCCGGCCGCGTGGCCCAGATCAAGGCCGAGATCGACACCACCGACTCCGACTGGGACCGCGAGAAGCTCCAGGAGCGCCTCGCCAAGCTCGCCGGCGGCGTGTGCGTCATCCGCGTCGGCGCGGCCACCGAGGTCGAGCTCAAGGAGAAGAAGCACCGTCTGGAGGACGCCATCTCCGCGACCCGCGCCGCGGTCGAGGAGGGCATCGTCTCCGGTGGTGGCTCCGCCCTGGTCCACGCCGTCAAGGTGCTCGAGGACAACCTGGGCAAGGACGGCGACGAGGCCACCGGTGTCGCGGTCGTCCGCCGCGCCGCCGTCGAGCCGCTGCGCTGGATCGCCGAGAACGCCGGCCTGGAGGGCTACGTCATCACCTCCAAGGTCGCCGAGCTCGACAAGGGCCAGGGCTTCAACGCCGCGACCGGCGAGTACGGCGACCTGGTCGCCGCCGGCGTCATCGACCCGGTGAAGGTCACCCGCTCCGCCCTGGAGAACGCCGCCTCCATCGCCTCCCTGCTGCTCACGACCGAGACCCTGGTCGTCGAGAAGAAGGAAGAGGAGCCCGAGGCGGGCCACGGCCACGGTCACGGCCACGCCCACTGAGGCACCGGCACACCGCCGAGGCCCTGAGGCACCGGCACCACCGCCGAGGCCCGGCACCCCGTCCGCGGGGTGCCGGGCCTCCGGCATGGGCGGGGCCTGTCAGCTGGGCCCGTACTTGCGGCCCGTCGTGGACGACACCCGCGCCATCGCCCCGCGCGGCACCAGCTTGGACAGGCCCGTCAGCGCCTTGTACCGCGGATCCGGCACCGACAGCGACTTCCCGCGCGCCAGGTCCTTCAGCGCCGCGTCCACCAGTCGGTCGGCGTCCAGCCACATCCAGCCCGGGACGTTGTCCGTCCCCATCCCGGCCCGCGCGTGGAACTCCGTCCGGACCAAGCCCGGGCACAGCGCCATCAGCCGCACCCCGCTGCCCGCCAGGTCCCGTGCCGCGCCCTGGGTGAACTGCACCACCCACGCCTTGCTCGCCCCGTACGTCCCGCGCGGCACGAACGCGGCGACGGACGCGACGTTGATCACCCCGCCGCGCCGCCGCTCCCGCATCTGCCGGGTCGCGGCCATGGTCAGCCGGAGCACCGCCTCGCAGTGCACCTTGAGCATGGTGAGCTCGTCCTGGACGGTGACCTCCAGGAAGCGGCCCTTGTTGCCGAACCCGGCGTTGTTGACCAGCAGATCGACGGACTGCCTGCGATCAGAGAGCCGCTCCTCGACGGCGGCGATGCCGTCCTCCGTCGACAGATCGGCCCGCAGCACCTCCACCTCCACCCGATGCCGGTCGTGGAGCTCGGTCGCCTGTTCGCTCAGCCGCTTCTCGTCGCGGGCCACGAGCACCAGGTGGTGACCCTCGGCGGCCAGCCGTCGGGCGAAGGCCGCGCCGATGCCGGCCGTCGCTCCCGTGATCAGTGCAGTCGTCATACGGGAACGTTAGTGCCCGGCGACACCGCGTGGCGGCTTGCCTTCCGTCAGGCCGGTGCTCCTTCGACGGGTCGGAGCGAGGCCGCGTAGCGCTCGGCCTTCTCCCGCAGATCGGGGTGCAACCCGTCGCCGGCCGCCAGAACGCGGGGCAGCAGCGCCCGCTCGGTCGTCCGCGCGCGGAACGCGAAGGAGACGCTCACCTCGTGCCCGGGCCGGTGGACGACGGTGACGGGATCACCCGCACGGACCTCTCCCGGTACGAGCACCCGGAGGTACGCGCCCGGGGCGGCCGCCTCGGTGAACCGCCGCATCCAGCCCTGCTCGCCCAGCCAGTCGGCGAACGTCCGGCAGGGCACGCGCGGCGAGGTGACCTCCAGCAGCAGCCCGCCGCCGATCCGCCAGCGCTCCCCGATCCGGGCGTCGCCCACGTCGATCCCGGACGTGGTGAGGTTCTCGCCGAACGAGCCGGCGGGCAGCGCCCGGCCCAGCTCCCGCTCCCAGCGGTCCAGGTCCTCCCGGGCGAAGGCGTACACCGCCTGGTCGTTGCCGCCGTGGTGCTTCCACGACACGACCGCGTCCCCGGCGAGCCCGCTGCCGGCCTCGCCCTTGGGCCCGGGCGCGGCCACCGCCACCGGGCCGGCCACCGGCCGCTTGTCGATGCCGGAGGCCAGGCCGGTCGCGAAGGCGCTGCCCGGCAGGGAACGGTCGGCGGCGGTACGGGGACGGCCGACGTTGACGGAGAGGATGCGCATCCGACGAGGTTAGGCGGTGCCCGGCGGACGGCGCGGGGACTTCCCCGACCCCAAAGGATCCGGCCGTTATTTCCGGTCACCCCCAAGCGCCGCTTATGCTTCTTCTATGATCGAGGCCCGCCACCTGCGCGTCCTGCGCGCCGTGGCCACCACCGGTTCGTTCTCCGCCGCCGCCCGCGAGCTGGGCTGCACCCAGCCGGCCGTCAGCCAGCAGATGAAGGCCCTGGAGCAGTCCGCGGGCACGCCCCTGCTCGTCCGCACCGGCCGGGAGACCCGGCTCACCGAGGCGGGCCGGGCCCTGGTCCGGCACGCCGCCGGCATCCTCGCCGGGCTCACCGCGGCCGAGGAGGAGATCGCCGCCATCGCCGGGCTGCGCGCCGGCCGGGTCCGGCTGGTGTCCTTCCCCAGCGGCAGTTCGACGCTGGTCCCGACCGCCCTCGCCGGCATGCGCGCCGCCCGTCCCGGCATCCAGATCTCCCTGGAGGAGGCCGAGCCCCCGCGGTCGGTGGAGATGCTGCGGGCCGGGGACTGCGAGATCGCGCTGGCCTTCCGCTACCCCGAGACGCGCGGCGCCGGCGCGGACGCGGCCGACGCCGACGGCGGCTGGGGCAAGGACGACCTCGTCGTCCGGCCGCTGCTGACCGACCGGCTCGTCGGCGTGGTCCCCGAGGGGCACCCGCTGGCGGACGCCGAGCGGATCCGCATCGACGAGTTCGCCGCCGAGCCGTGGATCGCGGGCTGTCCGCGCTGCCGCCGGCACCTGGTGGAGATCTGTGAGAACGCGGGCTTCACCCCGCGGATCGACTTCGCGACGGACGACTACCCGGCGGTGTTCGGCCTGGTCGGCGCCGGTCTCGGGGTGGCCGTGATGCCGGAGCTGGCGGTCGAGTCGGTCCGCCACAAGGGCGCCAGGACGGTGCCGGTGGAGCCGGCCGTGCAGCGGGAGATCGTGGCGCTGACCCTGCCGGACCTGGCGCGGGTGCCCGCCGTCGCGGAGATGCTCGACCGGCTGGCGGCGGCCGCGCGCCGCTGAGCGCGGGCCGGGCGCCGCGGTGACGCTCCGTAGCCGGACGGGGGCGCGTCTCACCCCTCGCGACGGGACGCCCGCGCCCCCGGTGGTTCCAGAGGATGTCAGTGGGTGCCGGCGGGGTGCCGGGCCGGCCTCAGGCGCTCATCGGGCTCGGCCCGGCCGCCGGCACCGGTCGCTGCCGGGCCCGGCCCATGAGCTCCTCGCGTTCGTCCTCGGTGAGTCCGCCCCACACGCCGTAGGGCTCCCGGACCGCCAGGGCGTGCGCCGCGCACTCCGCGCGCACCGGGCAGCGCATGCAGACCTCTTTCGCCGAGGCCTCGCGGGCGCTGCGGGCGGCACCGCGCTCGCCCTCCGGGTGGAAGAACAGCGAGCTGTCGACGCCGCGGCAGGCGGCCAGCAGCTGCCAGTCCCACAGGTCGGCGTTGGGGCCGGGGAGCCGGGAGAAATCTGCCATTGCGTGTCCCCTCGGAGGTGCCGGACTGGTGGTGGGCCGCGGCGGAACCGGCGGGCCCGTCAGGATCCCTATGAGCAGATGAAAATATGACTCATTGCGAATCTAGCCACAGTTGTCCATGAATGTGAAGAAAAACGGCTCCAAGCGGGCAAATGGGGCACGACTCGAACGATCTGGCGAGCGCCCCTCGTGCGCCCTGCTCCGCATCCGGGCCCTCACGTAGAGTGCCGAACACGGCCGACCAAGCCCGTAACTCTTTCGGGTGACCGTCGTTGAGAGTGCGGAGGCGGTTGGCGAATGCAGCGGTCGGGCAGGTGTCCGAGATGGTCCGCGGCGGTCTGCTCAGCAGGTGTCTCGCCAATCGCGCAGGTGACGATCAGTACCAGCCTGGAGGCTCAAGGTGACGCGCATCAGCTGCGGAGGACGGCCATGACATCCGTCCTCGTCTGCGACGACTCCCCGCTTGCCCGAGAGGCGCTCCGGCGTGCGGTGGCGACCGTGCCCGGCGTCGAGCGCGTGACGACGGCGGCCAACGGCGAGGAAGTCCTCCGCCGCTGGGGCGCCGATCGTTCGGACCTGATTCTGATGGACGTACGCATGCCCGGTCTGGGCGGCGTCGAGACCGTGCGCCGGCTGCTCTCCGCCGACCCCGGCGCCCGCATCATCATGCTCACGGTCGCCGAGGACCTGGACGGCGTGGCGCTCGCCGTCGCCGCCGGTGCCCGCGGCTACCTGCACAAGGACGCCTCGCGCGCCGAGCTGCGGGCCACCGTGACGCAGGCGCTCGCCGACCCCACCTGGCGGCTCGCCCCCCGGCGGCTGCGCTCGGCCGAGATGGGCGCGGCGCCCACCCTCACCGCGCGGGAGATCCAGGTGCTGGAGGGCATGAGCCACGGGCGGTCCAACGCCGAGATCGGCCGCGAGCTCTTCCTCTCCGAGGACACCGTCAAGACGCACGCCCGGCGGCTGTTCAAGAAGCTCGGCGCCTCCGACCGGGCGCACGCCGTGGCGCTCGGCTTCCGCTGGGGCCTGGTCCGCTAGCGGCGGAGCGGGTACGCGGCGCCGCGCGGTCGCGGCGCGTGGTCACACCTCGGGCGACGACGGCCGTCGTCGGCAGGGCCGTCGTCGAGGGGACCGGCACGGACCCCGCTCGGGCGGGGCGGTTCCGGGCCGGCGTGGAGCCGGGTGACGCGCACGGCGACCCCGCGGCGCCGACGCCCGGCGCCGAAAGCCCGACGGATGCCGCATCCTTGAGGTGTGACTCCTCCCCGCCAGAGGCCGGACCTTCTCGCTCGGCCAGAAGAGACCTCATGACGGACAGGCACAGCCCGTCGTCGTACGGCCGGGAGCGGTACGGCACGGGCCCAAGCTATCGGCGGAGTCGTGGGCGCGGGGCGGGTATACCCGGAAGGGGGCGACGCGAGACGTGAGTGCGAGGACACCGACGCGTAACGGTTCGACGCACAACTATGAAGGCGGTGCCGTGGATCGTCGGACGCCGAGGCACCATGGACCGATGCGCGACGACGAGACCCCGGGGCCGCTCCTCGCCACGGGTCCGGCCGCAGCCCCCCCGGCGGGCCCCGGCGCGGGCCCGGCCGGCGGCACACCCACGGGAGCCTCCGCCGGTGCGAACGCGGGGGCGACGACGGGGCCGGGCGAGATCGGCGCCCTCGTCACCCGGGCCGTCGAGGGCGACCGGCGCGCCACCCACGACCTGCTGGCCCTGGTGCACCCGCTGGCGCTGCGCTACTGCCGCACCCGGCTGTCGCGGCTGCCCGGCGACGCGCGGCACTTCGTGGACGACCTCGCCCAGGAGGTCTGCCTCGCCGTGCTCTGCGCGCTGCCCCGCTACCGGGACACCGGGCGGCCCTTCGAGGCTTTCGTCGTGGCCATCGCCGCGCACAAGGTCGCCGACCTCCAGCGGGCGGCCATGCGCCACCCCGGCAGCACGGCCGTCCCCTCCGACGAGATGCCCGAGCAGCCCGACGACTCCCTCGGCCCCGAGGAGCGGGCGCTGCTCAGCAGCGACGCGGAGTGGGCCAAGAAGCTGCTCGCCAACCTCCCGGAGAACCAGCGCGAGCTGGTGCTGCTCCGGGTCGCGGTGGGGCTGACCGCGGAGGAGACCGGACAGATGCTGGGGATGTCGCCGGGCGCGGTCCGGGTCGCCCAGCACCGGGCGCTCAGCCGGCTGCGGGCGCTCGCCGAGCAGTAGCCACCGACACCTCGTAGGAAAATCCAAGTGACGCGATCCTCACCGATCGTGGAATGGGACACCTGCGGCGGCCGTTAGCATGGGAGTCCTCGCTGAGGCAAGGGGGTTCCGGGTCCCGCGGCGGCAGCCGCCGGTGGTGACGGCCCCGCCCGGCCCGCCCGCAGAACTCTGTATTTGGGAAGGTGTCATGACTGACCACGCCGCCGGGATGCCCGCGAAGTTCGCGATGCTCGGTCTGACCTACGACGACGTCCTGCTGCTGCCGGGCGCCTCCGAGGTGCTGCCCAACGCGGTCGACACCTCCTCCCGCGTCTCCCGGAACGTCCGGGTGAACATCCCGCTGCTGTCCGCCGCCATGGACAAGGTCACCGAGGCGCGGATGGCCATCGCCATGGCCCGGCAGGGCGGCGCGGGCGTGCTCCACCGCAACCTGTCCATCGAGGACCAGGCCAACCAGGTCGACCTGGTCAAGCGCTCCGAGTCCGGCATGGTGACCGACCCGATCACCGTCCGCCCGGACGCCACCCTGGTCGAGGCCGACGCGCTCTGCGCCCGCTTCCGGATCAGCGGCGTGCCGGTCACCGACCCGGCGGGCAAGCTGCTCGGCATCGTCACCAACCGCGACATGGCCTTCGAGACGGACCGCAGCCGCGCCGTGCGCGAGGTCATGACGCCGATGCCGCTGGTCACCGGCAAGGTCGGCATCTCCGGCGAGGACGCCATGGAGCTGCTCCGCCGCCACAAGATCGAGAAGCTGCCGCTGGTGGACGACGCCGGCGTGCTCAAGGGCCTCATCACGGTCAAGGACTTCGTCAAGGCCGAGCAGTACCCCAACGCCGCCAAGGACGCCGAGGGCCGCCTCGTCGTCGGCGCGGCGGTGGGCGTCGGCGCCGAGGCGTACGAGCGGGCCCAGGCGCTGGTCGAGGCCGGCGCGGACTTCCTCGTGGTGGACAGCGCGCACGGCCACAGCCGCGGCATCCTCGACATGATCTCCAAGGTGAAGTCCAACATCGACGTGGACGTCGTCGGCGGCAACGTCGCGACCCGCGACGGTGCCCAGGCGCTGATCGACGCCGGTGTGGACGGCGTCAAGGTCGGCGTCGGCCCGGGCTCCATCTGCACCACCCGCGTGGTCGCCGGCATCGGCGTCCCGCAGGTCACCGCCATCTACGAGGCCGCGCAGGCGTGCCACGCGGCGGGCGTCCCGCTGATCGGCGACGGCGGCCTGCAGTACTCCGGCGACATCGCCAAGGCGATCGCGGCCGGTGCCGACACGGTGATGCTCGGCTCGCTGCTCGCGGGCTGCGAGGAGTCGCCGGGCGAGATGGTCTTCATCAACGGCAAGCAGTTCAAGTCCTACCGGGGCATGGGCTCGCTCGGCGCGATGCAGTCCCGCGGCCAGGCGCGCTCCTTCTCCAAGGACCGCTACTTCCAGGACAACGTCCTCTCCGAGGACAAGCTGGTGCCCGAGGGCATCGAGGGCCAGGTGCCCTACCGCGGTCCGCTGTCCTCCGTCGCCCACCAGCTGATCGGTGGACTCCGGGCGTCCATGGGCTATGTGGGATCCGCCAATGTGCAGGAGCTCAAGGACAAGGGCACCTTCGTGCGGATCACCTCGGCGGGGCTCAAGGAGAGCCACCCGCACGACATCCAGATGACGGTCGAGGCGCCGAACTACTCGCGGCGCTGATCCCGTAGGGGGCGGGGTGGGGGTCTCTCCCCGCCCCGCCCCTTCGCCGTTTCCGCGGGGAGGGCCCCGCGACCCCCGGGCACGCCGCCGTGCCGCGCCGCGTCGGTGATACTGGAGTGCGGCAGACGTAGAAGGAAAGGCCACACACGTGACTGAGATCGAGATCGGGCGCGGCAAGCGCGGACGCCGGGCGTACGCGTTCGACGACATCGCCGTCGTCCCCAGCCGGCGGACCCGTGACCCGAAGGAGGTCTCGATCGCCTGGCAGATCGACGCCTACCGCTTCGAGCTCCCGTTCCTGGCCGCGCCGATGGACTCCGTCGTCTCCCCCGAGACGGCCATCCGCATCGGCGAGCTGGGCGGCCTCGGCGTCCTGAACCTCGAGGGCCTGTGGACCCGCTACGAGGACCCGGAGCCGCTGCTCGCCGAGATCGCCGAGCTGGACGAGCACGCCGCGACCAAGCGCATGCAGGAGATCTACGCCGCCCCGATCAAGGAGGAGCTGATCGGGCAGCGCATCAAGGAGGTCCGCGACTCCGGTGTCGTGACCGCCGCCGCGCTCTCCCCGCAGCGCACCGCGCAGTTCTCCAAGGCCGTCGTCGACGCCGGTGTGGACATCTTCGTCATCCGCGGCACCACCGTCTCCGCCGAGCACGTCTCCGGCGCCGCCGAGCCGCTCAACCTCAAGCAGTTCATCTACGAGCTCGACGTGCCGGTGATCGTCGGCGGCTGCGCCACGTACACCGCCGCCCTGCACCTCATGCGCACCGGCGCGGCCGGCGTCCTCGTCGGCTTCGGCGGCGGCGCCGCGCACACCACCCGCAACACGCTGGGCATCCAGGTCCCGATGGCGACCGCGGTCGCCGACGTGGCCGCAGCCCGCCGCGACTACATGGACGAGTCCGGCGGCCGCTACGTGCACGTCATCGCCGACGGCGGCGTGGGCTGGTCCGGCGACCTGCCCAAGGCCATCGCCTGCGGTGCCGACGCCGTGATGATGGGCTCCCCGCTCGCCCGCGCCACCGACGCGCCGGGCCGCGGCCACCACTGGGGCATGGAGGCCGTCCACGAGGACGTGCCGCGCGGCAAGCGGATGAACCTGGGCGCGGTCGGCACCACCGAGGAGATCCTCCTCGGCCCCTCGCACACCCCCGACGGGTCGATGAACTTCTTCGGCGCGCTGCGCCGGGCGATGGCGACCACGGGCTACAGCGAGCTCAAGGAGTTCCAGCGGGTCGAGGTGACGGTCGCGCCGTCGCAGCACGACAACCGCTGACGCTTCGTCGTCACGGACGTACGGATGTGGCGGGAGGGCCCGGATCGCTTCGGCGGCCGGGCCCTTCGGCGTGTTTGGAGCGGCTGGTCTCCACCGTCAACTCCGTATAAAAGTTCGGTCATGGTGAATACTGGCGACTTATGGCGCAAAGTAAGTCGTTCACCGGCAGGGACATGGGCATCGACCTCGGCACCGCGAACACGCTGGTGTACGTGCGGGGGAAGGGAGTGGTGCTCAACGAGCCGTCGGTCGTGGCCGTCAACGCTGAGGACGGCAGTGTGCTGTCGGTGGGTTCCGAGGCGAAGGAGACCATCGGCCGCACCCCCTCGAACATCGTGGCCATCCGCCCGATGCGCGACGGCGTCATAGCCGACTTCGAGATAGCCGAGCGGATGCTGCGGCACTTCATCAAGAAGGTCACCGGGAACCGGCGGTTCTCCCGGCCGCGGGTCGTCGTGTGCGTGCCCTCCGGCATCACCGGCGTCGAGCGCCGGGCCGTCATCGAGGCCGCCTCCCAGGCCGGCGCGCGCGCCGTGCACCTGGTCGAGGAGCCGATGGCGGCGGCGATCGGCGCCGGACTGCCCGTCAGCGAGCCGACCGGCTGCATGGTCGTCGACATCGGCGGCGGTACGACGGAGGTCGCCGTGATCTCCCTCGGCGGCATCGTCACCGCGCGGTCCGTGCGGACCGCCGGCGACGCGATGGACGCGGCGATCATCTCCTACGTGAAGAAGGAGTACGCCCTCGCGATCGGGGAGCGCACCGCCGAGGAGATCAAGCTGAGCATCGGCTCCGCGGCGCCCACCGGGAAGTGGACGGCGGCCGGACTGGCGGCTGTCGCGCGGCAGTTGGAGAAGCATCCGGAAGCTGACGGGGGTGGTGACCCCGAGGAGACTCAGGGGTTGCTGCCTCCCGACCGGTTCGCCATCCGGGGGCGGGATCAGGTCAGTGGTCTGCCGAAGACGCTGTCACTGACCGCGGATGAGATCCGGCATGCGCTGAGTGAGCCGGTGGACGCGATCGTGATGGCGGTTCGGCAGACGCTGGACGAGACGCCGCCGGAGTTGTCGGGGGACATCATGGACCGGGGGATCGTGCTTACGGGTGGGGGTGCGTTGCTGCGGGGGCTGGATGTTCGGTTGAGTCGGGAGTTGGATATTCCGGTGCTTGTCGCGGATGAGCCGCTGGATTGTGTGGCGGTCGGGACCGGGCGGTGCGTCGAGGACTTCGCCAAGTTGCGGACGCTGCTCGACGCGCAGCCGCGGTTGCCGGCCAGCGGCCGGCTGTAGGAGGCCCCAGCCCCGCCCCTTCCCGTTTCTTGCAGGGGCTGCGCCCCCGCACCCCCGAAGCGCCCTGCGGGCGCTGTCCTCAAACGCCGGACGGGCTATATCCAGCCCGTCCGGCGTTTGAGGACGAGCGGCGGAGCCGCGACAAGGGGGTCTGGGGCGCAGCCCCAGGAAGCGGCGAAGGGGTGGGACCGGGGCGCATCCCCTCACAACCGGTGCGCCGCACCCGCCGGGCTCGCCCCCCGGGTGTCGAGCAGGAGCTGCGCCTTCACGGCCAGGCCCTGCAGGTCGTACGTCCGGTGGTGCTGGAGAAGCACGGTCAGGTCGGCCGCCGCGGCCGCCTCGTACAGGCAGTCGACGCGCGGCACGGGCCGTCCCATCACGCGCCACTGCGGCACGTAAGGGTCGTGGAAGCCGATCTGGGCACCCAGTTCCATCAGGCGGCAGGCGATCTCGCGGGCGGGGGAGCCCTCCTGGTCGCCGATGTCGGCCTTGTAGCCGACGCCGAGGAGGAGGACGCGGGCGCCGCGCGCGGACTTGCCGTGTTCGTTGAGGAGGGCGGCGCAGCGCTGGGTGATGTAGCGCGGCATGCGACCGTTGACCTCCTGGGCGAGCTCGACCATGCGGAGCGGGTAGCCGAGGCTGCGGCCTTGGTAGGAGAGGTAGTTGGGGTCGACGGGGGTGCCGTGGCCGCCGACGCCGGGGCCGGGGCGGAAGGCCTGGAAGCCGAAGGGCTTGGTCTCGGCGCAGCGGACGACGTCCCAGAGGTCGACGCCGATGTCGTGGCAGAAGACGGCCATCTCGTTGGCGAACGCGATGTTGACGTGCCGGTAGTTGGTCTCCCACATGCGGACGGTCTCGGCCTCGCGGGGCCCCCGGGCGCGGACGATCTTCTCGCAGAAGCGGCCGTAGAAGGCGGCGGCCGCTTCCGTGCAGGCGGGGGTGAGGCCGCCGACGACCTTGGGGACGCGGGCGACGCCCCGGTCCCGGTTGCCGGGGTCGGCGCGGCCGGGGGAGTAGGCGAGGTGGAAGTCGCGGCCGGCGCGCAGGCCCGAGCCCGCTTCCAGCAGGGGGCGCACGACGTCCTCGGTGGCGCCGGGGTGGACCGCGGACTCCAGGAGGACAGTGGTGTGCGGCCGGAGCCGGGCCGCGAGGGCGCGGGCCGCGTCCTCCACGGCGCCGAGGTCCAGCGCCCGGTTCTCGCCGAGCCGGGTGGGGGCACAGATGGCGGCCGTGCGGACCCGGCCGAGCTCGGCGTCCTCCGTCGTGGCGCGGAAGCCGGCGGCGAGCATCCGGCGGAGCTCCGCGGCGGTGAGGGTGCCGCCGTCCTCGGCGGGCGGGCGGCCGGCGCGCAGTTCGGCGACGGTGTGCGGGTCGGGGTCGTAGCCGACGGTGGTCAGGGAGGCGGCGGTGGCGGCCTGGGCGAGCGGGAGGCCCAGGTGGCCCAGGCCGATGACGGCGAGGTCTGCGGGCATGTGCGAGCGGTCCTTCCCGGTGAGGAGCCGTGGGGTCCTGCGGGCGGGGACGCCGGGCCGATCCCCGAGTATCGGATCAAGCAGGCGAATGTCGTAGATCAGGTTAAGGGGATATACGACATATTCCGGGCATTGTCGCGCCGGGCGTCGCCATTCGTGTCATGGGGGGGACGGGAAGCGGCCCGAGGGTTCGGCGTGACGCGGGATGACTCGTACGCGGCCGGGTATCCGGCACAGCCGGGCCGCCGGATCTGGTGCAGCATCGGAGGTGACGCCGGCGCACCGGCGGTTGCCCGGCAGGTACACGGCACACGCAGCGGACGCGGCAGCGGGAGGCAGCGGTGAGGACAGCGACACTCGGGCCGGCCGAGCGCGGCGAGGCACTCGCCCGGATGGCGGAACGCGAACTCGACATCCTGGTGGTCGGCGCCGGCGTCGTCGGCGCGGGCACCGCCCTGGACGCCGCCACGCGCGGCCTGACCACCGGGCTCGTCGAGGCCCGGGACTGGGCCGCCGGCACCTCCAGCAGGTCCAGCAAGCTCATCCACGGCGGCCTGCGCTATCTGGAGATGCTCGACTTCGCCCTCGTCCGCGAGGCCCTGAAGGAGCGCGGCCTGCTGCTCGAACGGCTGGCCCCGCACCTCGTCAAGCCCGTGCCGTTCCTCTACCCCCTCCAGCACCGGGGCTGGGAGCGGCTCTACGCGGGCTCCGGCGTGGCGCTCTACGACGCCATGTCCGTCTCCTCCGGCCACGGCCGCGGGCTGCCCGTGCACCGGCACCTCACCCGGAAGCACGCCCTGCGCGTGGCGCCCTGTCTGCGCAAGGACGCCCTCGTCGGCGCCCTCCAGTACTACGACGCCCAGATGGACGACGCCCGCTACGTCACCACCCTCGTCCGCACCGCCGCCGCGTACGGCGCCGCCTGCGCCAACCGGGCGCGCGTGGTCGGCTTCCTGCGCGAGGGCGAGCGCGTCGTCGGGGCGCGGGTGCGCGACCTGGAGCAGGGCGGCGAGTACGAGGTGCGGGCCCGGCAGGTCGTCAACGCGACCGGGGTGTGGACGGACGACACGCAGCAGCTGATCGCCGAGCGCGGGCAGTTCCACGTCCGGGCGTCCAAGGGCATCCACCTCGTCGTCCCCAAGGACCGCATCCACTCCACCACCGGGCTCATCCTGCGCACCGAGAAGAGTGTCCTCTTCGTCATCCCCTGGGGACGCCACTGGATCATCGGCACCACGGACACCGACTGGGACCTCGACAAGGCCCACCCCGCCGCGTCCAGCGCCGACATCGACTACCTGCTGGAGCACGTCAACTCGGTGCTCGCCGTCCCCCTGACCCGGGACGACGTGCAGGGCGTCTACGCGGGGCTGCGGCCGCTGCTGGCCGGGGAGTCGGACGCGACCAGCAAGCTCTCCCGCGAGCACACCGTCGCCCACCCGGTGCCGGGACTCGTGGTCGTGGCCGGCGGGAAGTACACCACCTACCGGGTGATGGCCAAGGACGCGGTGGACGAGGCGGTGCACGGGCTCGCGCAGAAGGTCGCCGACTGCGTCACCGAGGACGTGCCGCTCGCCGGCGCCGAGGGCTACCGGGCGCTGTGGAACGGCCGCGCGCAGCTCGCCCGGCGCACCGGCCTGCACGTCGCCCGCGTCGAGCACCTGCTCAACCGGTACGGCTCGCTGGTCGGCGAGGTCCTCGACCTGGTGACCGCCGACCCCTCCCTGGGCCGGCCGCTCGGCGGCGCCGAGGACTACCTGCGCGCCGAGGTCGTCTACGCCGCCTCCCACGAGGGCGCCCGCCACCTCGACGACGTCCTCACCCGGCGCACCCGCATCTCCATCGAGACCTTCGACCGGGGCACGCGGTGCGCCCGGGAGGCGGCCGGGCTGATGGCGCCCGTGCTGGGCTGGGACGCGGAGCAGGTGGAGAAGGAGGTCGCGCACTACGAGAAGCGGGTGGAGGCGGAACGGGAGTCGCAGCTCCAGCCCGACGACCGGACGGCGGACGCGGCGCGGCTGGGAGCGCCGGAGATCCAGCCGCTGGCGTGAGGAGGGGACGCGGGATCGTCAGCAGAACTCCGCGCGGAGCAGGCGTTCCTCCGCCTCGGGGGCGAGGCGGGCGTCCGAGTTGGTCCGGTAGGTGAGGACGTGGCGCCCGTCGGCCGTCCCCAGCGCGCCCGCGTACGAGCCGTTGATCTCGCCGTTGTGGCCCCACAGCGTCACGCCGCACGGGAGGCGCACCGGGAAGAGGCCCATGCCGTAGCGGCCGCGTGAGGCGCCCGTGTCGCGCATCAGGCGGAGGGCGCCGGCGGGCAGGAGGTCGCCGCGCAGCAGGGCGGCGAGGAAGCGGTTGAGGTCCGGGAGGGTGGAGACGAGCTCGCCGGCCGCGCCCGCGACCGACGGGTTGAGGTCGGTGACGTCCGCCGGGCCGCCCCGGGGCGCAGGGGAGTACGCGCGGCCGTGCGGCTCGGGGAGGGTGACGCGGGTGCCGGGGAGGCTGGTGCCGGTCAGGCCGAGCCGCCGGATGACGCGGCGGCGGACCTCTTCGGCGTAGGGACGGCCCGTCACCTGACGGATGGCCATGCCGAGGAGGACGTAGTCGGTATTGGAGTAGTGGTAGCGGGCGCCGGGCGGGGCGTAGGGGCGGTGGCCGAGCGCGGTCCGTACCAATGCCTCGGGCGGGTGGGTCTCGAAACGGTGACCGGAGAACCCCGCGCCGAAGGAGGACCGGAACAGCGCCGCGTCGTCCGTATAGGAGAACAGACCGCTGGTATGGGTGAGGAGTTGGCGGATCGTGACGTTCCGTCCGCTTTCCCCGTGCCGTCCCGCGCGGCGCAGCCAGGCTGCGGCCCGCCGGGGGAGCAGACCGGCCACCGGCTCGTCCAGCCGCAGCCGGCCCTCGGCCGCCAGCTGGAGGACGACGGTCGCGACGACCGTCTTGGTGATGCTGCCGGCCCGGAAGCGGTCCGTGCGGCCGATGCGCCGCCCGGTGCGCAGGTCCGCCACCCCGGCGGTGGTGAACCGGGAGACACCGTGAGCATCTTGTGACAGCTCGGCGGCGCCGGGAACCGGTCCTCGTGCAACGATGTCCTGTACAGGGGAGCGGGCAGGGTCGCCATCGCACGCCGTCGTCAGGGCCGTGACGGTGCAGCACAGCGCGGTCATGGCCGCCGTGAGGCGCGAGAAGGCACTGCGCGTCGGCATGCGCTCATCATCCATGGTCGCCCGGACCCTGGCCTTCCTCTGGTCGGCGGATGAGAGACAATGGTCCCTCGGCCGGGGTCGGTTGGTCGCAGAGCTGAATGCCAGAGGGGACGCATGTCGGACGCGGAGCAGACGCAGGGCACGACCGGGCGCCTCCTCGCCGGGCGCTACCGCCTCGGCGACGTGCTCGGCCGGGGTGGCATGGGCACGGTCTGGCGGGCCACCGACGAGACGCTCGGACGTGTCGTCGCCGTCAAGGAGCTGCGCTTCCCCGCCAACATCGACGAGGACGAGAAGCGCCGCCTCATCACCCGTACCCTGCGCGAGGCCAAGGCCATCGCCCGGATCCGCAGCGCCGGCGCCGTCACCGTCTTCGACGTGGTGCACGAGGACGACCGCCCCTGGATCGTCATGGAGCTCATCGAGGGCCGCTCGCTCGCCGACGTCATCCGCGAGGACGGTCCGCTGAAGTGGCGGCGCGCCGCCGAGGTCGGCCTCGCCGTCCTCGACGTGCTGCGCGCGGCCCACCTCCAGGGCATCCTGCACCGCGACGTGAAGCCGTCCAACGTGCTCATCGCCGACGACGGCCGCGTCGTCCTGACCGACTTCGGCATCGCCCAGGTCGAGGGCGACCCCTCGGTCACCTCGACGGGCATGCTCGTCGGCGCCCCCTCGTACATATCCCCGGAGCGGGCGCGCGGCCAGAAGCCCGGCCCGCCGGCCGACCTGTGGTCGCTGGGCGGCCTGCTCTACGCGGCCGTCGAGGGCGCCCCGCCGTACGACAAGGGGTCGGCGATCGCCACCCTGACCGCCGTCATGACCGAGCCGCTGGGCCCGCCGAAGAACGCGGGTCCGCTGGAGGGCGTCATGTACGGGCTGCTCGCCAAGGACCCGCAGAAGCGGCTGGACGAGGCGGGCGCGCGGGCGCTGCTGACCGAGGCGGTCAACGCCCCCGACGAGCGGCTGCCCGCCCGGACCCCCGCCACGGACGCCACGCAGGCCATCGCCGTGCCCAAGGGGCTCGCCGGACCCGCCGGTCCCGGTGACAGCAGCCGTACCGCCGGCCCGGTCGGCGGGGGTGAGCGGACGGAGCGGACCGCGCGGCCCGAGCCGGGGAAGGCGGCGCGGAAGCCCGTCGCCGCCTCCGCGTCCCCCGAGCGGCCCGGCGGGGCGAACGGCGGGAACGCCGGGGCCTTCGGTTCCAGAGGGGCCCGAGAGGTCAGAGGGCACCAGAGCAGCGGCGAGACGTCCGGCAGCGCCTTCCGTCCGCTGCGCGACGCGACGCCCTCCGGCTCCGCCGCCGCGGCGCGGACCGAGCCGGAGCCGGTGGGCGGCGGCTACACCGAGACGCTGGTGCGGATGCGTCCGCCGGTGCAGAAGCGGGTGCTGCTCGCCGTGGTGGCGGTGGTCGTCCTGGCGGTCATCGGGACGGTCATCGCCCTTGTCGTCAACAGCGGGGGCAAGGACGACGGCAGCCTCGGACGGCCCGGTTCCGACGGGCGGACGGCCGTGGTCCGGACGGTCTCCGAGCCGGTCTCCGGGGTGGCCTCCGGCGTGGTCTTCGGGGTGCTTTCCGGGTCGGTGGGCGGCGGTCCGGCGGTCTGACGGCCGCGGGCCCGTTTCCGCTGCCGCCGCCGGGAAGGTACGGACCGGGGGCCGGTGTTGTGTACGGAGTCCGAACGGCCGGGTGAGCGACCGTTGTTGACCGGGGTCCATCGGGTCTGACGATCTGAGCGGTACGCGCCCGCCGCGGCGCGTTCGGCACGTATCGTGAAGGGTCGGGGACGGAACGCAGCCGTGCGCCGCTGCCAAGTGGCCGCCGGCGGCGGCCGATCGGGCGTCCGGTGCAGGGATCGCGCGCTTTGGGGAGGCGTCGTGGACGATTACGCGGGCCGGGTGCTCGCCGACCGGTACCGCCTGCCGCTGCCTCCGTCCGACGCGTTCGAGCTCGTCGAGACGCGCGCGTTCGACGCGTACAGCGGGCAGGAGGTCCTGGTCCGGCAGGTCCCGCTGCCGGAGGTGGTCGAGGCGGAGCTCGTCGAGAGCGGGCCCGGGGCGCCGGGCCGCGGGAGCGCGGCCGGCCGGGGCGGGCAGCCGGGACGGACGGTCGCCGGGGCCTCGGACCCGGCGGTCCGCCGGGCGCTGGACGCCGCGACGGCCGCCGCCGGGATTCCCGACCACCCCCGCCTCGACCAGGTCTTCCACGTCTTCGCCGAGGCGGGCAGCCTCTGGATCGTCAGCGAGCTGGTGCCCGCCCGCCCGCTCGCCGCCGTGCTCGCGGAGCGCACCCTCTCCCCGCACCGGGCGGCGGAGGTCGCGGCCGACGTGCTCACGGCCCTCCGCGCCCTGCACGCCCAGGGCTGGACGCACCGGAACATCACCACCCGCACGGTCCTCATCTGCGAGGACGGCCGGGCCGTGCTGACCGGCCTGGCGGCAGGCGCGGCGGAGGAGGCACTCTGCGGGTACGACCCGGTGCCGGCGGGGGATGGGGGGCGGGGGGCTGGTTCTTCGGAGCCTGGAGCGGGCTCGTCGGAGTCTCGGGCGGGTGGTTCCGGTTCCGGGGTGGGCGGTTCCGGCTCCGGGGCGGGTGGTTCCGGTTCCGGGGTGGGCGGTTCCGGCTCCGGGGCGGGTGGTTCCGGTTCCGGGGTGGGTCATTCCGGTTCCGGCGCGGGTGGTTCCGGTCCTGGGACGGGTGGTTCCGGCTCCGGGGCGGGGCGGAGAGGCTCCGGAGCCGGCGGGAGCGCGCCGGGAGCCGGCCCCGGCGCCGGCCCGGGCGGCGGACGGCCGGACGGAGCGGCCGTCGGCGGGCACCCCACCCCGCAC
>NZ_JAIQLH010000151.1 GCF_020037025.1 Streptomyces huiliensis | reverse complement strand
CGCGCTCAAGCGGCCGGCCGAAGGGCGTCCACACACGGTGGCCGACGGCGGGTGGGCTCGCGGTGCGCGGCGGCCGCGCCGAGCATGGAGGTATGACCAAGGACTCACGGAGCACCCTGCGGGCCCGGCACCGGGAAGCGCTGGAGCGGTTCGGCGAGCGGGTGCACGCCGTCCGGCCGCGGCAGTGGGGCGGTCCGACGCCGTGTTCGGAGTGGACGGTGCGCGACCTCGTGAACCACCTGACGACCGAGCAGCTGTGGGTGCCGCGCCTGCTGGACGGCGCGTCGGCCGAGGACGCCGGCGACGGACTGGACGGCGACGTGCTCGGCGACGATCCGCCGGCCGTCTGGGACGCTGCCGCCGAGGCCGCCGTCGCGGCGTTCGGCGCGCGGGGTGCGCTGGGACGGACGGTCCGGCTGTCGTACGGGGAGACGCCCGCGGAGGACTACTGCGCGGAGATGACGGCCGACGCCGTGGTGCACGCCTGGGACCTGTCCCGGGCCATCGGCGCGGAGGAGCGCCCTCCGGAGCCGCTCGTGGCGGCGGCCGGGCGGGTGTTCGGCTCGTACGGGGACGACATGTCGCCGACCGGCCTGTTCGCCGCGCCGGTCCCGGCGCCGCCCGGCGCGGACGACTGGACGCGGCTGCTGGCGCGGCTGGGCCGCGCGGTGTAGACGCTCCGGTGGCTCCCCGATGGCGGGCGGCACGGTCTGGCCCGCGCGTCCCGCGGCCGGATATAAGGGGTTCATGCCCGAGCGCGGACAGTGGTGGACGGCCCTCCGGCGCCTGGCCGCGGCGGGGGTCTGCCTCGCGGCGGTGGCCGCCTGCGGCGGGAGCGGGGACGCGGCGCCCGCCCCGGAGGCGGCGCCCCGGGCGCCGGCCGGCGCCGACACCGTCATGATCATCCGCCATGCGGAGAAGCCCGCCGAGAACGAGGGCGACGGTGGCGGAAAAGCGCCGTTCGGCGTCACGGAGGACGGGGAGCGGAACGCGCACGCCCTGTCGGTGCGCGGCTGGCAGCGGGCCGGCGCGCTGGTGCCGCTGTTCGCGCCGGAGGGCGGTGCGCCGCTCCGCCCGGGCCTGCGCCGGCCGGACGCCGTCTACGCGGCGGACGCGCACGACGGGGGCAAGGGGCTACGGCCGGCCGAGACGGTGGCCCCGCTCGCGGCCCGGCTGGGCGAGCCGGTGAACCGCTCCTACGGCCAGGGGCGGGAGGCCGCGCTCGCCCGGGAGCTCGCCGGACGGCGCGGCGCGACCCTGGTGTCGTGGGAGCACCGCAGGATCGCGCGGATCGTCGACGGTCTGGGCCGGGTGCGTCCGGCCCCGCCCCGGGAGTGGCCCGGGGACCGCTACGACCTGGTGTGGGTGTTCACCCGGGACGGGACGGGGTGGCGGTTCGCGCAGGTGCCCCAGCTGCTGCTGGCGGGCGACCGGCGCGACCCCGCGTAACTGCCCGCTCCCGTCCCCTCCCTCGGCACGGGCTCAGTTCTTGGCGCAGAACTCGGCCGGGAACATGTCGTCGTACGGCTTGCCGTCCTCCAGCCAGTCGCCGTTCATCTGGAAGGTGAGCGCGTGCTTGCCGTCCCGGGTGACGGCGCTGCTGGTGAGCGAGCCCCAGACGATGCCGTCGTGGCCGTAGACCTTCACGCCGCAGGGCAGCGTACGGACGATCATGCCGAGGCCGTACGCGAAGGGCTGCCCGGTCTCGACGGTGGTGAGCATGGCGTCGAGCTGCTTCTTGGGGAAGAGCTTGCCGCGCACCAGGGCGCTGTAGAAGCGGTTGAGGTCGCCGGTGGTGCTGATGACCTCGCCAGTGGCGCCGGACCAGGCCGGGTTGTACTCGGTGGCGTCGTAGATCTCGGGGCCGGGCTTCTCGGCGTAGAGCTTGGAGTAGCCGACGGCGTGCGGGGCGGGCATCTTGGGGTTCGTGCCGGGGAACGTCGTCTCGCGCAGGCCCAGGGGCTTGACGATGCGGCGCTCGGCCTCGCGGGCCCAGGGGTTGCCGGTGGCCTTCTCGATGATCATGCCGGCGATGACGAAGCCGGTGTTGGAGTAGTGCCAGCCGCCGCCCGGCGCCCAGTAGGGCGGGTACTTGAGGCCCATGGCGACGATCTGCTCGGGCGAGCGGTACTCGTAGCGGTGCTCGAGGAAGCCGGGGCCGTTCATGTACGCGCGCCACTCCGGGGTCTCCACCATGTCGTGGACGCCGCTGGTGTGGTTGAGGAGCTGCCGGATGGTGATCTTGTTGCCGTCGTAGCCGTTGCCCTGGAGCAGGCCCGGGAGCCAGCGCTCCACGGAGTCGTCGAGGCGCAGCTTGCCCTCGGCTTCGAGCTGGAGGATGACGGTGGTGACGAAGGTCTTGGTGATGCTGCCGGCGCGGATGTGGTCCTGGGCGGTGCGCTTGCGCTGGGTGGAGGTGTCGGCGTAACCGGAGGAGCCGAACCACTCCCCGTCCGGACCCGTCGTCCCGGCCACGACACCGGGCATCCCGGCGGCGTGGAGGGCGTCCAGGGCCTGCTGCGTCTGCTGATGCGACGCCTTGGTCTCCGTGGCGGGCGCGGCGGTCGCGGGGCCCGCCAGGGTCGCGGCCCCGACCGCCAGGGCGGCGGTGAACCCGAGGGCCTTTCCACGTATCCGGAGTGAGAGCTTCGGCATGGCAATCCTCGCCGTCCCGTCACCGTGGGGGTGACGTCGGAATGATCATGGGCGAGTGAAGTATAGGTAAAGAGGTTTCCCGCAAGGGGGCGAATTCGAGCCACTTCACGGGGAGTTGCGGCCGCGCACCCCGCGCCCCTATCGGTGGGTATCCCACTCGAACAAGCCATTCGCCCCCTACAAACGGCTTTGTCGACTTGGCGACGTACCGTGGAGGAATGGCCGCACCACCCCCGAGCCCCGGCCCGCTCCCCCTCCAGGGCTCGCTCTTCGACACGGCGGACGACGTCCGCCTCGGGCGCCCCCTCGCCGAGGCCCGCCGGACGGAGCTGGGGTCCGGCGCCTGGATCGACGTGCTGCCCGGCTGGCTGAGCGGCGCGGACCCGCTGTTCGAGGCGCTGCTGGCCGCCGTGCCGTGGCGCGCCGAGCGGCGGCACATGTACGACGCCGAGGTGGCGGTGCCCCGGCTGCTGGCCTACTACGGCGAGGCCGACGAGCCGCCACACCCCGCGCTCGCGACCGCCCGGAAGGCGCTGGACGCGCACTACGCGGCCGAGCCGGGCGGTCCGTTCCGCACCCTCGGCCTGTGCCTGTACCGCGACGGCCGGGACAGCGTCGCCTGGCACGGCGACCGCCACGGCCGGGGCGCGGCGGAGGACACGATGGTGGCGATCCTGTCCCTCGGCACGCCGCGCCCGCTGCTGCTCCGCCCGCGCGGCGGCGGCCCGGCGCGCGTACGGCACCCCCTCGGCCACGGCGACCTGATCGTGATGGGCGGCAGCTGCCAGCGCACCTGGGACCACGCGATACCGAAGACGGCGCGGGCGGTCGGCCCCCGGATCAGCGTGCAGTTCCGGCCGGCCGGCGTGGCCTGAGCTAGCGCCTCCCCGGCCCTACCGCCCGAGCCCGGCGTCGCGCGCCACCAGGGCCGCCTGGACGCGGTTGCCGCACTCCAGCTTGGCCAGGATCCGGCTCACGTACGTCTTCACCGTGGCCTCGCTCATGTGGAGCCGCCGTCCGGCGTCGGCGTTGGACAGGCCCTCGCCGAGCAGCGCGAGCACCGCGCGTTCGCGGTCGCTCAGGGCCGCCACGCGGGCCCGGGCCTCCTCGCCGCGCTCCTCGGCCGGGGCGGACGCGAACGAGTCGACGACGTGCCGGGTGGCGGCGGGCGACAGGTAGGCGTTGCCCGCGGCGGCGGCCCGGACGGCGCCGATCAGTTCGCCGGGGGCCGAGTCCTTCAGCAGGAAGCCCGCTCCGCCATCCCGCAGGGCCCGCAGGACGTTCTCGCGCTGGCCGAACGTGGTGAGGACGAGGACCCGTACCCGCGGCGCCGTCCGGCCCAGCTCGGCGAGGGCGGTGAGGCCGTCCATGACCGGCATCTGGATGTCGACCAGCGCGACGTCCACCCGGTGCCGCCGGGCCAGTTCGACGGCCTCCCTGCCGTCGGGCGCCTCGGCCACGACCTCGATGTCGTCGGCCGAGGTCAGGATCATCCTGATGCCCGCCCTGATGAGCGGCTCGTCGTCGGCGATGAGGACGCGGATCACGGAAGTCTCCTGCTGGCTGGTCGGACGGTCACCCGGCGCGCGGTCACTCGTCGCCCTTGACGACGAACTCGCGCTTCTCGATCAGTTTCCCGTCCCGGAAGCAGAAGCGGTACACGCGGTCCTTGTCCAGGTCCTTCGGGGAGTCGGTGGACAGCAGCGACAGACACCTCGCGCCGGCGGGCTCGGCGGGGCCCTTGCGGTCCAGGCCGGAGGTGAGGAACGACTTCCCGGAGGGCAGCCGGTCGCGGACCTCGGACTCGGGACTGCCCACCTTGATGTCCCGGTAGGTGCCCGGTTCGACCTGCGACTTGTCGAGCGCGTCGAAGAACGCCACGGCACCGATCACCAGCAGCGCGGCCAGGCCGAACACGATGAGCACCCCGACACCGCACCCGGCCAGGCAGCCCCGGCTCCGGGTCACCCCGACGAGGCTCTTGAACTCCTCGCGCGGGTCGATGCCCGCGACGCCGGCCTCCACCACGTCGTCCGGGGACGGCCAGGTGTCGTCGGAGTCGGGCGCCCCGGCCTCGGCGGCCTCCGGGGACGGGTGGTACGGCAGCAGGCCCGCGAGCCGGAAGCCGCCGTCCTCCAGGGAGCCCGCGTACACCATGCCGCCGGCCAGCCGGGCGCGCTCGCGCAGGCCGGTGAGACCCTGCCCGCCGCTGACGGCGGCCGGGCGGCGGGCGGCACCCCCGGGGGCGGGCCCGTTGACGACCTCGACCACCAGCGCGTCGGCCTCGTGGTGCAGTCCGACGGTGAGTTCGGCGCCGGGGGCGTGTTTGAACGCGTTGGTCAGCCCCTCCTGGACCACCCGGTAGGCCGCGTGGTCGGCGGCGGCGCCCAGCGGGCGGGGCTCCCCGGAGCGGACCAGCCGGACCGGGGTGCCCGCGGTCTCGGCCGCTTCCACGAGGCCGTCGATGCCGGCCACGCCGCCGGGGCGCTCGTCCTCGGGCGTGCCGTCCTTGAGGACGCCGACGACCGCCCGGAGTTCGTGCATGGCGGCGACGGACGCCTGGCGCAGCACGCCGACGGCCTCACGCTGCTGCTCGCTCAGGCCGTGCGAGACCTCCAGGGCGCCCGTCTGCACGGCGATCAGCGCGAGCTGGTGGCCGAGGCTGTCGTGCATGTCCTGGGCGATGCGCTGGCGCTCCCGCAGCCGCGCCTGGCCGGCGACCATCCGGCGCTCGCGCAGCAGCTGGGCGTTGCGCTCCCTGAGGGTGTCCAGCAGGGCGCGCCGCTGGGACCAGTAGCGGCCGGCCAGGCCGGGCACGGCGGTGGTGAACAGGAAGAGGAGGACGAGGAAGAGTCCCACGAACGACAGCGGCGGCTGGTCCCGCAGCACGAGCGCCTCGAACGCGATGAAGGCCGCCGCCCAGGCGGCGAGCGCGCGGAGGGCCCCCTCGATCCGGCGGCCGGCCGACCAGGCGACCACCGCGAGCAGCGGCAGCAGGCCGGCCTGGGTCGCCCCGGTCAGCGCGGCGACGCCGATCAGGGAGGTGGCGGGCAGGACCCGCCGGGCGAGCGAGAGGACCGGCGTGGCGACCGCGAAGAGGGCCGTGAGGAACGGGCCGTGCCCGGAAGTGTGCTCCAGCGCGCCCGCCAGCAGCGCCATGACGGCGGCCAGCAGGGACTCCCCCACCACCCGCCGCCAGGTCCACTGTCCGGGTGCGACGAATCTCGGCCACAGGTCGCGGGCCCGGCTGATCACGTGCATGCCGTGCAGCCTAGGCGGGGGTGCGCGGCCGGCGCGTTCGCCGAAAGTCGCGCGGTCCGTCGCCGAAAGGCGGACGTCTCCGCGCGGGACGCACGCGGCCGGGCCGGGGGTAGGCCCCCGGGCCCGGCCGGTGGTACGGGTCGGTGGTGCGGATGGATAGTGCGGACGCGGGTCGGGTCAGGTGTCGCGGCCCGGACCGGGACGCCGTTCGCGGGGCGTCTCCTCGTCGCGGGTCACGGCCTCCGGCTCGCGCCACTCCTCCGAGCGGGTCGGTCGGCCCGTACGGGTCTGGGCCCGCATCTCCTTCTTGAGCTGGTCGTCCTTCTTGGGGCTGTGCTTGTCGCTCTGGCGCTGCATGGCCGTGGCGTTCCTTCCTCCGGTGCGTGGATCTCCGGTGGGCTGGTTTCCGGCCGTCGGGTTTCCGGCCGTCGGGTTTCCGGCCGTCGGGCCTCCGATCGGCGGGCCCCCGGTGTCGGCGGATCCCCGATACCGGCGGCCGTCAGGGGTGATCGGGCTGCTGGCCGGGCGGGACGCCGCCGCCGCGGCCGCCGCCCTTGGTGCCCTTGTCGGTGCCGTGGGCCCGCTCCGGGCCGCCGGGTCCCACCTTGCGGTCCAGGCCCGCCTTGGCGGTGGCGGCGTCCTGGCTGGTGGCGCCCTTGCCGCTGCGCCGCAGGGCACTCTGCTGGGGGTTCTTGGTCATCACGCCTCCCCTGTCGAGTGATCGCTTGGTCGGTACGCCTGTCCGGGCTGGGGCGGGGGAAACCTCCCGGATCCTCCCGGCCTGGGGAACCTCCCGGTTCCTCCCGGGAGTCACTCGGGAACCACCCGCCGCTCCTGTCCAGCGTAGGCACCGGTCCGCGCCCCGGCGCGGCGGATCGCCCGGACTCCGTTACCGGCCGGGAAACAAGATGGACGCGCCGGTTCCCTTTCTTCCGCGCCGACCGAATCCCCCTGGCCGGAAGGCGTCCGCGAGCGGATAGCCGACGCCTTCCCCTATCCCCCGTAAGGGTATTGCCCGACGAATTCCGCTTTCCCGCCCGCACCTTTTCCCGACGCGCCCGCACGCACCCCCCGACACCGCCCCTCCACTCCGTCGGACATTCGCTATTCCCGCCGCAGCACGGCCACTTGACGCCCCACGGAACGCACGCTCCGGGCGTACTCTCACAAAAACCCCGACCCCACCCGGAATTGCCCCTGACAGCGACCCCGGACTTTCCCCCCTGTCGTGCGGCAGGCATTCTCCGCGCCGCTTCGCGCCGGTAGCCTGGCCCGCGAGCCACCGCACCGCACGGCATCACTACGGGGGAACGTGCATGACGAGCGAGAACATCCAATGGCTATTCCTCGACTTGGCCCTGATCTTCGTCCTGGCCCGCGCCCTGGGCGCCCTCGCCGCCCGGGTGGGACAGCCGCCCGTCGTCGGCGAGATCCTCGCCGGGGTGCTGCTCGGGCCGAGCCTGCTGGGCGAAGCACCGGCCGGGCGGCTGTTTCCCACGGACGTACGGCCGTTCCTGTCGGCGCTCGCCAACATCGGCGTCGCCCTGTTCATGTTCACCGTCGGACTGGAGCTGGAGCACCGGGCCCTGCGCGGCCGCACCCGCGTCACCGCCGGTGCCGCGCTCGGCTCGACGCTGGTGCCCTTCGCCCTCGGGTTAGGGCTCGCCTTCTACCTGCTGCGGGGCCATGAGACGGGCCAGCAGGCCGCGTTCGTAGTGTTCGTGGGGCTCGCGGTGTCGGTGACGGCGTTCCCGGTGCTGGCGCGGATCCTCACCGACCGGGGGCTGTCCCGCACGGAGACCGGCGGGCTGGCCCTGGCGACGGCGGCCGTCGTGGACGTCGTCGCCTGGTCGGCGCTGGCGGCCGTGCAGGCGGCCGTCGGCGGCCCGGGCGGGCACGGGCACTGGCGGGCGGCGCTGCTCCTCCCGTTCATCGCCGCCCTCGTCCTCCTCCGCCCGTTGCTGCGCCGGGCGCTCGGGCCGGCCGGGCCGGACGGGGCACTCACCTCCCGCGCGTTCGCCGTCGCGGTGACCGGCGCGCTCCTGTCCGCCGCGGCGACCGAGGCCATGGGCATGCACTACATCTTCGGGGCGTTCCTGTTCGGCGCCGCGCTGCCCCGGGAGGGGAGCGACCGAATACGGGAGGAACTGGCAGGCCGCACCGAGCAGTTGACGGCCCTGCTGCTACCGGTCTACTTCGTGGTGGCCGGCCTGAAGGTCGACCTGCGGGGCGTGGGGGCGCAGGGGATCGTCGAGTTGCTGGTCATCCTGGCCGTTGCGATCGGCGGCAAGTTCTGCGGCACGTACGCCGGCGCCCGCTCCCAGGGCCTGCCCGGCGGCCCGTCGGCCACGCTGGCCGCCCTGATGAACACGCGGGGCCTGACCGAGCTCGTCATCCTCGGCGTGGGCATGGAGCTGGGGCTGCTGGACGGCCGGCTGTACTCGCTGATGGTGGTGATGGCCCTGGTGACCACGGCCATGACCGGCCCGCTGCTCTCGCTCATAGAGCGGCGCGACCGCAAGCGCCCGGACCCGCCCGCCCCGCGCACGGCCGGCGACGGCCCGGCGGCCGGCCGGCCGCTGTCCGGCCGGGCCGCCGACGCCTAGCCCGGCATGGGGGTCCGGCCCGGCATGCGCATCCAGCCCGGCGTCGGGACTAGCCGAGCATCGGAACGGACGGCGGCGCGGCCGCGCGGGCCCCGGGAACGTCCGGGATCCGCGTGCCGGCGGCCGCCGCCCCGGCCGGCTCCCCGACGACGACCGAGGCGTGCCGGTACACGGCGCCGAGGACGGTCGGGTGGACGAGGACGGGCGCCGCGCACAGCGCGCCGGGCGTCAGGCCGGTGACGGCCTTGAACTCCCGGATGAGGTGCGACTGGTCGTAGTAGCCGCAGCGCGCGGCGAGGGCCGCGTGCGGCAGGCCGGCGGGCGCCCGGACCAGCGTCTCCAAGGTGCGCCGGAAGCGCGTCAGGGAGGCCACGTCCCGGGGCGCGACGCCCACGTGGCGCTGGAACGCCTGCTGGAGGCGGCGCCTGCTCCAGCCGGTCTCCCGCGCGAGGTCGCCGATGCGGGTGACGTCGCCGTCGTGCAGCAGCCGCTCCCAGGCCCAGGCGAGCGGGGCGGGCACCCGGCCCGCGTACGCCGGGCCGAGGCCGAGGAACACCTCGTCGAGCAGGGCGAACCGGGCGTCCCAGCCGGGCGCCTGGGCGAGCCGTTCGGGTACGTCGGCCAGGCGGCGGCCGAGGATGTCACCGGCGTCCGGCAGCGTGTCGGCGAACTCCCACAGGCGCGGCCCGAGGAGCCGGTTCGCACCGTCGAGCGTCAGCATGACCTGCGCGCCCTGCCACGGCCCCGGCGGGACGAAGCGCAGGGCGCTGGTCTGGGCCGCGTAGACGGCGGTCGGGCAGCCCGGCGGGTCGAACCGCCGGCCCGGCTCCCCGATGCTCAGGTAGATGGCGGGCAGCGCCATCGGGGTCTCCAGCCAGGCCAGGGCCCGCGCCGGGTGAATGGTGAAGGCCCGGTACTCCACCACGGTGTCCCGCAGGGCGGGGTGGGGCCGCCGGGAGGCGACCAGGATCGTGCCCCACGGTTGCGCGAACCGCCGCGTGCTCAGCGCCATCCCCCCAGACCTCGTGGACGACGGGCGCCCCGACAGTGCGCATCCGTCCAATACCGCCGCTCCGCTCCGCCCCATGCTGGGGAACGGGCCGACGCCGTACCGGGTCGGCACGGGCGGGGAAACGGACCACGGGGGTGCCCGTCTCCCTCCCGCCGCACGGTACGCCGTCGGCCTTCCACCGGACCAGAGGGCGGCCCCGGCCGGCCCCTGGGGCGGAGCCCGGGCGGCGCCCGGCCCGGCGCCCGTCACGGCGGCCCGCCCGGTGCCAGGCACTCCTCCAGGAAGGCCAGGGCGCGCAGGTGGTAGGCGCGGGCCGCCGTGCCGAGGCTGATGTTGTGCCCGGCCGCGGGCTGGCGGTCGACGAGCACGCGCGCGGAGCCGAAGGCGGCCGCGAGGCCGGCGAGTTCCCGTTCGTCGTGCCGCCACCACGCCTCGTGCTCGGCGAACGTCAGCCGGACGGGCGCCCGGACGCGCCGGGCCAGCGCGGGGAACGCCGCGGGCCAGCGCGCGGCCTCCCGCGCCTCGCACGGCGGCAGCGGCGCGATCAGCGCCTCCAGGGAGCGGAAGACGCCGGGCGGGTAGAGGCCGGGCCTCCCCCACTGCTTCGACCAGGACCAGGTGCCGCCGGGGGCGGGCAGTTCGCGGGGGTCGACGGCGTACCGGTGCCCGCAGCCGGAGATGTCGAGGCCGAGCAGCCGCCCCTTGGGGTCGTCCGCCGCGGCGGTCAGCGCCACCTTGCCGCCGAAGGAGTGGGCGACCACGAAGACGCCGGCGCCGACGGGGTGCCGGCGGGCGAAGTCGTCCAGCGCGGCGTGCAGGGCGGCGGCCTGGTCGGCGAGCGTCCGCCCCTCCGGGTACCGGGCCGCCGACCGCCCGTAGCCGGGGCGGTCGACGGCGAGCACGGTGTAGCCGAGGGCGGCACCCAGGGCGAGCAGGGAGAGGCGGGGGTCCGCCGGGCAGTCGAAGTAGCCGGCGGTCATGCCGCCGCCGTGCAGGGCGACGACCGTCGCCCGGGGCGGGTACGCGGCCTCGGCCAGCAGGGCCGACAGACCGGTGCCCGCGCCGTCCACCACCGTCCGCCGGATCACTCAGCGCCTCCAGAAGCCCTTCTTGCGGTAACCGGCCTCCCAGAAGGCGCGGTTGAGCAGCCGTACGGGGGCGGGCATGCCTGCCAGGAACCGGTCGCGGTCCTCGTCGGACGCGCCGTCGCAGACCCAGGGGACGTACACGGCCGCGCCGCGCGGGCCCTGGGCGCGGGCCATGCCGCCGCGGAAGGCGTCCCAGTCCTTCGCCGTCAACACCTCCTGGATGAGCGGCAGGGCGCTCTTCTCCTCGTGCTCCATATGGTCGCGGAGGACGGTGGACAGGGCGCCGACGAGCTCCGGGAGCCCGGCCGCGGCCCCGCGGGCCAGCGCGTCGTCCACCGCGTCGAGCCGCGGGTCCAGTTCGGCGTGCTCGGCCTCCATCTCGGCCATCAGGGCGAGGTCCTTGGGCCGCCCGGCGACCGCGCGTTTCACGCGGGGCCACAGCTCGGCGTCCTCGACGGTGTGGTGGATGTGCAGCTGTTTCTTGAAGTTCTCCCAGCCCGCCCGCGCCCCGGCGGAGCCGGCCCGGCCCTCCTCCACCGCCGTGACGAGCCGGTCGAGGTCGCGCCGGAACGCCTCGTGCGTCGCGTACATGTTGGTGAGGTCCAGCGGCGTCTTCCGCTCAACTGCCATGGTGTGGTGTGCCTTTCTCGCACGTTCCCCATCGGAGGGGGTCGTCATGGGTAGGAGGCCCCGGGCCCGGGCGGGTGTGACACGGCCGCCCGCCGCTGTGACACACGCCACACCCCTGGAATCCATGTCACACCCGGGGCGGCGGACGGCCTCCAGTCGGTGAACGCGTCACAACGGGAGGTCCGCGTATGTCCGACAGGCCGACGTCCGGGGCCGCCGGCTTCGGCGCCCCCGCGGCGGACGAGACCACGGAGGTCTTCGTCGGCTACCGGGAGCTGCTGTTCTCGATCGTCTACAACATGCTGGGCAGCGTCTCCGACACCGAGGACGTCCTCCAGGAGACCTGGCTGGCGTGGGAGCGGCGGAGCCGCCGGGCGGACGCCGAGACGATCGACAACCCCCGCGCCTACCTGGTGCGGATCGCGGTGAACCAGGCGCTGGCCCGGCAGGCGACCCTGACGCACCGCAGGGAGACGTACGTCGGCTCGTGGCTGCCGGAGCCGCTGCTCACCGACGCGCCGGAGTCGGCGGAGAGCGTCGACGCCGCCGACCGGGCGCTGCGGGCCGAGTCCGTGTCCATGGCGCTGCTGGTGATCCTGGAGACGCTCAGCCCGCTGGAGCGGGCGGTCTTCGTGCTGCACGAGGTGTTCGGGTACGCCCACACGGAGATCGCGGGCATCCTGGACCGCTCGCCGTCGGCCGTACGGCAGCTGGCGCACCGGGCGCGGGAGCACGTGCACGCCCGGCGGCCGCGCTTCCAGGCGGACCCGCAGGTGCAGCGGGAGGTCACCGAGCGCTTCCTGGCGGCGGCGCTCGGCGGCGACCTCTCGGACCTGATGGAGATCCTGGCGCCGGACGTCACCATGTGGACGGACGGCGGGGGCAAGGTGCGGGCCGCCGGGCTGCGGCCGGTCACCGGGCGCGAGAAGGTCGTCCGGCTGCTCGCCGGCTACACCGCGCGCCGCCCCGGTGAGCTGGACGTCCGCTACCGGCCGGTCAACGGCGACCCGGCGGCCGTGGTGTTCACCGAGGACGCGCCCTTCGTGGTCCTGGTCCTGGACCTCAGCACGCGGGGCGACCAGGTGCGCGGCATCTACGCCGTCACCAACCCGGACAAGCTCACCCGGATCCCCCGCGCCGAGGGCGAGGACGGTCCGGACGCGGGTCCGGACGCCGGTCGGTCCGGCTGACCCCCCGATCAGCGCCGCGGGGCCGCCGCGGGGCGCAGTTCGACGAAGTCGAAGCAGCCGAGCCGCTTGAGCACGGCGCGGACCGGAGCCGGGATCCCGGCCTGGACCCGGTCCGCGTACAGCCGCGGCTCGGTGAGGCGCACCCGGCGGCCCCGGCCGACCGGCCCTCGGGTGACCAGGTCGCAGCCCCCGGCGGCGAGCACGTTCCTGACCCAGTCCGAACGCGGCCCGTACGGGAGGGAGATGACGTACGCGTCGCCGGCCCGGAAGACCTTGACGGGGGTGGCGTAGGGGCGCCCCGACTTCCGGCCCCGGTGCAGGACGGTGCCGAAGCCCGGCAGCCGGACCAGGACGGGCGCGACGACGCGGTTGGCGACGGCACGGTTGAAGCGGGCGAGCCGTCGGCGGGTGCTCGGGGTGGGCGGTGCCGCGGGTTTCGGCGTGGGCATGGCTGGTGTTCCTTTCTCAAGGGGCGGGGGCCACTGCGGACCCGTCACCCGTCGAAGATCGGGTGCAGGGCCCCGGCCTCCTCCTCCAGCGCGCCGAGCGTGCCCCGGAAGAAGATGAGGGGGTCCTGGTTCTCGCGGGGCACGCCCAGTTGGACGACCCGGCCGAGGAAGATGGTGTGGTCGCCGCCGTCGAAGGTGTCCGCCAGTTCGCAGGAGAGGAAGGCCAGTGCCTCGCTCAGCGCGGGCACTCCGGTGACGGACGGGTGGCTGGACACGTTCCGGATCGCGCCGGTGTCCCGGGCCGCGAAGGAGCGGGCCAGGGATTCCTGCTGCCCGGCGAGGAAGTTGACGACGTACGCCCCGCTCTCCTCGACCAGGGGCCGCAGCCGCGACCGCTTGTGCAGGCAGAACAGGACGAGCGGCGGGTCGAGGGAGACGGAGGTGAAGGAGTTGACGGTGGTGCCGCCGGCGGTGCCGCCCCGGCCGCTGGTGATCACGGTGACACCCGTGACGAAGAGGCCGCAGACCGTCCGCAGCATCCTCGCCTCGACCGGTGGGGTGCGCTGCATGGGAACTCCTCGGAGAGGTGGGGTGGGGGTGGACGTGCGCCGGCCCACCCGCGGAAGGCGCGGGTGGGCCGGCGGGGGTCGGGGACCGGCTCAGAGGGCGTCGTCGGCGAGCGGCGCGCCCTGCGGCGCGTGGGCGACGATCCCGTGGACGGCGGCGAGCTGGCGCATGTTGGCCCACTGCGGCGGCGGATCGGAGGCGACGAGGTCCCGCAGGTCCTCGAAGAACGCCTCGATGCCCCCGGGCGTCGCGGTGCACAGCATCCGGCCCGTGTCCGCGCCGGTGTTGCGGAACGCGTGCGCCACCCCGCGGGGGCCGTACACGACGGTCCCGGCCGGCGCCGGGTGGACCCGGTCGCCGACGGTGATCTCGAACTCCCCTTCCGTGACGTGGAAGCACTCGTCCATGTGGTGGTGCAGGTGGTAGACCGAGCCCTGCCCGGCCGGTACGGAGACCTCGTAGTACGAGTAGAGCCCTCCGGTGTCACCGGCGCCGAGCAGGATCCGCGCGGACTCCTCGCCGCCCCAGGTGATGGGCTCCACGTCCGCCCTGCGGACGACCTTCTCCCGCGTCGCCCGCTCGTCCGGCCTCTCCGTCATGGCGGTCCCCTTTCAGCCGATGCCCTGGGCGAACGTGAAGACCCGGTGCGGGTCGTAGCCCTGCTTGACACGTACGAGCCGCGGCAGGTTCTCCGCGTAGTAGGACCGCCGCCAGTCGCGCAGCGCCGGGTCGACGAAGTTCTGGTAGGTCTCCCGCGCGGAGTGGGGGTCGATGACGGAGAACCCGGCGTCGGCCCAGTGCCGCATGGTGTCCTCCTGCTCCCGGGAGACCGGGCCCCGGCGTACGAACGCCTGGACGTTCACGGTGAACCGGCTGTCGCGGTGGACGAAGGCGGTGTCGTCGCGGCCCAGGTCCCGGACCGCCCCGCCGAGCGGCAGCACCTGCAGCTGGTGGCTGTGCCCGGCCGTCCGCCCGGCGTCGAACAGGGCCAGCAGCCGGGCCCAGCCGTCGCGGGGCATCGGGTCGCGGAACAGCCGGCTGCGCTCGACCGCGAAGGCCGTCCTGGGCAGCCGGCCCTGGGGTGAGGTGCCGGTCCGGTGGCACTCCTCCACGGGCCCCGCGGCGCAGCCGTAGACGCCCAGCATCAGGTCCCGGTAGGGCAGCGTGGCGAGGTCCCGCGAGGCGGGCGCGCCGGTCGCCGACACCAGCCGGTCGATCTCCTTGGCCAGTTGTTCCGGCCCTCCGGTCGACACCAGCACGATCGAGGGGACGGGCGGGATGCCGGGTGCCGCGTCGGCGAGGTCGACGATCGCGGCGCCGCCGATGTCGCGGGGCGCGTCGACGAGCCAGTGGGCGTACCCGTCGAGCATGTCGAGCGCGTCCCGGTAGGCGTATCCGAGCCGGGCCGTGGACACCTGGGTCAGGGCGGACGGCCTGAGGGTGAACGAGGTGACGACGCCGAAGTTGCCGCCTCCGCCGCCGCGCAACGCCCAGTACAGCTCGGGGTGTTCGGCGGTGGAGGCGGTGACGGTCCGCCCGTCGGCCAGGACGACCTCGGCCGACTCCAGGGCGTCGCAGGCCATGCCGTACCGCGGGGTGAGGAAGCCGAGGCCGCCGCCCTGGAGGAAGCCGCCGGCCGCGACGGTCGGGCAGGCGCCGCCGACGACGGCGAGCCCGTGCGGGGCCAGCGCGGTCAGGACGTCGACGTTCTGCGCGCCGGCGCCCAGGGTGGCGGTGCGGCCGTCGACGGAGATCCGGTTCAGCCGGGACACGTCGACGACGAGTCCGGTGGTCGTGGAGTAACCGCCGGCGCTGTGACCGCCGCTGCGGACGGCGAGCGGCAGCCGGTGGTCCTGGGCGAACGCGAGGCACAGCGCCGCGTCCCCGGGCCCCGCGCAGTAGGCGACGCCCTGCGGCGCGATGCCGTCGAACTGCGCGAGGTCGAGCTGCCGGGCGGTGTCGTAGCCGGTGTCGCCGGGGAGGACGAGGTCGCCGCGCAGATGGCGGCGGAGGCGCTGCCAGGGGGCGCCTCGGTGGGCGCCCGCCCGGGCGGTGGGGAGCGCGAGGGCCGCGGGTACGGCCGTCGCGGCGCCCAGCACCGCTCTTCGGCTGAGCATCAGGTCAGGGTCCCTTCGGTGGTTCCGCGGTCAGCCGTGGGCGACCGCGCTCGTCTGGCCCGGGGTCTCCTCCTCGCTCGCGGGCAGGCCGTGGGCGCTGCCGGCGGGTGCGGGTCCGCCCTTGAGCAGGAGGCAGGTCAGGGCGCCGAGGAACAGGACGCCGGCCGAGACCCAGAGCGTGGGGTGCAGGGCGTCGACGAAGCCGTCGCCGAAGACCTTGGCGGAGAGCTCGCCGAGGGTGTGGGCGACGTCGTCGGGGACGCCGGAGGGCACCTGGGAGGTCTGCTCGGTGCCCACGTTCAGGCCCTGTTCGCCGGCCTTGGCGAAGCCGTCGACGAAGCCGGCGCGGTACTGCTCGGGCAGCGCGCCGGCCTGCCGGGCGGCCTGGTCGCGGAGGGAGGAGACGAGCTGGGCCTGGAGGACGGCGCCGACGACGGTGGCCGCCAGGGCCGAACCGACCTGCCGCAGAGCGTTGTTGACGCCCGACGCGGCTCCCGTGAGGTGCGCGGGGACGCTGCGGACGACCTCGGAGCCCATGGGCGCGAAGGTGCAGCCGGCGCCGAGTCCGGCGAGGAACTGGGCGCCGGCGATGGGTCCCCAGCCGCCGTCCGGGTCGGCGGCGAGCAGGATCCAGGTGACGCCGGCGCCGAACATCGTGAGCCCGGCCGTCAGGACGTACTTCCCGCCGAACTTCTCCGACAGGATGCCGGCGGGACCGGCGGTGACCATGGAGCCGAGCGCCAGCGGGATGATGACCAGGCCGGTCTTCTGGGCGCTGTAGCCGAGGACGGACTGGAGGTAGATGGTGGTGGGCAGCAGGATCGCGATGACGCCGAACGACACCGCCACGCCGACGAAGTTGACGACGGAGAAGTTGCGGTCGCGGAAGAGCGAGAACGGCAGCAGCGGTTCGGCGTCCTGGCGGCCCCGCTCGTAGCCGAGGAAGGCCAGCAGGAGGACGGCGGAGGCGGCTAGCAGGCCCCAGATCCAGCCGTTCCAGTCGTAGCGCTCGCCCTCGGTGAGGCCGTAGGTGAGGCCGAACAGGGCGGCGGAGGCGAGCACGACGCCGGGCAGGTCGAAGCGGTGCCGTACGACGCGGCCGGCCTTCGGCATCACGGAGGCGCCCATGAGCAGCACGAACAGGCCGATGGGCAGGTTGATGTAGAAGACCCACCGCCAGTCGAGGTGGGTGACCATCACCCCGCCGAGCCCCGGCCCGGCGGCGCCGGAGACGCCGGCGACCGTGCCCCAGATGCCGAGCGCCTTGCCGCGCTTCTCCCGGGGGAAGACCTCGGCGATGATCGACAGCGTCTGCGGGATGAGCAGGGCCGCGCCCGCGCCCTGGACCGCGCGGAAGGCGATGAGCTGCCCCGCGTCCTGGGCCAGGCCGCAGGCGAGGCTGGCGGCGGTGAACAGGGCCACGCCGGCGAGGAACAGGTTCCCCTTGCCGCGCAGGTCGCCGAGGCGTCCCGCGGTGATGATCAGCGTGGCGAGGACGAGCGTGTAGGCGTTGAGGATCCACAGCATCACGTCGAGGGACGTGTCCAGGTCATCGGTGATGTCCGGGATCGCGACGTTGACGATGGTGAGGTCGAGCAGGGTCATGAAGAACCCGAGGCACAGGACCGTCAGGATCGCCCACGGATTGCCTTTCCACTTCCGGAACACAAGCCTTCCCCTTCAACATGAGATGTGGTTGTCCGTTCCCAGGAGTGGTGAGGCGGGCGCGGGTGTGACATCCCGGGCGGGCCGTGCCGGGTGTGCCGCCGGGCGGTCCGGTCAGAACCGGCCGCCGCCGGCCCCGACCACCTGGCCCGTCACCCAGCGCGCCGCGTCGGAGGCGAGGAAGCCGACGACCTCCGCGACGTCGGCCGGCTCCCCCAGCCGTCCCAGCGGCGTCCCCGCCACGTTCTCCGCCGCCACCTCGGGCGGCAGCGGCGCGCCGGTGTCCCGGGTCAGGCCCGGCAGCACGCAGTTGGCCGTGATCTGCCGGTGGCCGAGCTCCTGGGCGAGGACGAGCGTCATGGCCTCGCAGGCCGCCTTGCTGGCGGCGTAGACGCCCGCGCCCGGGCGGTGGGTGCGGGTGATGCCGGTGGAGACGACGACGATCCGGCCGCCGTCCCGCAGCCGGCCGGCCGCCTCGCGCAACCCCAGGAAGGTGGCCCGGGCGTTGCCGGTGAAGTGGAGGTCGAAGTCCTCCTCGGTGGCCCGGGCGAGCGGACCGAAGCGGCTGACGCCGACGTTGCCGACGAAGACGTCGAGGCCGCCGAAGTGCCGTTCGGCGGCCTCGAACAGGGCGCGGACCTCCGTCGGGTCCGTGGCGTCCGCCCGGACGGCGACCGCCCGGCCCCCGTTCCGCTCGATGCCGTCGACGACCCGTGCGGCGGCCTCCGGGTCGGCGCGGTAGTTGACGACCACGCTGGTGCCGTCGGCGGCCAGCCGTTCGGCCACCGCCCGTCCGATGCCGCGTGAGCTTCCCGTGACGAGCGCTGCCCTCTGGGGTGCCATGGACGTCTCCTCCGTTGTGGGACGGTGCGGGGCTGACGACGGTAGCCAGCGGGCGGCCCCGGGCACAGCCGTCAGGCCACGCAGATCCCCTCGACGGCGACCTTGGTGTAGACGTGCGGGGAGGCGGTGATGGCGTCCGGGTAGCCGGCCCTCGCCCGCTGGAACTCCGGCCGGGAGAAGGCCGCGAGGAGCGCCTCGGTGGACTCCCAGACGGCGATGTTCAGCCACATCCGGCTGCCGCCGGTGCCCCGGTGCAGCTGGGTGGAGATGAACCCCGGCTGCGCCTTCATGAAGCCGGCGTCCTCGCGCCAGGTGCGCTCGAACCGCTCCGCGTGCTCCTCCGGCACGACGAAGGTGTTGACGAGCGTGATCGGCCCGGTCCGCTCCTTGAGCTGGGCGGGGAAGGGGGTGGTGGGGTCCTGGTCCTGGAGTCGCACGGTGTCGTTTCCCTTCTCGGTGGGACGGGTCAGAGCGGCCGGGGCGCGAGGTCGTCGGGGGTCAGTTCCACGACGGGCAGCCGGTGCCGTACCCGCTTCTGGAACTCCGCGATGAACGGGAAGACGCCGACGAAGCGGTCCCACATCAGGTCCCGTTCCTCCCCCTCCAGGATCCGCGCGGTCACCGGCACCCGCTCCGGCCCGATGTCGGCGGTCGCCCGCGGGTCGGACCGCAGGTTGAGGTACCAGGCCGGCTGGGTGGCCCGGGGCCCTCCCGGCACGTCGAAGTGGCCCGGCGCGGCGCAGACGTAGTAGCGGCCGCGGTCGTAGACGTAGCCGACCGGGTTGGTGCGGGACAGGCCGGTGCGGCGTCCGGTGGTGGTGATGAGCATGGCGTCGAGGCGGCCGAAGCGGCCGAGGATCCGGCCCTGGGACCGGCGGTAGAGGTGGATGTTGAGCTTCAGGAAGGCCCGGTTGATCCGTTTCGCCGTCGCGGAGGGCGGCTTGGAGTAGAGGTAGACGTTCAGCCGGGTGAACGACCGGACGAACACGTTGGTGTCGTCCAGCCGGGCCGTGCCGCGCGACCAGGGCGCGAGTTTCTCGGGCATGCGGGTGCTTCCTCTCCCCGGCACTACAGCGGCTTCCTGCCCTTGAGCAGGGAGCGTGCGGCGCCGGTGGCCAGTGAGCGGCTGATGGTGCGGAGTTCGGGGTCGGTGCAGGTGCGGGCTGCCCAGTGGACGAAGCGGGCCACGGTCGCCGTGCTCGGGTGGACGAAGCGGGTGGACTCGTCGTCCTTGAAGCCGAACACCGGGTTCAGGCTCTCGCTCCGGTCGAGCGCGGCGAAGATCGCGTCGGCGGCCTCGTCGCCGGTCATGGTCCCGGACTCGTACTTCTCGCAGACCTCGGCGGTGAGTTCGAGGACGTGCTTGAACTCCGGTTCCGGCCACCACAGTCCGGGGTGGTCGACGGTCTCCAGCAGGGTCAGGTGCCGTTCGTCGCCGTCGGCCTCGTAGCGGGCGCGGGCGTCGTAGAGCCGCATCGCACCCGGGGTGAGCCAGCCGGCCCAGACCCGGAAGACCGCGTTCCAGAGGCGGAAGTGCTCGAAGGCGATGAAGGAGCTGTCGACCAGTTCGTCGTTGCGCCGCAGCAGTCCGCGCTCCAGCTCCTCGACGTAGCCGAAGCGCTCCTGCGACCAGTCGTCGTCCCGCAGGGCGGCGACGATGCGGGTGCAGAGCGAGTAGACGACCTCGAAGGTGTTGGACAGGCCGCGGGAGAACAGCGGGTCGATGAAGCCCGCCGCGTGCGACATCAGGCACCAGCGGTGGCCGATGGACCGCTTGGACGAGTACTGCAGCCGCTCGGTCGACACCCACTCCCGCACCCGGTGGGCGCCCTCGAACTGGCGCCGGACGGCGGGGTAGCGGTCGAGGAAGGAGGCGAACTCCTCCTCGGGCGTGAGGTCCCGGGGCTTGGGGTACCGGCGCGGGTCAATGGTCAGGCCGACGCTGCACAGCGGGTTGCGGGAGCCCTTGACGTTGTCGAACGGGATGATCCAGAACCAGCCGCGCTCGATCATGTGGTGCAGGGTGCCGGCGTGCCAGGCGGCCGGCGGGCGCAGGCTGCGCGGGTGGTGGGAGACGTCGTCGAACGGCCTGACGCCGATGTAGTGGGTGAACAGGGACCGCGAGTGGTGCCGGAACCGGCAGGGGTCCTCGCGGAGGCCGAACTTCTCGGCGAGGGGCGAGCGGAAGCCGCTGGCGTCGATGAGGTAGCGGGCGCGGAACACCTCGCCGTTCTGGCCGGTGACGGTGACCCCGTCGTCGTCGAAGTCCAGGTCGCGGGCCCGCCAGTTCTGCCGGGTGACGCAGCCGTAGCGGGCGGCGACGTTGAAGAAGTGCTGGTCGGTGTCCTGCCGGTAGAGGTGGCTGGCCTGGGTGAGGATCCGGGGGATGACGAACATCGTCGCCTCCTCCGGGTCCGGCTCCGCGCCCGGCTCGTGGCGGATGAACCCGAAGCTCTGCTTGCGGCCGTGCCGGGGGCCGATGTTCCGGTGCACCGCCTTGGTGTCCAGCAGGTGGCCCAGCTCGGGGACGTCGAAACGGGACTTGAGGATGTGCAGCCACTCGACCAGCTGCGGCGTCATCGACTCGCCTATGGCGAACCGGGGGTGCTGCGCCGCGTCGACGAGCACCACCCGGGCGCCCTGGCGGGCGAGGATCGCCGCGCTGACCGTGCCGGCGAGGCCGGATCCGAGGATCAGGACGTCGCAGGGGTGCGGCGGGCCGGCGGGTGCCGGCCGGCCGGGTTCCTTGATCTTGCTGGGCATGGGCCCGCCTCTCTCGTCGTCTCGGCTGTTCCGTGCCGTCCCCGCGCCCCTTGACCCGCTCCCTGACGTCCCCGCGCCGAACCACCGCTCCAGCGCCGGCCGCGGGTCCGCCGTCCGGTCCCCCGCCCAGGCCACGTGCCCGTCCGGGCGCAGCAGGACGGTCTCCGCGCCGATGGGCTTCCTTCCGGCGACGAGCCCCACCCGGCCGCCCGTCAGCGCCGCGAGGTCGTCCCGCCGCCGGGGGTCGCCGGAGAGGTCGAGGAGGACGCCCCGGGCGCGCCGCAGCAGGGCCGCGGCCTCCGGGGTGCCGGTGGCGCGGGTCAGGTCGGCGGGGGTGAGCCGGGTGCCGGTGAGCGGGTGGCCGTCGTCGGCGCCGTAGCGGACGTCCGGGCCGTAGCGGACGTCCAGGCCGCCTGCCCGGGCCGCCAGCCGGTCCCGTACGGCCCGGTGGCCGAGGAGTTCGCCGAGGACCTCGCGGGTGGCGTCGACCTCGGGGCCGCCGAGGAGCAGCGTCGCCTGGGCGGCGATGTGGTCGAGTGCCGTACGGCCCGCGGGGTGGCGCTCGGCGTGGTAGGTGTCCAGGAGCCCGGCGGGGGCGTGCCCGCGCGCGGCGGCGGCCAGCTTCCAGCCGAGGTTGGCGGCGTCCTGGAGACCGAGGTTGAGGGCCTGTCCGCCGACCGGGAGCTGCCGGTGGGCGGCGTCCCCGGCGAGCAGGACCCGGCCGCGCCGGTACGCGTCGGCCTGGAGGGAGACGTCGCCGAAGGCGTTCACCCAGAGCGGGGTGCCGGCCGTGACGTCCTCGCCGGTCACCCGCCGCCAGGCGGCGGCCACTTCGGCGAACTCCGGGGCGCCGGAGCGTGTGGCGGGCGCGCGCCCGAGCTCGTGGACCATGATCCGGGTGACGCCGTCGCGGGTGGCGGCGACGGCGAGCCCGCCGGGCAGCCGCTCGAAGCGGCGGTCGGGGACGGTGACGCCGGTGACGTCGCAGCGCAGCAGCTCGCGCCCGGCCTCCCGGCCGTCGAAGCGGAAGCCGGCCAGGGCGGCCACGGTGCTCCGCTCCCCGTCGCAGCCGACGGCGTACGCGGCCGTGACCCGGACCGTCCGCCCGCCGGCCACGGCCTCGACCTCGACGCGGTCCGCCGCCTCGCGCAGCCCGCGCACCTCGTGGCCGCGCCGCAGGTCGGCGCCGAGGGCGGCGGCCCGCTCGGCGAGCAGGGCCTCCAGCCGCGTCTGCGGCACCTTCCACTGCCCGGCGTACGGCGAGGGCTGGCCGCTCAGGTCGAGCGGCAGCCCCGCGTAGTGGCCGACGGGCTGGTGCGGCGGGGTGCCCAGCGGCTCCGACAGGCCGCGCTGGTCCAGGAGTTCCATGGTGCGGGCGTGCAGGGTGGAGGCCCGTGACTCCCGCGTGGGTGCGGGCAGCCGCTCCAGGACGGTGACGCGGGCGCCGCCCAGGCGCAGTTCGACGGCGAGCGCCAGGCCGACCGGCCCGGCGCCCACGACGACGACATCGGTGGCATGGTCGCCCATGTCACCGCCGGCCTTCCGCGTACTCCTTGGCGCGGCCCAGGGTGGCCCTGCTGTTGGCGCTCAGGGCCTCCCTGACGTACGCCGCGGCCTCGGGGACGCCGGCGTCCTCGCCCAGGACGCGGGTGATGTTCTCCGTCGCAAGGACGACGGTGTGCCGCGCGGTGGCGAGGGTGCCGTCCGCGTCCCGCTCCAGCCGCCACCGGCCGGTGTGCAGGCTCATCAGGGCGGGCAGCGTGGTCTGCTTGTAGACGATGAGATGGTGGGGGAAGCAGACCCGCACCGACTCGGTGGTGTGCGTGCTGCCGTCCGGGGCGCGGGTGTCCATCCGGAGTCGCTGGAGCCCGGGGGTGTCCTCGGCCAGGGCGACGCCGGCGACGTGCGGGAGGCGTTCGGCCCACCGGTCGGCGCGGTCGAGGAACTCGTAGACGTCCTTGGCCTCGCCGTCGATCCGGACGGTGTCCTCGAAGTCGAGGACGCTCCCGTCCGGCGCCGCGGCGGCGGACTCGGCGTGGGCCTTGAGCGCCGCCAGTTCGGCGCCGCTGTTGCGGTCCACGGCGGCCTCGATCCAGGCGAGTCCGTCCGGGGCGTCGTCGGCGGCCCGGTAGTGGTGCCGCAGCGTGACGCGGGTGGTGGCGTGCGACAGCGGGTCGACCAGCCAGGTGCCGCCCATGGCCGCCACGGGTGGCGCCGGCACCTCCTGGCGGAACTCGATCCGCCGCCGCACGGGGTCGAGCAGGCGGAGGGAGGTCCAGGTCTTGGCCGTGCCGTTGGCGGTGGCCCAGAGGCGGATCCGCTCGGACGCGCCGACGCGTTCGACCCGTTCGGCGTGCACGGTGGGCGGGAACAGCAGGGGCCAGTTCTCCACGTCCGCCAGCAGCGCGTAGACGTCGGCGGCGGGTGCCGCCACGGTGACGCCGTGCTCCGCCTCGCGGGTGCCCGGCTCCGTCATCGGTTTCTCCTCTCGGGAAGGCCGGAAGTACTCACAGGCCGGAAGGTGCTCAAGTCCGGAAGGCGCTCAGAAGTTGCCGAGCCCGCCGCAGACGTTGAGGGCCTGCGCGGTGATCGACGCGGCGGTGTCCGTGACCAGGTGGCCGACGAGCCCGGCGACCTCCTCCGGGGTGGAGTAGCGGCCGAGCGGGATCTTGGCTTGGAACCGCTCCAGGATCGCGTCCTCGGTGGTGCCGTACGCCGCCGCGTAGCCCTGCCGGACCCGCTGGGCCATCGGGGTCTCCACATAGCCGGGGCAGACGGCGTTGACGGTGATGCCGGTGGGCGCGAGCTCGTTGCCGAGGGCCTTGGTGAAGCCGACGACCCCGTGCTTGGACGCCGAGTAGGGCGCGCCGAGCACCACGCCCTGCTTGCCCGCGGTGGAGGCGATGTTGACGATCCGGCCCCAGCCGCGGTCGCGCATGCCGGAGCGGTTGAGCACCTCGCGGGTGACGCGGAAGACGCTGGTGAGGTTGGTCTCGATGACGTCCTGCCAGAGGTCGTCGGCGATCTCGGCGGTGACGCCGCCGCCGCTGCGCCCGGCGTTGTTGACCAGGACGTCGATCCTCCCGTACCGGTCGACGGCGGCGCCGACCCAGGCCCGGACGGCGTCGGCCGAGCGGACGTCGCACGCGGTGCCGTCGACGTCCAGGCCCTCGGCCCGCAGCTTCTCCGCCGTGGTGCGCACGGCGTCGGCCGAGCGGGCGCAGACGAACACGCGGTGGTCGCCCGCCGCCAGCTGCCGGGCCACCGCCAGACCGATGCCGGAGGTGGCTCCGGTGACGAGGGCGACGCGCTTGTCCTGTGTCATGGTGCTCCTCGCAGAGTCGTCGGAAGGGTGCTCACGGCCGGGCCGGGTGCGCCTCGGTGATCCGCCGGTTGACGGCGGCGAGCAGCTCCCCGAGGGTCGTGGTGTCGTTGAGGCAGTCCTCGTCGAGGGCGACCGCGTAGGTGCGTTCGATGCGGCCGCCGGCCTCCAGGCGGGCGAGCGAGTCGTAGCCGAGCTGTTCGAAGGTGAAGGCGCGGATGTCGCCGGCGAGTCCGGTGCCCTCCTGCTCGCCGGCTGCCTCGCGCAGGATCCGTTTCAGGTCGTTCAGGGTGAACTCGGCGTGCTCGTGCGTGGTCATGCGTTCCTCCGATGTGCTTCCGGTGTGCCGTGGGCCCCTCCGCCCGTGCCCGTCCGCTACGCCCCCGCGCGCCGGACGACCAGGGCGGAGTTGAAGCCTCCGTGTCCCCGGGCGAGGACGAGCACCGTCTCCAGGCGCGCCGGCCGCGGCGCGCCGACGACGAGGTCGAGGCCGTATCCGGGCAGCGGGGTGACGTTGACGGTGGGCGGGACGACGCCGTCGGCGAGCGCGAGCAGCGCGGTGACGACGTCGAGGGGGGCGGCGCCGGAGAGCAGCCGCCCGGTCATGGTCTTGGGCGCGGTGACGGGGACGCCCCGGGGGCCGAACACGGCCGTGAGGGCGTCCGCCTCGATGCGGTCGAGCTCCGGGACGGCGGCCGCGTCGGCGAACACCAGGTCGACGTCGGCGGCGGTGCCGCCCGCGTCGTCCAGGGCCAGTTCGATGGCGCGGCGCAGCCCGGGTTCGCGGCCGGTGCCGGGTTTCGGGTCGAAGGTGGCGGCGTACCCGGCGATCTCGCCGTAGGTCCGCGCGCCGCGGTCGCGGGCGGAGTCGGCGTCCTCCAGGACGAGGAGGGCCCCGCCCTCGCCGGGCACGTGGCCGGCCGCGGCGGCGTCGAAGGGCAGGTAGGCGCGGTCGGGGTCGGTGGCGGTGGACAGCCGGCCGCCGGCCATCTGGGCGACCAGCCCCCAGGAGCAGATGGAGCCGTCGACGCCGCCGGAGACCACCAGCCGGGTGCCGCCGCGGATCAGCCGCCGGGCCTGCGCGAGCGCGTCGAGCCCGCCGGCCTGGTCGGAGACGACGACGCCGCACGGGCCACGCATGCCGTTGCGGATGGAGATCTGGCCGGTGTTGACGGCGTAGAACCAGGCGAACGACTGGTAGGCGCTGACGTACTGGCCGCCCTTGCTCCACAGGTTGCGCAGTTCGCGTTCGCCGAACTCGAAGCCGCCGGAGGAGCTGGCGGTCACCACGCCCATGGAGAACGGGTCCCGCGCGCCGGGGTCGACGCCGGCGTCGGCGAGCGCCTGGTCGGCGGCGACGAGCGCGAGCCGGGTCATGTGGTCGGTCTGCGGGAGCAGGCGGCTGGGCAGGTGGTCCTCGGGCCGGAAGTCCGGGACCTCGCCGGCGAGGGTGACCGGGTAGCGCGAGGTGTCGAACTTGCGGATCGGGCGGATGCCGCCGGTGCCTGCGCGGGTCGCCCGCCAATACGCGTCCGTGCCGAGCCCGTTGGGGGCGGCGACGGCGACCCCGGTGACGACGGCGGCGGTCATGCGGCGCTCCGCAGGACCATGGCGCTCTGGAAGCCGCCGAAGCCGCTGCCGACCGTGAGCACGGTGTCGGTCCGGTGCTCGCGCGCCTCCAGGGGTACGTAGTCGAGGTCGCACTCCGGGTCGGCCTCGTGGAGGTTGGCGGTGGGCGGGACGACGTCGTGCGCGAGGGCGAGCACGGACGCGGCGATCTCCAGGGAGCCGATCGCCCCGAGCGAGTGGCCGATCATCGACTTCACCGAGCTGACCGGCGTCCGGTAGGCGTGCGCGCCGAGGCTGCGTTTGAACGCGGCCGTCTCGTGCCTGTCGTTCTGCCGCGTGCCGGATCCGTGGGCGTTGACGTAGTCGACGGCTTCCGGAGCGATCCGCGCCTCGGCGAGCGCCCGGGTGATGGCCTCCGCCATCTCCCGGCCGTCGGCGCGGAGTCCGGTCATGTGGTAGGCGTTGCTGCGGGTGGCGAAGCCCGCGATCTCGGCGCGGAGGAAGGCTCCCCGGCGGCGCGCCCGTTCGTACTCCTCGATGACGAAGATCGCCGCGCCCTCGCCGAGCACGAAGCCGTCCCGGGTGCGGTCGAAGGGCCGGGAGGCGTGCTCCGGGTCGTCGTTGCGGGCGGTGGTGGCGCGGATGGCGTCGAAGCAGGCGACGGTGATCGGGGAGATGGGCGCGGCGGCGGCCCCGGCGACCATGACGTCGGCGGCGCCCTCCCGGATCAGTCCGGTGGCGTACCCCACGGAGTCGAGGCCGGAGGTGCAGCCGGTGGAGACGACCGTGGTCGGACCCTCGGCCCCGACCGACCACGCCACTTCGGCGGCGAAGGAGCTGGGGACGAAGTAGTCGTAGAGGTGCGGGACGGCGTAGGCGTGGTCGACGGCGTCGAGCCGGCCGCCGTCGCTGACGACGCGGTACTCGCGGTCGAGCGCCATGGTCGCGCCGACGCCGCTGCCGATGGTGACGCCGGTGCGGTGCGGGTCCGCCTCGCCGGGGGCGAGACCGGCGTCGGCCATGGCCTCGGCGGCGGCGACGACCGCGAACTGCACGGCCCGGTCCATCCGTCGGACGTCCTGGGGGCCGAGCCCGTGGTCCTCGGGGTGGAAGTCGACCTCGGCCGCCACCCGGGACCGGAAGCCGGCGGGGTCGAAGAGGGTGATGCCCCGGGTGGCTGTCCGGCCGGCGCTGAGCAGGCTCCAGTACTCCTTGGTGCCGACCGCGCCGGGCGCCACGACCCCGATCCCGGTGATGACGGCGCGGCGCCCCCCGCGGGCGCCGCGCCGGTCCGTGGTGCCGTTCACTTGCCGCTCCAGTGGTAGAAGCGGGTGGCCATGGCGTCGGCGGGCGAGCGCCAGGTGGCCGGGTCGTAGGCAGTGATGTACGGCTTGAGGTCCTCGCTGACCTTGACGAACAGCGGGTGGTCGCGTGCCTGTTCGATGGCCGCGCCGCCGTGGTCGGCGTCGAAGTCCTGGAGGTGGAAGTAGAGCCCCCGGTAGTGGAAGAGCTGGCGGCGCCGGGTGCCCATCAGTTCGGGCATCTCGGTGCGGTCGAACTCCCGGAAGATGCGGGCCACTTCGAGGACCGAGGCCGGGTCCGTCCGGGCGACGATGAGGGTGCTGTGCATGGTTCCTCCGTTGTCGGAAGGGGTGTTCACTGAGTGGCCGGCCCGAACCAGCGCCGCAGGGCGGCCGGCAGCGTGGCGGCCGGGCCGCCGTCGGGCGCGGCCCAGGCGACGTGTCCGTCGGGCCGGACGAGCAGGGCGGCGGTGCCGTCGAGCGGGCCGCCGGGCGTCGCGCGCGGGGCCGCGGTGACGACGTCGACCCGGTCCGCCCAGGGCCGGGCCGCGTGCCGTACGTCCGGGCCGGCGGCGAGGTCGAGGAGGACCCCGCGGCCGGCGTGGAGCGGTGCGAAGGTGGTGGTGGGGCCGTGCTCGCCGACGAGGTCCGCCGGGGGCAGCCGCCGGCCGAGGAGCGGGTGGCCGCCGGGGCCGCAGTCGTACCGGACGTCGAGTCCGCTGACCATCCCGGCCAGGTGCCGGCCGGCCTCCGGGAGCTCCATCAGCTCCGCGAACACCGCGCGCAGCGGCAGCGTCTCCTCGCCGCTGAGGTAGAGCAGGCCCTGCGCCCGGGTGTTGGTCAGCAGCCGGGCGCCGACCGGGTGCCGTTCGGCGTGGTACGTGTCGAGCAGGCCGGGCGGCGCCCAGCCGCGGACGGTCGCGGCGAGCTTCCAGCCGAGGTTGGCGGCGTCCTGGACGCCGACGCTGAGGCCCTGGCCGCCGGCGGGCAGGTGGGTGTGGGCGGCGTCGCCGGCCAGCAGCACCGAGTCCTTCCGGTAGGCGGCGGCCTGGTGCGTGGCGTCGCCGAAGGAGCTGACCCAGTGGGCGGTGCCGCCGCCGATGTCCTCGCCGGTCAACCGCCGCCATGCGGCGGCGACTTCGTCGAAGGTGACGGGACGGTCGCGCCGCCGGGGCGGGGTGCCGCGTTCGCAGACGATCACGCGGTCCACGCCGTCGGCGAGCGGGGCGGCCATCACCATGCCGCCGGGCAGGCGTTCGCCGATCGGCCGCGGCCGGATGCCTCCGCCCTCGGCGCAGGCGACGTCGGCGAGGAACATCTCGCGGGTCGACGCGGAGCCGGGGAAGGCGATCCCGGCCGCGCCGCGGACGAAGCTGTGCCCGCCGTCGCAGCCGACGAGGAAGCGGCAGCGGAGCCGGCGGCGGCCGGCGGGCGTCTCGGCCTCGACCTCGGCGCCGTCGGGGCCGTTGACGAGCCCGACGGCCTTCCAGCCGCGCCGGATCTCCGCGCCGAGCTCCGTCGCCCGGTCGGCGAGGACGGCTTCGGTGCGCGCCTGGGGGATCCCGCGGGCGCCGAAGTGGCCGCCGTCGAGGACGCCGTAGTCGAGGGGGATCCCGCCGAAGTGCCCGCGGGTGTCGGTCTCCACGGTGCCGAAGCGCGGCAACAGGCCACGCTGGTCGAAGAGTTCGGTCGCGCGGGCGGTGAAGCCGAGTCCTCGGGACTGGCCGGTGGGCCGGTCGAGTGCGTCGAGGACGAGGACGTCGACGCCGCCGAGGCGCAGTTCGGCGGCGAGGAACAGGCCCGTGGGGCCGGCGCCGACGACGATCACCGGTACATCCATGCTGTCTCCTCGCCCCGGGCGCGGCAGGCGGGCGGGCCCGGCCGCGGCAGGGGAAGTGGCGGACGTGCGGGCGCGGGAGGGCGCGGAAAGGCGCCGTGGCCGGGCCCTGCGGGAGTCGCGAGAGAAGGGGGGATCGCGCGGGAGGAGATGGCTCCCGCTTCCCGGAAGCGGACACAGATCTGCCGCTGCCCATTAGCGTGACAGTGCGGCTGACTCCATGTCAAACAGCGCAGCTCAACCGGGAATTACACGATCGCGAGGGAACGGGAATGCCTTCCCGGACCACCGGAACGGCCCCGCGCATTCCCCTTCCGGCGACCGCGGGTCGGAATCCGCTTTCCCGCCCGAATACATGTAGACAACACCCTCGGGTCCTTGTAGGGTCCGACCCTGCATCGCATGGAACGCACGCCGCCCCACCCACGCTTCGGGAGCGGTGAATCGTTCCGCCCGGTCCGACTTCGGGCGCGATGCCACGGGGGCCAGAAACGGGGGTTCCAGATTTCATGATCGGAAATCTGGTACGGCACGTCGCACGCTCATTTCCCTTCCCGACCGGGTTTTTCCGGAACGCGGGACTCACCGGCCGGCGGACCGGCGGAAGCGGAATCCGCCGTGGCCGTTCCGGCGACGGTCCCGGAAGCGGCCCGGAACCCGCTCACCGATGCCGCCGCCGCCCGCTCCGGGGGTCCATCCCACTCCCGGGCGCGGCGCTCCCGGTGCGCGCCCCCGCGCCGGTACCCCACCACGAGCCTCGGGAGAAGGAATGAGTTCTTCAGGACCGCGCTCTTCGGGACCGCGCGCGTCGGAACCGCGCGCGTCAGGCCCGTCCGGAACACGCGCCACCGCCTGCAGCACGGGACACCACACCCTCCCGCACCGCCGCCCCGGTACGCCGCGGCCGTGCCCCTCCTGCCGGAGCGCGCTGCGGATCTGCCTCGGCGAGCTGCCGGAGATCTACGCCGACTGCGAGGCCGCCCTGCTCCCCCGCAGGCAGGGGCCGCTCCGGCCGGTCGGCGGCCCCCGGCGCCCCTCGGGGCCGCCGCTCGACGAGGGCGCGATGGCGACGCGGTCGCGGATCCTCGGCACCCTGTCCTCCTGGGCGGCGCTCGTGGCGGACGAGCGCGGGGCGGGCGCGCCGCGGCGGCGGCCGGCCGAGCTCGCCGCGTTCCTCCTCGTCCACCTGGACTGGCTGCTGTGCCATGCCGCGGCCGGGGACTTCGTCGAGGAGCTGCTCGACACCGCCGACCACGCCCGGCGTTCGGCCTACGTCAAGCCCTCGCTCGCCAAGGACCTCGGCCGCTGCGTCCACCCGGGCTGCGAACGGCCGCTCTCCCCGGTCCCCGCGGCCGGGACGAAGGGGGTCGGGCAGGTGCGGTGCGCCGCCGGGCACACCTGGCTGCCGCACCAGTGGCTCGCGCTCATGCGGAACCTCCGGCGGGAGCGGCGACCCGGCCGTTCCGAGGGCGCCGCGTGACCGCCGCCGCCGAGGGGGACGCCGACGGGGAAACCCGGCTCGTCACCACCGAACTCGCGGCGCTCGCCGCCGGGGTCTCCCCCGCGACCATTCGCAAATGGTCCAGCCGGGGAAAGATCACCCGGTACGGAAGCAGCCGCCGGGCCCTCTACGACCTCACCGAAATCATGAATGTCGGTACGGCCGGTTCCTCTCCTTTCCCTGACGCCGGAACCTGATCCCTCCGCATTTCTCCGCGATTCCTTCACGCTTTCACGACCGTTCACCCGGAATGAAAGCCGGTGGCATCCGAGCGAAAGGCGCGGAGAACGCCCCGCCCGCCGCGCCGCGCCGGGTGACGGGGGATTTCCCGGCGCACGGGCGGCGGGCGGGCCTGCACGGCCGCCGCCGGCCCGGATCCCACGCGGATCGCCGAGCCGGCGGGACCGTGCGGTTGCCGGTGGGGCGCCGTTCTCCCGGCGCCCCACCGCGTCCCTCCGTGGTGCTCACCCTTGAGAGGGGGACGGGCCCCCGGAGCGTGACATCACCCGGACTGTGAGCCGGGTCTCATACGGTCGGCCACGACGGCGGGGCTCCCGGCCTCCCGCCCCGCTCCCCCACCGGCCCGCCCCGCTCCCCCACCGGCCCGCGCAGCTCCGCCGCGAGCAGCACGAACCACGCGCCGACGAGCGCCAGATGAGCCCGCTGCGGAACTCCGTGCCAGCCCGGATGGCCGAACAGCGGGCCCACGGTGGCGACGGCGGTGGCGAGGGCGGCGGCCGGCACCCAGGGCGTCCAGCGGCCCAGCACGGGCCACCGGTCCCGGGCCGCCGCGACCGTGAACAGGAACATCGAGCCGAACAGGGCGGCGTGCACCAGGCCGCTGGTGGTGGTGTGCCAGGGGTTGACGGCTTCGCAGCCGGGCTCCACCGAGGGGGCGCAGCGCATGGGGACGATCGCGTCGGCCACCGAGCAGATCCCGAAGGCGACCAGGCACCACCAGCCGGCGTCGGCCACCGGCCCCGCCCGGCGGTCCCTGGCCAGCAGCGCCCCGGCCACCACCAGGGCGGCGGCCAGGAGTTCCGCGGCCCCGAAGAGGACGTGGAAGCGCTGGTCGGCGGCGTAGAGCTCGCTGACGTAGGAGTGCCGGAGGTCGAGCCCGGTGGGCAGCACCAGCTCCAGCAGCCAGTCGTTGTAGACGACGGCCGCCGTGAGCAGCAGGGCGGGCGCCACGACGGTACGGACGAGGGAGCGGCGCCGTGGCCGGGCCGGTGGCGGGGCGGGCCGGGGCCCGGCGGGTGCGAGCGCGGTCCGCCGTGAGCCGGGGGAGGGAGGTTCGTACAGGGCCTGCCTCCCGTGGTCGGGGCAACTGCTGCCAGTGCCGTCGTTCATCTTCGCGCCACCCCAGTTCCTCATTGTGTGTACCGGGACCTCGCCCCCCGCAAACGGGACGTCCGCTTCCCCCGAGTGCCCCCGCAGAGGGGTGGCAATCGGTTCCCGGGCATACGGTTCGAGCCATACGGGGAGGTCAGCCGCCGTCCGTCCGAGGCAGGAGCGCGCGTGGGTCAGGTGTGGAGCTCTCGTTCCGGAGGAGCCGTCCGGGCGTGGGCGGACGCGTTCGGCGCGGTGGCCGCCGCCGTGGCCGCCATGGTCGCCACCGCCGCCCTGGGCCTGTGGGCGGCCGGGGCCGGCGGGCTGCCGTCCGGTGCGTTCCCCGCCGTGCTGGCGGCGACGCTGGTGGCGGCCGTGGGCGGGACGGTGGAACTGACCGGCGGCGCGGGGGCCTTCGGCCGTACGGGTGCCACCCTGGCGGTGGTCCCGCTCTCGGTGTCCCTGGCCGGGGCGCTCGCCCTGGTGGCGGCCCTGCTGCGACCGCTGCGCCGCGGGCCGGCGCCGGACGGGCGGGAGCTGGCGGGCCGCGCGGTGCGGGTGGCGGTCCTCTGGGTGCCGGCGCTGCTGGTCCCGGCCCTGACCGCGCGCCACACCTTCCGGATCGGGCTGGGCGGCGGGCTGCTGGACGAGATCGGGGAGGCGCTGGACGTGCGGCCGGAGGTCGGTTTCCGCGCCGATGTGGCGGTGACGGTGGGCCGGGGGCTGCTGTGGCTGCTGGTGCTGTACGTGCTCGTCGTCCTCGCCGCGCGCCGCACTCCGCTCCCTCCCCCGCTGCGCCGCTTCCAGGACGCGGTACGCCCGCCGGTGCGGGCGGTGCTCGGGCTGCTGCTGGGCTACGTCCTGCTGGGGCTGGTGGTGGGGCTGGTGACGCTGTGCACCCGGGGGCACCCGGCGGAGACCGCGGCCACCCTCCTGCTGGGCCTGCCCAACCTCTCCTGGCTCGCCCTGGGCACCGGCCTCGGCGGCGCCTGGGAGGGTAACGTGCCCGACGCCATCGGGCTGCCGGTGCCGTACGCGCTCGCCGCGGTACTGCGGGAGCCGGGCGGCGGCACGGCGACGGTGGACCTGGGCTCGCTGGGCCGGTACGACGACCGGGCGTGGGTGCTGGCCCTCGCGGCGGCCCTCGCGGTGGCGACGGCCGCGTTCCTGATGGCCCGCCGCTTCCCCGCGCCGTGGTGGCGGCAGGCGCTCCGGCTGGGGCCGGCCCTGGCCGTGGCGCTGGTCGCGGCCGGCTCGCTCACACGGATCTCCGCGCGCTACGGCCTGTCCCTGCTCGGCCTCGGCGACCTGGACGCCTTCGGCGGCGCGGTCCGGCTGGACCCCCGGCTGCCGCTGCTGCTGGGCTGGGGCCTGCTGTGGGGTCTGGTCGCGGGGGCGCTGGCGGGGGTGGTGGCCGGACCGCTCGCCCGCGCCCGGGAGCGGCGGGACGGCGCCGGTTAGGCTGACGGCGCGCGCGACCGGAGGGAGGCGGGGGATGGCGGGGGACGAGGCGCCGCTGCCGGTCTTCGTCTACGGCACGCTGCGCCGCGGCGGCGGCAACTACCCCCTCTTCCTGCGCGGACGGACGACCGCCGAGGTCCCGGCCCGGCTGCCGGGCGCGGTGCTGTACGAGGGGCCGGGCTACCCGTTCGCGGTGTCCGCGCCGGCCGGTGAGATCCGGGGCGAGCTGATGACGCTCGTCCCCGGCCGGTACGCGGCCGTACTCGCCGCCCTCGACGTGCTGGAGGACCACCGCCCGGGGGACCCCGGCAGCCTCTACGACCGGGTGGTGCGCGACGTGCGCACCGAGCGCGGCGAGTCCGTCCGCGCGTGGGTGTACCTGGCCGCCGAGCGGGTCGCCCGCCGGCTGCGCGCCGAGGGCATCAGGGTTCCCGGCGGCGACTGGCCGCGCCGCGTGTGATCGCGGGCGTGCGCCGCGTCACCGGTCGTCCCACATGCTGAACGGTCGCCGAACTCGCGCAACCCGGTGGCTCTTTGGCCTGTCTTGCGGGCCAGGAAGACAACCTGTCGCCCACCGTTCACTATCCGTTGATTTCGTGTCAAAAGTTGATCAACTGTTGTGAACACCGTGTAAACAGTCTTTCCATGCGCATGCCAAGCGCTGCACAGTCTGCCCGGGACCACAGGTTCCCGCGGTGCACGAGTGACAGCACCGCCCCCCGCCAGCGGCCCGGCACCCCGGGCCGTCATGACGCAAAGGGCGCTGAACAGTGCGTACATCCCCCACATCCCCTGGCCGAATACTGACCGTCGCCGTCGCGGTGGCCGCGGCGGCCGCCATGGCCGGCGGTGCCGTGGCCGCCCCGGCCCCGGCGCAGAGCGCGACGAAGACGGTGGCCAAGGCGAGACCCGGCTCCGGAGCCACCCAGGCCGCCGGCGCCGACGTGGTGCGGGCGGCCCGTTCCGCCGCCGTCGCCCACGCCAAGGTCACCGGTGTCGGCCCGCAGGAGACGCTGACCGTCAAGGACTCCCTCGTCGACCCGGAGGGCAAGCGCCACGTCCGGTTCGAGCGCGCCTACAAGGGCGTTCCGGTGGTCGGCGGTGACCTCGTCGTCCACCTCGACGCCAAGGGCGGCTTCGCGGGCGCGACCCGGGCCGCGCGCCACCGGCTGGCCGTGAAGTCGGTCAAGCCGGAGCTGTCGGAGCGTCAGGCGGCTGCCAAGGCCGCCGAGGCGGTCAAGGGCACGGCGGGCCGGACCGAGCTGGTGGTGGACGCCACCGGCGGCAAGTCCGTCCTCGCCTACCGGGTCACCGTCTCCGGCGGCCGCGCGGCCGAGAAGGGCGCCCTGCGCGCGGTGACCGTGGACGCCGTCTCCGGCAAGGTCCTCGCCACCACGCCGCTCACCGACGCGTTCATCTCCCCCAAGCTCAAGGACACCCTGCGCGCCAAGGGCCGCACCGCCGCCCCGCGCCTCGGCGCGGCCGCCACCCCGAAGGCCGCCGGCTCCGGCGCGGCGTCCACCTACCCCGCGCAGGCGAACGGCACCGGCGCCTCGATCTTCGACGGCACCGTCCCGCTGGTCACCACCCAGACCGCGCGCAGCACCTTCACCCTCAAGGACCTCAGCCGCGGCAGCGCCGAGACCCGGACCGCGGGCGGCCAGGAGCTCGAGACCTTCACCAAGGGCAAGGCGTTCACCAACAGCACCAACCGCTGGGGCAACGGCACCGCCTCCGACCCGACCAGCGCCGCCGTGGACGCCCAGTTCGGCGTCACCAGCACCTTCGACTACTACAAGAACGCCTTCGGCCGGAACGGCATCAAGAACGACGGCGTGGGCCCGCGCGCCCTGGTGCACTTCGGCAACAAGGTCGGCAACGCCTTCTGGTCGCCCGACTGCTGGTGCATGCTCTACGGCGACGGGGACGGCGAAACGTTCAAGCAGCCGCTGGTGGCGCTCGACGTGACCGGCCACGAGCTCACCCACGGCGTCATCTCGGCCACGGCCGGCTTCGAGCCGACCCGGGTGGACGCGCAGGGCAACCAGTTCGGCGAGGCCGGCTCGCTCAACGAGTCGTTCGCGGACATCTTCGGCACCGGCATGGAGTTCCGCACTAACAACGCCGGCAACCCGCCGAACTACCTCCTCGGCGAGAAGCTCGGCCTGGACCAGCAGTTCCTGCGCCGCCTCGACAAGCCCTCGCTGGACAAGCTGGAGGGCACGGTCGACTACTGGGACTCCGGGTCCTACGACCGTGAGGTGCACGCCGGTTCGGGCGTCTCCTCGCACGCCTTCTACCTGCTCGCCGAGGGCAGCGGCAAGAAGACGATCGGGAAGTTCTCCTACGACTCCCCCACCTACGACGGCCAGTCGGTGACGGGCATCGGCCGGGACAAGGCGGAGCAGATCTTCTACCGGGCGCTCACCCGGTACATGGTCTCGACGACCGACTTCCACGACGCCCGCAAGGCCACCCTCCAGGCCGCCGCGGACATCCACGGCGCCGGCAGCGCCGAGTACAAGGCCGTCGACCGCGCCTGGGCCGCGGTCAACGTGACCGAGGCCAACACCCCGTCCGCCCAGCGCTGACGAGGACCGCGGGCCCCCGGCCGGCCGGGGGCCCGCGCGCTTCACCCGACCCGCTCCACCTCCGGGAACCCGGCCGGCGGCACGTCCCCGGGCCGCGTGTCCCGGTCCCGCAGCCGCCGGTCGAGGAAGGCCGTGACGAGCGCCCGGGTGATCGCGACCGACCGGTCCGCCGGCAGCGCCCCAACGACCTTCGTCACCGTCTCCCGGGGGACCGTGCCCCGCTCGGCCAGCCGCGGCAGCAGCGCGGCGGCGTCGTTGAACGCCCCGTGGGCGGTGTCGCGGACGATCAGCCGCCGGACCCGGCCCCGGCTGTTCCCGACCAGCGCGTCCCACGAGGGCCGGTTCTCGTCCGCGTCCGCGGCCGAACCGACCAGCAGGAACGGCCGGTCGAGCCCCTTCTCCGCCACCTCGCTCAGCTCGACCCCCTTCCCGTCGGCCGTCTTCGGGAAGTGCATCTGCCCGTCCAGGTTCACCCCCGCGACGAGCCGCGTGTCACCGCGCATCGCCTGGGCCGCCGTGAAGCCGCCCGCGGAGTGCCCGGCCATCCCGGTCCGCGACAGGTCCAGGGCCTCCGCCAGCCCGCGCGGCAGCCGGCCCGCCGCCGTCCGGCCGTGCCGGAGGGCGTGCAGCCGGCCGAGGACGAACCCCACGTCGTGCACCCGGGCCTCCATCGAATGGCGGGTGAGGTAGACGAGGTCCGGGTGGTCCTTCATGTACGCGGGCAGGACGGACACTTCCAGCGACCCGTCCGGGAACCGCACCTCGGACGCCTCGTAGGTGTGGTCGATCGTGACGACGACGTAGCCCCGCGAGGCCAGTTCCTCGACGAGGCCGGTGCCCCAGGTCCGCGGGTCGCCGGTGCCGGACGACCAGAGCACGACCGGGCGGGGCCCGCCCGGCAGCACCCGGGCGCCGGGGCGGGCGTGGCTCCGCGTCTCGCGCCAGTCCGTACTCCCCGGCGGCACCTGGTAGTTGAGGGCGGCCATGCCGTCCTCCCCGCCGAAGTGGACCGCCGCCGCGGGCTCCATGTGCGGCGCGGGCTCCGCGCCGCCCGTCCCTGGGACGGCCGGGTACCAGAACGTCACCATCAGCTCGCGCCGCCGGTCACCCCGCCACGGGTCGGGCCGGGCGGCGTCGGTCAGGTGCAGCGCGACCGTACCGATCGCGTACGGGCCGGTGGGCGCCGGCAGCCGGAGCGGCACCGGGCCGGCCGCGGGCCGGCCGGGGGCCG
>NZ_JAIQLH010000150.1 GCF_020037025.1 Streptomyces huiliensis | reverse complement strand
GGCGGGGCCGGCGGGGCCGCAACGGGCAACGCGCGGGACTGGCACGCGGAGAGCGCCGACGCGCGGCGTCTGGCGGGCGGACGCGGAGGCGAGGCGACCGCCGGGAACGGCCGGGCCGCCGGAACCGGCGAGGTCGCAGCGGCGCGGGCATGGGGCGCCGAAGACGCCGACACACGGCCGCACCAGGCGGGCGGGCGCGAGAGCGATGCAACAGCTGGGGCCGGTGGGGCTGGCGGGGCGGTAAACGAGCGCACCCAGCGCGCGGAGAGCTCGGACGCGTGGCACCACTCGGGTGAGCGCGTAGGTGACGCGACAGCCGGGATTGGCGGGGCGGCCGGGGCAGCCAGGGCAGCCGGCGGGGCCGCTGCGGCACGGGCGCGGGGCGCCGAGGGCACCGACGCGCGGCACCCTGCGGGCGGACGCGGAGGCGATGCGACTGCCGGGGCCGGCGGGGCCGCGGCGAGCGACGCGCGGGCGTGGGACGCGGAGGGAGCGGACGCGCAGCGCCTGCCGGATGGACGCGTGAGTGATGCGACGGCCGGGGCCGGTGGGGCCCCAGCGGGTAACTCGCGGGCGCGCGGCGGGGTGGATTCCGTGCCGGGCGGCCCGGTCTCGGGTGACCGCGGTACGGGCGCGAACGCGCCCGTGGACCACACGGCCGGGAACGTCCGTTCGGAGGGCCGGGCGGCAGCGGCGGACACGCGCCGGCACACCGCGGCCGGCGCGGGCGCCTCCGCCTCCGCTCACGGCCCGGTGCCCGCCGGCACCCACCGGCACCCCTCGACCGCTCACGCGGACGCCGCGGCCACCCACGGCAGCGGCCCCGCGGTGGCGGCCGGGGGCGGCCGTACTTCAGGCGGGGAGCGCCCCGCGCACGACGACGTACGTGACGCGCACAGCCACGGAGCGACGACCGGGACGGACGCGGCGCGCGGTGTGCGCGGCGGCGAACCGACGGCCGGGCCGGCCGTCCGACGGCAGGAGGCGGCGGAGGACACCCGCGTGTCCCGCCCCGGACGCGGCCTCACGGGTCATCAGGCGGCCGGTGCGGGCACCCGCCCGAGCGCCGACGACCGCGCCGCACACGCCGATGAGCCGACGCCCGCTGCGTCGGAACGGCGGCACGAGCGGCCCGCATCGGGCAGCCGTGCCCCGGGCCACGGCCCCTCGACCGCCGACGGCGGAAGGGCGACGGCCACGGACCACTCGGCGGGAGCCGGGACTTCCGCCGGGCTCGGCGGCGGGTCGGCGGCAAAGGTGACCGATCCCCGGAGGAACGGCTTCGCGCACGGCGCACCGGACGGCACGGCCCGAACCGGTCACGCACCGACCACGGACGCCTCCTCGAACGCAGACGGGACGCGCACCCCCGGCGGCGCCCGTTCCACGCGCACGGGCGCGTCCCCGCAGGCCTCGGCCAGGGCAGGGAGCCGCCCGGGCCAGGAGACCGGATTCGGCTCGGACCCCCGTTCCGCTCCCGGTGTCGGTCTCGGTCGCGAGTCGGATCCGGGTTCGGGCTCAGGCGGACCTCGACACGATCGGGGCGAGCACGCCCCCGCCCCGGGACGCGTATCCGCCGACGGCCGTACCGGGTACGCGGCTTCGCGTACGGACGGCCCGGTTGCGGCCGGCCGCGGCCACGAAGCCGACGCTCCCGCGCCGCGGCGGGGAGCCGACGGCTTCCGGGCGAGCGCGCCCGGGCATGCCTCCCCCGACCAGGTGGGTCCCGCCGAACCGGCCGAGACGCGAGGCACTCCGGGTACTCGGCCCTCCGGCACGGTGAGCGGGCGCCCGGGAGGCACCGGCGCGTCCCCGACAGCGCCCGCCGACCACGACACCCGCGTACCCGGCACGGGCGCCACGGCGTCCCGCACCACCGGGAGCACCGGGACAACCGGTTCCGAACGGGGCACGCACCCGCGCGGG
>NZ_JAIQLH010000015.1 GCF_020037025.1 Streptomyces huiliensis | reverse complement strand
AACTCCCGGCCGGGGCGGGGCCGGGTCCGCCTCGTCTTCACCGCGCTGATGCTCACCCTGCTCCTCGCGGCGCTCGACCAGACGATCGTGGCCACCGCACTCCCGCGGATCGTCGGCGACCTGCACGGCGTGGACCGCATGTCCTGGGCCGTCACCGCCTACCTGCTCACCTCCACGGTCGTGCTGCCGCTCTACGGCAAGGTCGGCGACCTCCTCGGCCGCAAGACCGTCTTCGTCTTCGCGATCGTCGTCTTCGTCCTCGGCTCCGGACTCGCCGGCTGGTCGCGGACCATGGACCAGCTCATCGCCTTCCGCGCGCTCCAGGGCGTCGGCGCCGGCGGGCTGCTGATCGGCGTGCAGGCGATCATCGCCGACATCGTCCCGCCCCGCGAGCGCGGCCGCTTCATGGGCGTCATCAGCGCCGCCTTCGGACTGGCCTCCGTCGCCGGACCGCTGCTCGGCGGGTTCTTCACCGACCACGCCTCCTGGCGCTGGTGCTTCTACGTCAACGTGCCCTTCGGACTGATCACCCTCGCCGTCGTCCTCAAGGCCCTCGACCTGCCCCGGCCCACCGCCCGCGGCCGGTTCGACGTCCTCGGCGCGCTGCTGCTCAGCGCCTCCGCCACCTGCCTGGTGCTGCTCACGAGCTGGGGCGGGACCGAGTACGCGTGGACCTCGCGCGTCACCCTCGGCCTCGCCGCCGGGGCGCTCGGCACGGCCCTGCTGTTCCTCGTCGTCGAGCAGTACGCGGCCGAACCCATCATCCCGCCGCACCTGTTCCGCGACTCCGTCTTCACCGTCACCGGACTGATCGGTGCCGTCGTCGGCGTCGGCCTCTTCGGCGCCGCCAGCTACCTGCCGACCTTCCTCCAGATGGTCGACGGCGCCGACGCCACCGAGTCCGGGCTGCTGATGCTGCCGATGATGGGCGGCGTCGTGGCCGCCTCGCTCGTCGCGGGCCAACTCGTCAGCCGCACCGGCCACTACAAGCTGCTGCCCGTCCTCGGCTGCGCCCTCGCCGCCGAGGGCATGTACCTGCTCTCCCACCTCGACGCCGGCACCGGACGGCTCGTCTACAGCCTCTGGATGGCCGTCCTCGGCACCGGCATCGGCCTGGCCCTGCCCGTGCTCATCCTCGCCGTGCAGAACTCCGTCCACCCCGCCGACCTCGGCACCGCCACCAGCGCCAACAACTTCTTCCGGCAGATCGGCGGTTCGGTGGGCGCCGCCGTCTTCGGCACCCTCTTCGCGCACCGGCTGGCCGACCGCCTCGCCGGCGAACTCCCGCGCCGCGCCGGGCTCCCGGACACCGACTCCCTCACCCCCGGCCTGGTGCACGCCCTCCCGGCGGCGCTGCGGGACGGCTACGTGCGGGCGTACGCGGACGCCATGCCGCGGATCTTCCTCTACCTGGTGCCGGTGTTCGTCCTCGGCTTCCTGCTCGCGTTCCTGCTGAAGGAGAAACCGCTGGTGTCCCACAACGCCCCCGAAGCACCCACCATCCCGCCCGCCCGCAGCGAACCGCCCGCGCCGCCGCCCGCGCCGATGGTCACCGGGCCGCTGTTCGCCGAGCCGGGCCCGGTGCGGGACGCGTACGTCCGCGACATCGCCCCCGACGCCGCCCCGCCGCACGCCGCCCCGCAGCACGCCGGCGGGATGCCCGTCACCGGCGCCGTGCAGCACCAGGACGGCACCACCGTCGCCCGGGCCGCGCTCACCCTGATCGACGCGCAGGGACGGCAGATCGGGCGCGGCGCCAGCGGCGAGGACGGCCGGTACGCGCTGAGCACGCCGGGCACCGGCTCGTACGTCCTCATCGCCGCGGCCGGCGGCCACCAGCCGCAGGCGGTCACCGTCACCGTCGGCGACCGGCCGGTCGAGCTCGACGTGGTCCTCGGCGGCGCCGGGCGGCTCGCGGGCACCGTCCGCGCCGCCGACGGCAGTCCGGTGTGCGAGGCGCTGGTGACGCTCACCAGCGTCCAGGGCGAGGTCGTCGCCTCCACCCGGACCGGGCACGAGGGCGGCTACGTCATCGGCGAACTCGTCGCCGGCGAGTACACCCTGGCCGCCAGCGCCCCCTCCTGCCGCCCGGCCGCGCTCCCGGTCACCGTCCAGTCGGCGCGGGAGACCCGGCAGGACATCGAGCTGGCGGGCGGCGCGGTGCTGCGCGGCACGGTCCGCGCCGGAGGCGGCCGGCCGGTCGAGGACGCCCGGGTCACGCTGCTCGACGTGGCGGGGAACGTCGTCGCCTCCGCGATCACCGGCGCCGACGGCACGTTCCGCTTCGTCGACCTGTCCGCGGGGGAGTACACCGTGGTCGCGGCCGGGTACCCGCCGGTGGCGACGGTCCTCCAGGTCGCCGGGGGCGGCCGGACCGAGCGGGACCTGCAACTGGGCCACGCGGACCAGGGGCTCACCGACATGTTCCGGGAGCGGCACGGGAGGTGAGGGCTCAAGAGCGCGCGCGTCGGTACACCGTGTGCTGGAGGTGGTCCTTGGCCGGGCCGGTGGTGCGCCAGGCGAGGCGCCATTCGTCGGCCGAGACGACGGTGAACGTTCCCTCGTAGCGGTCCCGGCCGCAGGGGTGGCGGACGGCCCAGTGGCCGGTGCGCAGGTCCAGGTCGTGGAAGGGGCGGCCGTCGGCGAACGCGACGTCGGCCGTGCCGTCCGGGCGGCCGTCCAGCAGGAGCGTCCGGCCCGCCCGGCCGGTGGTCCCGCCCCAGGTGAGCTCGCCGTCCTCGACGTGCAGCAGGCGCGTCGCCCCGGCGGCGTCCGGGCGGAACGCCGCCGTCCCGCGGAACGTGCCCTCCAGGCCGCCGGCCAGGTCGCGGAGGACGCGGTCGACCGTCCACCGCCCGGCGAGGTACGCGAGGGTGTCGGGGACCGGGTGCGGCGCGCCCGGGGGCGTTGTCGGGGCGGGGGCGGTGGAGCTCATGGCAGGCATTATCGCGCGGCGGGCGGGACGGCTCCGGGGCGGCCGAGGGGCCTCGGCCTCAGCTCATCACCAGGGCGATCTTGCCGCGGCCGTGGCCCGTCTCGATCGCGCGGTGCGCGTCCGCGGCGCGGTCCAGGGGGAAGAGGCGGGAGACCTCGACGCGGAGCCGGCCCTCCGCCCAGAGGGCGGTCAGCGCGGCCAGGCGCTCGGCCGACCGCTCGGAGCGGAGGAACGGCACGCCCAGCGCGGGGGCCCGGCCGGCGTCGACGAGCGTGCCGATCCGCGCGCGGTCGGGGACCAGGTCGAGCGACGCGTCGAGGGCGGCGCCGCCCGCCGCGTCGAGCGCCGCGGTGATCCCCTGCGGCGCCAGCGCGCGGACACGCTCCACCAGGCCGTCGCCGTAGGCCACCGGGAGGGCGCCCAGGGAGCGTACGTAGTCGTGGTTGCGGGGGCTCGCGGTGCCCACGACCGTGGCGCCGTACGCCCGGGCCAGCTGGACGGCGACCGTGCCCACGCCGCCGGCCGCCGCGTGGACCAGCAGGGTGTCGCCCGCCCCGACGCCGAGCCGTTCGAGGGCCGTGTGCGCGGTCTGCGCCGAGGCGGAGAAGGCACCGGCCACCTCCCACGGCATGGCCGCGGGCTTGGCGACGAGCTGGTCGACAGGGACGACGACGTACTCGGCGTGGCAGGCCAGCAGGGACCAGCCCAGCACCTCGGCGCCGACCGGGAAGCCGTCCGCGCCCTCGCCCGTCCGGTCGACGACCCCGGCGAAGTCGTTGCCGATCGTCAGCGGGAACTCCGGCGCGGCGCCGGTGTGGAACAGGCCGCGCCGGACGGCGGCGTCGACGGGCTGGACCCCGGCCGCCCGCACCCGTACCCGCACCTGGCCCGGGCCGGGCTCGGGGGTCGGGAGGTCGAGCAGTTCCACGGCCTCGGGGCCGCCGAACGCGTTGATCGCCGCTGCCTTCATGCGCTGTTCCCTCGTCTCGCGCGGTTCTCGGAGTGCGTCTCGTGCGACGCTTCCGGAGGGCGTCTCCGTTCGACGCCGCGCTCATCGTGCGACCTCGACCGCGGTTGAGGTCAAGGGCGGGCCGGGGGCACGGTGTTCCCTACGGACCCCACGGACCCCACGGTTCCCACCGAGCTTCGGAGGTGGCGGATCAGCGCGCCGGCCGCCGGGTTCGTCGTGCCCGTCCCGCGCCAGGCGAAGACGATCGCGCCGCGCATCGGGGGGTCGGTGAGGGCGACGGTCCGCAGCGCCTCCGGGCGGGCGGCGGCGAAGGGGGCGGGGAGGACGGCGACGCCGAGGCCGCGCACGGCCAGGTCGGCGAGCAGGTTGGGGTCACTGGCCTCGAAGGCGATGCGCGGCGGGAAACCGGCCTCGGAGCAGGCGTCCTCGACGGTGTGGCGGGCGCCGACGCTCGGATGGAAGACGATCAGCGGCTCGTCGCGGAGTTCGGCGAGCCGCAGGGAGGTGCGGTGGGCCAGCGGGTGGTCGTGGGCGACGGCGGCGACCAACGGTTCGTCGGCCACCGTCAGGGAGTCGATCCCGGGCGGGAGCGGCGCCGACGGGGAGACGGCCACCGCGTCGAACCGGCCCTCGCGCAGGTCGGTCAGCAGCAGGTCCGAGGTGGACTCGGAGAGGGTGATCTCGATGGCCGGGTGCTCCCGGTGGAAGTCGGCGAGGAGCCGCGGCAGGTCGTAGGCGGCGGCCGACGAGGCGACCATCCCGACCGACACCCTGCCGCGCAGCAGGCCCGTGTGCTCGTCGACGGCCTGCCGCACCGCGGCCAGGGCGGCGAGCGCGGCCCGGGCGCGGGTCAGGACGGCGGCGCCGACCTCGGTGAGGCGGACCGTACGGCCGGTGCGGTCCAGCAGCTCCTGCCCGAGTTCGCGCTCCAGTTGGCGTATCTGCGTGCTCACTCCGGGCTGGGCGACATGCAGTTTCGCGGCGGCTTTCGTGAAGCTCTTTTCCTCGGCGACGGCCACGAAATACTCCAACTGCCTTATCTCCATAAGGATCGATGATACCGGTCAGACGGACCTCGTATTGGACCGGCGGATCGGCGGCGTTGGACGATACGGCCGGGGGCGCGGCGGCGAGGCGGTGGACAAGCCCCTCGTGGGGGTGGGGACTTGTCCGCCGCCGTCGCCGTGACGCAGGTGGACTTCTTGGCGTTCCCGCACATCCCGCACGAGAGGAATGCACGTGTCGAATACATTGGGCGATACCCCGGGAAATGCGTCCCGGTGGAGCGTCCCGCTGCTGGGATTCGGCGTGTTCGCCGTGGCCACCAATGAATTCGTGCTGGCCGGAATGCTGCCGCACCTGGAGGACTCGCTCGGCGTCTCGACGGCCGCGGCCGGCCAGGTGGTGACCGTCTACGCGCTGGCCTGCGCCCTCCTGGGGCCGGTGCTGGCGACGGCGACCGCCGCCCGGTCGCGCCGGGGCGTGCTGCTCGGCGCCGCGCTGGTCTACCTCGCCGGCACGGCCGGCGCGGCGCTGGCGCCGAACTACCCGCTGCTGCTGGTCGCGCAGGCGGTCGCCGCGGCCGGCACCGGCCTGTTCGTACCGGTTGCCGCCGCGTCGGCCGCCGCGCTGGTGCCGCCGGAGCGCCGGGGGCGCGCCATCGCCACGGTGCTCACCGGGTTCACGGCGGCGACGGCGTTCGGCGCGCCGATCGGGACGGCGTTCGGCAGCCGGTTCGGCTGGCGCGGCACGATGTGGTTCGTGGCCGGACTGGCCGCGGTGGGCATCCTCGGGCTGGTCGCGCTGGTGCCGCGGACCATCGCGAGCCCGCCGCCCGAGGGGCTCCGGAGCAGGCTGCGCCCGCTGGCCGACGGACGGGTGCTCGCGACGCTGGTCACCACGATGCTGGCGTTCACCTCGGTGTACGTGCTGTACACCTACATCGCCGAGGTCTTCTCCGACGCCACCGGCGGGTCCGACGGCAAGGTCGCGGGTCTGATGTTCACGCTCGGCGTGGTGGCCATCCTGGGCAGCTATCTGGCCGGCGTCCTGACCGACCGTGTCGGCGGCCGGAGCGTGATGGCGATCTGCCTGGTGTGGGTGGGGGTCTGCCTCGTCGCCCTGCCGCTGTTCTCCGGCTCGTACCCGGCGTCGGTCGGCTTCGTCGCGGTCTTCGCCGTGGCGGGGTTCAGCATGAGCGCGCCGCAGCAGCACCGGCTGATCGGGCTCAACCCGCCGCTGGCGTCGGTGCTCGTGTCGCTGCACGCGTCGATCCTGTACCTGGCCATCGCGCTGGCCGGCGCGGTCGGCGGAGTGGCGGTCAAGACGGGCGGCCCGGACAGCCTCGGCTTCGTGGCCGCGGCCGTCGCCCTCCTCGGGCTCCTGACGTCCGAGCTCGCCCACCGGCTCGTACGGCGGCGGGAGGCGGCTCCGCGGTCCGCGCCCAGTGTGGTGCCGGAGGACGCGCCGGCCGATCCCGCCCCGCAGCCGCGGTGACCGGTGGCCGGAAACCGGCCGTACGCCGACCGCCCCGGAACCGAACGGTCCGGGGCGGTCGGCGCGTTGCCCGCTGAGATCACCGTCCGGCCGAGGTCACCGTCCGGCCGAGGTCACCGTCCGGCCGAGGTCACCGTGCCTTCCCCGCGCCGCTCCCGCCGATCAGCGCCTCCGCGCCGTCCAGTGCCCTCGCCACCGTGAACGCGAAGAAATCCGCGGCCATTTCCTGCGGGGAGCGCGGGTCCGCGGCCCGGTGGAGGACGTCGCTGCCCGCCGCGGCGAGGCCCGGGCGGTCGTCGGCGTCGTGGTAGGCGCCGAGGACCTCGGTCATCCGGGAGCGGCCGCCGGGGTTGGCCTCCTCCTCGTCCTCGGTGGCGACCAGCATGAAGGCGCTGTTGAGGAGGTAGCGGTAGACGAGGGTGGCGTCCTGGCCGAAACCCGCCCTCAGCAGGACCCGCACGCCGCGGTCGATGGCCGGCAGGGCGGCGGGCACCGTCGGGCCCAGGCGCACCAGCCGTCGCGCCGTCCCCGGATGTTCGCGCAGGACCAGCCGGCCCTCCACCAGGAACGCCTGGAACCAGGCGCGCCACGGGAGGTCGCCGTCGGGCAGCGGCATTCCGGCGACGACACGGTCCGTCACCATCTCCACCACGGCCTCGCGGTCCCCGACGTGGTGGTAGATGACCCCGGGGTAGACGCCCAGTGCCCCGGAGAGCTGCCGGATCGACCAGCCCTCCAGGCCGTGTTCCCTGGTCAGGTCGAGGGCCGCGGTGATCACTTTCTCGGCGGTGATGGGCGGGAGCCCGGCGGCGGTCCGGGAGCGCGATCGCACGGGATGAGCAGTCATGCCGGGCACTTTAACGCAGCGTTGCGACAGGGGCCTTGGGGCGGGAGGGCCGCCCGGTGCCCGCCCGGTGTCCGAAAGCCCCTGTTCCGTCGAGTGCTTGACTTTCCGGCCCGGCAGCGAGATAAGGTCGCCCTAAGCTCTTGAACACTGTCTAGCTGAGGCGCTGATGACCGCAGAACGTGCTGCACTGAGTACCCTGCTCCGCCCCGTCCGGCGGCGCTTGGGGGTGGCCGTCGCCCTGCAGGCGGTCTCGGCGGTGGCCGGCGTCGTGCCCTTCGTCGCGGTCGCCGAACTGGGCCGCGTGCTGCTCGACGACGACGGCATCGACCACGGCCGCGCCTGGACCGTCACCTGGCTCGGCGTGGCCGGCCTGCTGGTGCGGCTGTTACTCCTGGTAGGAGCGGGTGGCATCACCCACCTCGCCGACAACGACCTGCAACTCGACATCCGCCGCCGCCTGGTGGACCGCCTCGGCCGGCTCCCGCTCGGCTGGTTCTCCGCCCGCAACTCCGGCACGGTCAAGAAGACGCTGCAGGACGACGTCACCGCCATGCACCACCTGGTGGCCCACTCCCTGCTCGAACTCACCGCCGCCGTCGTGGTCCCGGTGACCTCACTGGCCTACCTCTTCGCCGTCGACTGGCGGATGACGCTGGTGACGATCGCCCCGCTGGTGCTGGGCCTGACGGCCTACCTGTGGACCATGGCCGGCATGAAGACCCAGCTCACCGCCTTCGACGAGGCGATGGGCCGGATCAACGCCAGCGCCGTCGAGTTCGTCCAGGGCATCGCCGTCGTCAAGACCTTCGGCCAGACCCGGCGCGCCCACCGGCGGTTCGCCGAGGCCGCCGACGGCTTCGGCTCGTTCTTCATGACCTGGGTCTCCTCGATGGTCCGCCCCCGCGCCGCCTCCGAGATCCTGCTGTCACCCGTCGTCGTGCTGCTCACCGTCCTCCTCGGCGGCGCCTGCTTCGTCACCGACGGCAGCCTCGACGCCGTCGACCTGCTGCCGTTCACCCTGCTCGGCGTCGGCCTCACCGCGCCGGTGCTCGCCCTCAGCTACGCCACCTACGAGCTGCGCACCGCCCGGATGGCCGCCGAGCGCGTCACCGAGCTGCTGGAGACGCCGGAACTCCCGGTCCCCGAGCGGCCGTCGGCCCCGAACGGCCACCGCATCGAGTTCGACGCCGTCCGCTTCTCCTACGACGGCGAGAACGAGGTGCTCAAGGGCATCGACCTCACCCTGGAGCCCGGCACGGTGACCGCCTTGGTCGGCGCCTCCGGCTCCGGCAAGTCCACCCTCGCCTCCCTGCTGCCCCGGTTCTGGGACGTGACGGAGGGCTCCGTCCGGCTCGGCGGCGTCGACCTGCGCGACCTCCCGCCCGACGAGCTGTACCGGCGGATCGCGTTCGTCTTCCAGGACGTGCAGCTGCTGCGCGACACCGTCTCCGCCAACATCCGCCTCGCCCGCCCCGACGCGGACCCGGCCGAGGTCGAGAAGGCCGCGCGCGGCGCCTGCGTCCACGACCGGATCACCCGGCTGCCGCGCGGCTACGCCTCCGTGGTCGGCGAGGACGCCCGGTTCTCCGGCGGCGAGGCACAGCGGGTGTCGATCGCCCGGGCGCTGCTGGCCGACACCCCGGTGATCGTCCTCGACGAGGCGACCGTGTTCGCCGACCCCGAGTCGGAGGCCGCCGTGCAGGACGCGCTCACCGAACTCACGCGCGGCAAGACCGTGCTGGTGATCGCCCACCGGCTGGCCACCATCGCCGGCGCCGACCGCATCGTCGTCCTCGACGGCGGCCGGATCGCCGAACAGGGCACCCACGAACGGCTGCTCGCCGCCGACGGCATGTACGCCCGCATGTGGCGGGCGCACGAGGCGACGGCCGAACGCCGGCCGGCCGCCACCCCCGTGGCCCAGGCCCCGGCCCAGGAAGAGGAGCGCGTCCGATGATCCGTCAACTCTTCGCCGTCGTCGGCCCGGACCAGCGGCCCGTGCTCCGCCGGATGCTGATCGCGCTGTGCGCCGCGGCCGTCCTCCAGGGCGTCGCGTTCGCCCTGCTCGTCCCCGTGCTGCGGGAACTGCTCGGTGACGACCCCGACCGGGTCTGGCCGTGGCTGTGGACCCTCGTCGGCGCGTCCGTCGCCTACGGCATCGCCCACTACGCCAGCCTGCTCACCGGCTACCAGGCCGGCGCCACCCTCTCCCGCAGCCTCCACCACCGCATCGGGGACCACGTCTCCGGCCTGCCGCTGGGCTGGTTCGGGCCCGAGCAGGTCGGCAAGCTCGGCCAGTTGACCACGCAGAACGTCATGGACATCATGGGCGTCCCGGCCCACCTGCTGCGTCCGCTGATCACCGGGTTCCTCACCCCCGGCACGGTCGTCGCCCTGATGTTCGTCTTCGACTGGCGCCTCGCGCTGGCCGCCGTCCTCACCGTCCCCTTCATCGTCCTCGTCTACCGCTGGAGCGCGAACCTGGCCCGGAAGGCCGACGAGGTACGGGACGAGGCGCGCTCCGAGGCCGCGAACCGGATCATCGAGTTCGTCCAGCACCAGCCCGTCCTGCGGGTGTTCGGCCGCGGGCCGGCCGGGCACCGGGCGCTGGGCGCGGCCCTGGAGAACCAGCGCGACCTGGGCCGCAAGGTGCTGGTCACGGGCGTGCCGGGGATCGTCGGCTTCACCCTGGTGATCCAGGCGGCGTTCACCACCGTCACGGTCGTGGGCACCTACCTCGCGCTCGGCGGGGAGCTCCAGGTGGCCAAGCTGCTGGCGCTGCTGGTGCTGGCGGCCCGGTTCGTCGAGCCGATGTCCGAGTCGGCCACGCTGGGGTCCAGCCTGCGCATGGCGCGCAACGCGCTGGAGAAGGTGGAGGAGCTGCTGAAGGTCCCGGCCCTCCCGGAGCCGGCCGAGCCCGCGTCCCCGCGGGACTCCGGCATCGAGCTCGACGGCGTGGGCTTCGGCTACGACGGCCGCCCGGTCCTCTCCGACGTGTCCTTCACCGTGCCCCCGCGCACGATGACCGCGCTGGTCGGTCCGTCCGGCTCCGGCAAGACGACCATCACCCGGCTGATCGCCCGCTTCTGGGACGTGGACGCGGGGGCCGTTCGGGTCGGCGGCGCGGACGTCCGCGACCTGACCACCGAGGACCTGATGTCCCGGATCTCCATGGTCTTCCAGGACGTCTACCTCTTCGAGGGCACCATCGAGGACAACATCCGCGTCGGCCGCCCGGACGCCACCGCGGCCGAGGTCCGCGAGGCGGCCCGGCTCGCCCACGTCGACGAGATCGCGGCCCGGCTCCCGCAGGGCTGGGACACCAAGGTCGGTGAGGGCGGAACGGCGCTCTCCGGCGGCGAGCGGCAGCGGGTGTCCATCGCCCGGGCGCTGCTGAAGGACTCCGACATCGTGCTCCTGGACGAGGCCACCGCCGCCCTCGACCCGGAGAACGAGCACGCGGTGCAGGCCGCGCTGGCCGCGCTCACCGCCGACCGGACGCTGCTCGTCATCGCCCACCGGATGCGGACCGTCATGGCCGCCGACCAGATCGTCGTCCTCGACGGCGGCCGGATCGCCGAGCGCGGCACGCACGACGAACTCGTCGCGCTCGACGGGCGGTACGCGGCCTTCTGGTCCGAGCGCAGCCGGGCCACGGGCTGGCGGCTGACCGGGGGAGGCAACCGGCCGGACGCCTCAGGATCGCCCGAATCCGGACCGCCCGAATCCGGTGATCCCGCCGGCCGCCCCGATCCGCTGACCGCCCCGATCCGCTGACCGCGCGGGGTCCCCCGCCCCGGCCGCCGGCCGCCGCTTTACCGCCCGCCGAGGAGAGGCGCGTCGCACGTCCCCGCGGACCCGTGCCGCCCACGGATCCGCTCCCAACCCCTGCTCTGGAGACAGCAAGTCATGCGCAAATGGTTGCCACTGCTGGCCATTTCCCTGAGTACGTTCATGCTGCTGGTGGATGTCACCATCGTCAGCGTCGCGGTGCCGGCCATGGCGAGCGGCCTCGGTTCGTCGTTCGCCTCCCTACAATGGACCGTCGACATCTATGTGCTGGTGCTGGCCGCCCTGCTGATGGCGGCGGGTTCCGCCTCGGACCGGATCGGCCGCCGCAAGGTGTTCCTGATCGGTCTCGGCATCTTCGCCGTCGCCTCCCTCCTCTGCGGTGTCGCCCCCAACTCCGAGACGCTGATCGCCGCGCGCGGTGTGCAGGGTGTCGGCGCCGCCGCCATGTTCGCCACCAACGCCGCGCTGCTCGGCGCGACGTACGAGGGCCGGGACCGGGGTGTCGCGTTCGGCATCTGGGGCGCGGTCAACGGCGCCGCCGCCGCGCTCGGCCCGGTGCTGGGCGGGCTGCTCACCGAGCACGTCAGCTGGCGGGCCATCTTCCTGGTCAACCTGCCGGTCGCCGCGCTCGCCGTGGTCATCGGCATGCGCGCGCTGACCGAGTCCCGCAACCCGCGGGCCGGCCGCATCGACGTGCCCGGCACGGTGGCCTTCACCCTCTCCGCCACGCTCCTCATCTACGGCCTGATCCGGGCCGGCGACGACGGCTGGGGCGACAAGGTCACGATCGGCATGTTCATCGGGGCCGTACTGGCGCTGATCCTGTTCGTCCTGCTCGAACGCGGCCGGCCGGACGCGATGCTGGACCTGTCGCTGTTCCGCCGCCCCTCCTTCTCCGCGCTGATGATCGGCGCGCTGGTGCTGAACGCGGCGGCCTTCGCCAACCTCGTCTACGTGTCGGTGTGGGCGCAGTCCATCCTCGGCCTGGAGCCGGTCAAGGCCGGCCTGGCGCTGACCCCGCTCAGCGCGGTGACCTTCGTGGTCTCGGGCGCCGCGGGCCGGGCGCTGGCCAACATCGCGCCGCAGATCTCCATCGGCGGCGGCCTGCTGCTCGTCGGCACCGGCACCCTGCTCGACATGCTGCTGGCGGCCGACTCCAACTGGACGGTGCTGCTGCCTGGCCTGATCGTCACCGGCGTCGGCGTCGGCATGGCCACGCCGGTGCTGGCGTCCGCCGCGCTCCAGGCGGCGCCGCCGGAGAAGGCGGGCATGTCCAGCGGTGCCATGAACACCTTCCGGCAGCTCGGGTTCGCCCTCGGCATCCCGGTGTTCGGCACCGTGCTGACCGACCGTGCCAAGGGCCTGCTCTCCGACAGCGGCCACTTCCAGGACCCGGGCGCCGCGGCCAAGGACCTCACCGGCGGCAAGTCCGGCGAGCTCATCGCCGAGGCGCCCGCCCAGGCGCGGGACGCCGTGGAGCACGTGCTGCGGGAGGCCTTCGCGGCCGGTTTCGACCGCATCTTCCTCGCCAGCGGCATCATCGCGCTGGTGACCGGCCTCGCCGTCATCGCCTTCGTCCGCAAGCCGACCACGCCCGCCGGGGCCGGGGCCGGCGCGGCCGGCGGGACGGCCGCCGCCCCGGTGGCGCAGGCCGCCGAGTGACCACCTGACCGTCGTCGCGCCCTCGCCCCCGTGGGGCGCGACGGCAGCGGTGCCCCGGTCCGCCGACGGAGATCCGTCCGGGCCGGGGCCACCGCGTCCCCGGCTCTCCCATTGTTATTCCATCAACATTCCCGAAACATCTTGCGGGCCACTGCCGCGGGCCATAGCGTGCCCCGCCGCTTTACCGACACTATTGCGTGATCCACGTCTCACAGTCGATTGGTTGACTGGATTTCCCGGACATATCTACGCTTCATTCCATTGGAGCCGCCGCGCGGCTGCGACCCGTGATCCGGGCGGAGTTCCCGTGATCCGTGGTAGGAATGCTCGTGTGTCTGGACGGGGGAGTGCGATCGTGTTCGGACGTGTAGTGTCCTGTGTTTTTCCGCATTCCGTCGCCGCTGGTGCGGCGGCGCTCCGGCCGGGCAGCCTTCATCGGCCGTGAGGCGCCTCCGACCAGCGGACGGAGGGTGCCGCGACGGTGCGTGCGCCACCGATTTCCGGTCAATTATTCGGCCAAAATTCACCGCACCGAGGACACCCCCGGGAGCGGTTTGGTCTTTCCTGTACGGAAGGGAATGCGGTTGTTCCCCGGCTGACGGCCGCCGTGGCCCGTCCGGGCCCCGGAACCGCCCCTTCCGTTGAAAGACTTCCGGGGGAATGCGCAACTCAGGGGGAAGCACACAGTGCGAACACACACGCCGACCGCAAGGGCAACCTGCGGCCCGACAACGAATAATAGCGAAAATTTCACGAGGCGGAAGAGACCGGAGGCGGCAGCCGACGAGAACCGCACGGAACAGCGGGGCAAAGAGTTAGGCAAAGACGGTAAAAGCTTTTCCCTCCACGGCCCCGCCGGCCCCTTCGACGAAGCCGACAACTGGCCCATGGTCGCCCGCGAGGCCGACCTCGACGCCATCACCGCCCTGCTCTCCACCGGACTCGGGGCCCTCCTCGCCGGCGACCACGGCGTCGGCAAGAACCGCCTCGCCCGCGCCGTCCTGGCCCGCATGGCCGAGCACGGACACGACGTCCGGTGGATCCGCGCCGTACGCGGCACCATGGGCATGCCGTACGGCGCACTCCTGGAATGGCTCGGCACCGATCTCGTCGAACTGCTCGACGAACCCACCCGGCTGGGCGCCGCCGTCGCCGCCCGGCTCCGCGACCGCGTCGGCGACGGACTCCTGCTCGGCGTCCTCGACGCCCACCTCCTCGACCCCGACTCCGCCGACCTGCTCCACCGCATGGTCGTCGCCGGCCGGATGAACGTCGTCGCCACCCTCCCCACGGACGCCGTCGCCCCCGACGGCGTCAACCGCCTCTGGGTGGAACGCCTCGCCGAGCGCTACGAGGTCCGCCCCTTCGACCGGCCCGCCGTCGCCACCCTGCTGCGCACCGCCCTCGGCGGCGCCGTCGAGGAACGCACGGTGGACCGCATGTACGCGATGACCCTCGGCAACGCCCTCTTCCTCCGCGAACTCGTCTGCCACGCCCTGGCCCAGAACAGCCTCCGCCCCATGGGCCGGGCCTGGACCTGGACCGGCCGCATCAACGCCTCCGGCCGGCTCCTGGAACTCGTCCGCGTCCGGCTCGGTCACCTCGACCCCGAGGAGACCGAACTCGTCGGACTCGTCGCCCTGGCCGAACCGCTCGCCGCCGACCTGCCGCTGCTGGCCGAGTCCGCCCGCGCCGCCGAGTCGCTCAACAAGCGGGGCATCCTGCTCGCCGAGGGCGAGGACCTGCGGCTGCGCCTGGCCTTCCCGCTCTACAGCGAGGTGATCGTCGCGACGATGCCGCCACTCACCGCCCGCCGGCTGCGCACCCGGCTCGTCGAGGCCATCGAGCAGGCCGGGCCCCGGCAGCGCGGCGACCGCATGCGGCTGACCGTGCTCCGCGCCGACGCCGGGCTCCCCGTCCCCGCGGCACAGCTCCTGGACGCCGCCCGGGCGGCCGTCGAACGGTTCGACTTCGTCCTGGCCGAACGGCTCTGCCGGTCCGCCCAGGCCGCGCCGGACGGCGGGACGCCCGACCACGAGCTGCGGCTCGTCCTCGCCCGGGCCCTCACCGGCCTCGGCCGGCACGCCGAGGCGGACGACGTCCTCGACGTGCCCGACGTGCCGCAGGACACCGGTCACGACCGTGAGGACGCCGGGAGCGCGCACCCCCACGTCGCGTTCCCCGTCGCCGCCCGCGCCGAACTCGTCCGCGCCCGGGCGCTCAACATGGCCAAGGGCCTGCACCGGGTCGAGGACGCGCACCAGGTCGTCGACGCCGCGCTGGAGGCCCTGCCCGCCGAGAGCGCCGACCGGCTGCACGGCGCCAAGGCGCTGATGTGGACGATGGAGGGCCGGATCGCCGAAGTCGCCGCCGCCGGGCGGAAACTGCTGCCCTGCGAGCCGCCCGAGTCCCCGCTCAAGCAGTCGCTGGTGCCCGCCGTGGCCATCGCCCGCACCGAACTCGGCGACGCGGCCGGAGCGCTGGAACTCCTCGGCCAGTGCGTGCCCGCGCTGGACCGCTGGGAGGGCCGGGCCTGGCTCGACCACCAGGTGGCCACCGCCATCGCGTCGTTCCTCATGGGCCGGCTGCCCGAGGCGAGCGAGGCGCTGGTACGGCTGCGCCGCCGCTCGGAGCGCGAGGAGTGGAGCGCCGGACTCACCCAGACCGCCATGCTCCAGGCCCGGCTGGACCGGGCGATGGGCCGACTGCCGAAGGCCCTGTCGCTGCTCCAGCGGTCCGTCTCCCTCCAGGGCGACCAGGACCTGTGCGTCTCACGGTCCTGGACCCTGGCCCGGATCGCCGGCGTGCTCGCCGACATGGGCCACCAGGCGGAGGCGCTGCGCGCCCTCTCCGAGGCCCGCGCCCTCCAGAAGACCGAGTCCTCCTACCAGTTCGTGGTGAGCGGCGTGGCCGTCGAGGCGGTCGTGGTGCACGCGCACGCCGGCGACCGGTCCGGGGCGGCGCGGAACGCGCTCCGCCTGGCCGACCAGTGCGCGGCCGGCGGCTGGACCGCCCGCGAGATGGACGGCCTGCACCTGGCCGCGCGCCTCGGCGACCCCGCGGACGTCGCCGCACGGGTCGCCCGGCTGGCCCGCGGCGCCACCTCCGGGTACCTGCTGCTCCAGGCCGACCACGTGGCCGCGCTGG
>NZ_JAIQLH010000149.1 GCF_020037025.1 Streptomyces huiliensis | reverse complement strand
GGACAACCGGTTCCGAACGGGGCACGCACCCGCGCGGGTTCCGGGCGGAAGGCGGCGCGCCCTCCACCATGTCGAACGCCGGTCCAGGGGCCCCCGGAACGTCCTCGACGGTGCCCACCGACCGTGGCACCCACGCAACGGGCGCCACGGCGAACGCGAATCCACGGACCACCGGAGCGTCCCCGGCAGTACCCGCCGGACGCGCAACCCCCGTCCCCGGAACGGGCACCACCGCATCCCACGCCACCGAGACCGCCGGCTCCGAACGGAGCACGCACGCACGCGGATTCCGGGCGGAAGGCGGCGCGTTCGACGGCGACGCCCGGTCGGAGGGTGCGGAGGCGCTCGACGCCGCCCGGCGCGCGGCCTCCGGGCCGAGCATCCCCGGGCAGGCGAGGGCCGGGAGCGACGCCGAGGCGCGGTGGGAGCACGGCACGGCGGGGCAGCCGGCCCGCGGCTCTTCGGACCCCACCGGAGACTCCGGGGACCGGCGTGGCACGACGGGCACCGGCACCGCCCGCTTCACTTCCCCCGCAGCCTCGACGACCTCGACGACCTCGAAGACGTCGACGACCGACGCAGCCCGCACCACCACCGGCCTGCCCGTCCACTCCAGCCGTACGACACCCCACGTCCCCCAACAGCCCCGCAGAGAGCACCGGGACACCGCGCCCGTCTCCGGGCCGGACGGAACGCCGGAGGCCGGCCGCCCCTCCTGGGCCACCGGCGGCCCGGCCTCGGGCACCGGCCGGGAAGCCGGCCGCGAGCACGCCCCGGCCGCGCCGACGACGGATCACCGGGGAGCCGCACACCTCCGGTCCCAGGTGGCCGAGCCCTCCGACGCGACAGGCGCCACAGGCGCCACAGGCGAACGTGACGGCCGACGCCGGACCGACGCGCTCGCGGCGCACGCGCCCGGCGTCACCGCACGGATCCCCGCCGAGCCCGAGGGCACGGATGTCGTGGACGGAAGCCACACCACGCCCCAGGCGCCCGCGCCGACACCGGACCCGGCGCCGGGCAAGCGCCCCCGCAACCGCGGCATAGCGGCCTGGGCGCGCCGCCTCACCGGCGGGCGCGGCGACCGCCGACCGCAGACCGCCGACGCGGACACCAGCGCCGACGCGGGCCAGACCCCAACACCGGCCCCCAGCACGACCGCAGGCACCGGCGCAGGCACCGTCCAGGCAAGCGCCCGGAGCGCCGCCGCGACCGCCGCGGGCCTGCGCGAGCGCTGGCCGGACCCGGCCGCCGTGCTGCTCACGGCGCTCGGCCCCGGCCCACGCCTGTGGGAACGCGGCCCGGACCACGCGGACCTGCTGACCGTCCGGCTGGGCACCGCCGACCGCCACACCGCGGGCCCCGACACGGCGAGCCGCACCCTGCTGCCCGCCGTCCCCGTCACCGTCGGCCTCCGGCAGGCCGGTTCGCTCGGGCTGGCCGGGCCGCGGGCGCGGCTCGCCGGCCTGGCCCGGGCCGCCCTCGCCCACCTCGCGGCCCTGCACTCGCCGACGGTGCTGGAGTACGTCCTGATCGCCGCCGACCCGGCCCGCCCCGCGGACCGGCGGCAGGCGGAGTGGGCCTGGCTGGGCTGGCTCCCGCACCTCCGCCCGGCGCACGGCCAGGACTGCCGGCTGCTGGTCGCCTACGACCGGGAGCAGGCCGCGGCGCGCACCGCCGAGCTGGTGCGTCGACTGGACGACGGTCCGCTCGGCCCCGGCTGGCCGACCGCGCCCCCGGAGGAGGTCGCGGCCGCGGCCGACCGCCACCCCGGGCCGTACACGGTGGTGATCGTGGACGGCGATCCGGGCACGTCCGCGCTCCGGGAGACCGTCGCCCGGCTGGCCGCCCGCGGTGCCGCCGCGGGCATCCACCTGATCTGCCTCGCGGAGGCCCCGTCGACCACCGCCAGCTCCCCGGTCTCCGCCGCGCTGGAGACCGCCGCCGCCGGCTCCCCCGCGTTCCCGCACTGCGGCGCGGTCGCGCTGCTCGGCGGCGACGTGGCCACGGTGGTCCAGGTCATCGAACGGGCCCAGGTCATCGAGCGAGCCCAGGTCATCGAGCGGGCCGCGCCGGGCGGCGGGGCCGTCCCCGCGACGCCGCCGCCCGGCGGTTCGGTCGTGGCCGCCGTGGACGCCGTGTCCGGCGCCTGGGCGGAGCGGTTCGCACGGGCGCTCGCGCCCCTGCGGGTGGCCGACGCGGATCCGACGGGCCGTTCGGCGCGCGTCGCCGCCCTGCCCCGGACCGCGCGGCTGCTGGACGAGCTCGGTCTGGCCCGTGCCACTCCCGCCTCGCTGACCGCCCGCTGGGCCGAGGCCACCGACCCGGGCAGCCGTCCCGGCGGCCGGGCCGTCGCCGTGCTCGGCGCGGGCCCGCACGGTCCGCTCGCCGTCGACCTGACCGCCGACGGCCCGCACCTGCTGGTCGAGGGCGGTCCGGGCAGCGGCAAGACGGAGCTGCTGCGGTCGCTGGCCGCCTCGCTCGCCGCGGCGGACCGGCCCGACCGGCTCTCCCTCGTCCTGGTGGACGGCGCGGCGGCCGAGCGCGGCGAGGGCCTGCGGGTGTGTACGGACCTGCCGCACGTGTCCACGTACCTGGCCGCCTCCGACCCGGTCCGGATGCGGGAGTTCGCGCAGGCCCTCGGCTCGGAGCTGAAGCGCCGCGCCGAGCTGCTGGGCACGCTCGACTTCACCGCCTGGCACGAGCGGCACGCCACGCCGCCGGCCCAGGTGGTGGCTCCCCGGCGGTCCGCCGACCCGTCGTCCGGCGACATCGACACGCCCCCCACCGGCACCCTGCGGCTGCGCCCGGCGCGGGGCGGCGAGGACGCGGCCGCCGCGCGGACGGCGGAGACCGCGCTGCCGCGGCTCGTCGTCCTGGTCGACGACTACGACGCCCTGGTCGCGCCGGCCCTCGGCAGCACCGGCAGGCCGGCCGCCGGTTCGGTGGTCCGGGCGCTGGATGCCGTCGCCCGGGACGGGGACCGGCTCGGCGTGCACCTGGTCGCCGCCTCCGGCCGCCCGGACCGCACGGACGCCACGGAGGCCGCCGAGCGGGCCGCGCTGCGCGTCGCGCTGGAGATCGCCCCGGCCGAGGCGGGGGCCCAGGGCGACGGCGGACCGGCCCCCGGCCGGGGCCGGCTGCGCCGTCCCGACGACGAGGCCGCGACCCCGTTCCAGGCGGGCCGGGTCACCGGCCGCATCCCCCGGACGGCGACGCTCCGCCCGACCGTGGTCCCGCTGGACTGGCAGCGCATGGGCGACCCGCCGACCCGGAGACCGGTGCGCGAGCTCGGCAACGGCCCGACCGACCTGGCCCTGCTCGCCAGCGCCCTGCAGCGGGCCGCCCAGTCGGCGGGCGCCCGGCCGGCGCCGCCCCTGCTGTGACCCGCCCTTGATCCGGCGCGGTGCCGAGGCGGCGCCGCGCCGGACCACCGGCGCCCGTCCCCGTCCCCGGCGATCCCACCCCGGCACCCCGGCCGAAACGGCGCCAACGGCACCTCCCGGGCCTTCCCACCCCATCGCTCCCGCTCCTCCCCGGCCGTTTCCGGCCGTCGCCCGCGCGACATCACATCCCGGTATCGATCGGCGAGTTGACACCGGAGCCGCTATTGCGGGCATCTCCGGTGCGGCGTAGGACTGTCGCACGGGAGTGCGGTCGTACGGGGGACGACGTACGGGGCGGCCGTCCGCTGCGACCGGGCACGGAAGGGACGGCAATGCGTACAACGCTGTGGAGGAGCCGCGTGGCGCGCGGCGCGCTGGCGGTACTGGCCTCGGGCGCCCTGGCCCTGTCGGCGACGGCCTGCGGCGGGGACGGTGACGACGACGGCAAGAAGGACGAGGGGAAGCCGAACGCCTCCGCGTCCGGTTCCTCGGACGTCATACCGAACACCGTCCGGCTCCCCAAGCTCGACGGACAGAAGATCAAGGTGACCGCCGTCTGGACCGGCGCCGAGCAGGCCAACTTCACCAAGGTCCTGGACGAGTTCGCCAAGCGCACCGGCGCCTCGGTGTCGTACGTGCCCAGCGGTGACGACATGTCGGCGTTCGTCGGCTCGAAGGTCGCGGGCGGCGACCCGCCGGACGTCGCGCTCCTGCAACAGCCGGGAGCGCTGCGCGAGTTCGCGGAGAAGGGCTGGCTGAAACCGCTCTCCGCCGAGGCCGCGGCCGAGTTGAAGAAGAACTTCGCCAAGGGCTGGGTGGACCTCGGCTCCCACCAGGGCAAGACCTACGGCGTCTACTTCAAGGCCAGCAACAAGTCGCTGGTCTGGTACAACACCAAGGTCTTCGACGCCGCGGGCGTCAAGGAGCCGGCGACCTGGCCGGAGCTGCTGAAGACGGCCCAGTCGATCGCCGACTACGGCGTCTCCCCGGTGTCCGTCGGCGGCGCGGACGGCTGGACGCTCACCGACTGGTTCGAGAACGTCTACCTCTCCCAGGCAGGCCCCGAGAAGTACGACCAACTGGCCGCGCACAAGATCAAGTGGACGGACCCGTCCGTCAAGGACGCCCTCACCACGCTGGCCCAGTTGCTCGGCAAGAAGGAGCTGCTCGCGGGCGGCAACAACGGGGCGCTCCAGACGCAGTTCCCCACCTCCGTCACCCAGACGTTCAGCGGCGGCGAGAAGGCGAAGGCCGCACTGGTCTACGAGGGCGACTTCGCCGCGGCCAACATCACCGCCGCCAAGGCGAAGATCGGCACGGACGCCAAGGTCTTCCCGTTCCCCAAGGTCGGCGACCGGGCGCCGGTGGTGACCGGCGGTGACGTGGGCGTGGCGCTCAAGGACAACCAGGCCGCGCAGGCGCTGCTGACGTTCCTGGCCTCGCCCGACGCGGCGCAGGTCTGGGCCCACCAGGGCGGCTTCATCTCGGGCAACAAGAACCTGGATCTCGCCGCCTACCCGGACGACACCCAGCGGAAGATCGCCAAGGCGCTGGTCGAGGCCGGCGACGCGTTCCGGTTCGACATGTCGGACCAGGCGCCCGCGGCCTTCGGCGGCAAGCCGGGCCAGGGCGAGTGGAAGGCCCTCCAGGACTTCCTGCGGAACCCGGCGGACGTGGCGGGCGTCCAGCAGCGGCTGGAGGCCGACGCGGCCAAGGCGTTCAAGAACTGACGGGCCCGGTTCCATGAGCTCCGTCACGACGGGGGTCCCACCGGGCCCCGGCACCGTGCCGCCGGCGCGCAAGCCGCGGGGACGACGGACCGTCCTGGGCACCCGCCCCTGGGTGGCCGCGGTGTTCCTGCTGCCCGCGCTGGCCCTGCTGGGCGCGCTGGTCGTCTATCCGATCGGCTGGTCCGTCCACCGCAGCCTCTTCGACGCCTCGGGCGACGGCTTCGTCGGGCTGGACAACTACCACGAGGTCTTCTCCGACGACCGGATCCGCACCGCCCTGAAGAACAACGTCATCTGGGTCGTCGTCGCCCCCAGCATCGCCACCGTCCTCGGCCTGATCTTCGCCGTGCTGACCGAACGGGTGCGCTGGGGAACGGCGTTCAAGATGATCGTCTTCATGCCGATGGCGATCTCCATGCTCGCGGCGGGCATCATCTTCCGCCTGGTGTACGAGCAGGACCCGGACCGGGGCGTCGCCAACGCCGTGTGGGTCGGCATCCACGACACCTTCTCGGACCCCGCCCCCTACCCGGGCGCGCGGCCCCGCCCCAACGGCGACCTCGCCGCCGCCTCCGACGGCTCGTTCACCTCCAAGACGGTGCTGAGGCAGGGCAGTCCGGCGGCGGTACCGCTGGTGGCGGTGAAGCCGGAGGACGCCAAGGGGGCGCGGGACGCCGCCCCCGCCCGGCCCGAGTCCGGCAAGGTGACGGGCACCGTCTGGCTCGACTTCGTCCGGGGCGGCGGCGGCACGGCGGGCCGCATCGACCAGGGCGAGAAGGCGCTGTCGGGCATCACCGTGCAGGCCGTGAAGGACGGCCGGACGGTGGCATCCGCCACGACCGCCGCCGACGGGACGTTCACGCTCCCGGCGAAGGCCGACGGCGCCCGGCTGCGGCTGCCCGCCGGCAACTTCGCCGAGCGCTACCGCGGCGCCGAATGGCTCGGCCCGACGCTGGTCACCCCCTCGATCATCGGCGCGTACATCTGGATGTGGGCCGGCTTCGCGATGGTGCTGATCGCGGCGGGCCTGGCGGGCGTGCCCCGCGAACTCCTGGAGGCCGCGCGGGTGGACGGCGCCAACGAGTGGCAGGTGTTCCGCCGCGTCACCGTGCCGCTGCTGGCGCCTGTGCTCGGGGTCGTCGTCATCACGCTGGTGATCAACGTCCTGAAGATCTTCGACCTCGTGTACATCATCGCCCCCGGCTCCAGCCTCCCGGACGCCAACGTGCTGGCACTCCAGCTCTACCAGTCGTCCTTCGGCACGGCGGTCAACCAGGGCCTGGGCAGCGCCATCGCCGTGCTCCTGCTGCTGCTGGTGCTGCCGGTGGTGATCGTGAACATCCGGCGCATGCGTAAGGAGCGGCGGCGATGACCACTGCGGACCCCCTCACCGGCGCACCCGCGCCCTCCGTCGGTGCCGTGCGGCGCCGGCGATCCCTGCCCGCCCGGCTGGCCTCCCGCCTCGGCGGCGGCGTCACCCGGTTCTTCCTCGTCGCCGTCGGGCTGTTCTGGCTGATGCCGACGGTCGGGCTGCTCCTCTCCTCGCTCCGGGACCGGTCGGACATCGCCGCCTCCGGGTGGTGGAAGGTCTTCAGCCACCCGGGGCAGCTGACGACGTCGAGCTACGACACGCTGTTCCACAACGACAAGGTGATGCACTCGCTGCTCACCACCACCTTCATCACCGTGCCGGCGACGGTCCTGGTGATCCTCGTCGGCGCGTTCGCCGGCTACGCCTTCGCCTGGCTCGACTTCCCGGGCCGGGACTGGTGGTTCATGGCCGTCGTGGCCCTCCTCGTGGTGCCCGTCCAGGTCGCCCTCATCCCGGTGGCGAAGCTCTTCAACACCCTCGGCATCTTCGAGACGACTGTGGGCGTGGTCCTCTTCCACACGGCGTTCGGGCTGCCGTTCGCCATCTTCCTGCTGCGGAACTTCTTCGCCGAGATCCCCCGGGAGCTCCTGGAGGCGGCCCGGTTGGACGGCGCGGGCGAGTTCCGGCTGTTCTTCCGGGTGGTGCTGCCGCTGGGCGGGCCGGCCATCGCCTCCCTGGGGATCTTCCAGTTCCTCTGGGTGTGGAACGACATGCTGGTCGGGCTGATCTTCGCGGACAGCGGCAACCCCCCGATCACCGTGGCGCTCCAGCAGCAGGTCCGCCAGTTCGGCGACAACGTGGACATCCTCGCCTCGGGCGCCTTCCTCTCCATGATCGTGCCGCTGGCGGTGTTCTTCGCCTTCCAACGGCAGTTCGTCAGCGGGGTGATGGCGGGCGCGGTGAAGTAGACGTCACGGCAGGCGGAGACGCGACGGGGGCCGGCCGAGTGCCGGCTTCCGCCCCTTCCGGTCACGGGCCCCGCCTTCCCGGTCATGGACCCCGCCCTTCCCGGTCATGGGCCCCGCCCTATCCCCGGCCCGCACGTGTACCGCGAGACGGCGCCCCCGCGTACGTACACCGTCGACTCCGGCAGCTCGCGACAGAGTTCCTCCAGCACCCTCATCTTGGCGGCCTCCGCCCGCCGGGCCCGGAACCAGCGGCCGCCGACGGTCGTCGTGTCCGACACGACCCACACCGGCCGGTCCGCCGGCAGCGCGGCCAGCCGCCGGCGCAGCTCCGCCGCGCCGACCTCCTCTCCGTAGAGCGTGCCGGAGGCGGCGGGCGAGCGCTTCAGGGTGAGGTCCCGCAGGCCGGTGAACTCCTCGGGGTAGAACAGGGCGATCCGCCGTTCGTGGTGCGGCAGGAACAGCACCGCGTCCCCCGGCCGCGCCTGCCGCCCGAGCGCCCGAGCCACCCGCGCCGGTTCGTCCCCCCGGCTGCCCGGCAGCCGTTCCCGCTGCTGCTGGGGCAGCTGCCACAGGAACCCGGCCGCCACCAAGACCGCCCCGGCCGCCGCCACCGCCCGCCGCCCGGGCAGCATCCCGAGCAGCCGCTCCAGCCCCGCGGCTGCCAGCAGTGGGACGCCCGCCAGGCTGAACAGCAGATACCGGTCCAGGAACACGGGCGTGCGCTGCGACGCGACGTACAGGAGGGCGGGCGGGACGAGCGCCAGCGGCAGGGCCACCGCGTTCAGCGGGAGCCGCCGCGCCCCGGGCGGGCCGGTCCGCGGCAACGGCGCCACCAGGGCGAGCGCGGCCAGGGCCAGCGTCACGCCGGCGACGAGACCGGTGGGCCCCGCGAAGGCGTAGACAAGTCCCTTCGCCTCCGTGTATCCGGGCGTCCGGATCCAGGAGACCTGCCCGCTCTGCCGCCGGGACAGGAGCGCGAGTGGTGCCAGGGCTCCGCAGGCGGCGAGGGCCGCGCACAGCCACCCCCGCCAGGTCCGCCAGGGCACCCGGGAGGCGAGCAGGGTCAGCCCGTGCGCCGCGAGCAGCAGGATCGCGAACTCGTGCAGCAGGGCGGCGACGGCGACGGCGGCGCCGTAGCCGGCCCAACGCCGCCAGGCCCCCTGCCCGGACCCCTGCTCGGCGGCCCGCACCAGCAGCCACGCGGCCAGCGCCGCCCCCGCCGCGACCAGCGCGTACGAGCGCCCCTCCTGGGCGTAGTGGCCGACGAACGGGGTGGCCGCGTACGCGAGCCCGGCCCACAGCCCCACCCGGGGCCGGGCGAGCCGGCACCCGATCGCCGCGACGAGAGCCGCCGTCCCGGCCGCCGCGACGACGGAGGGCAGCCGCAGCGTCACCTCGTCGTCGTGCACGGCCAGGACGGCGTGCATCAGCAGGTAGTACAGGCCGTGCACGAGGTCGACGTCGCGCAGCATCCGGACGATCTCCGGCACCGACCGGCGGGCCACTTGGAGGGTGGCCCCCTCGTCGCGCCACACGGACCCCCGGTCCAGCCCCCACAGCCCGAGGACGAGCATCACCCCGGCCGGCAGCAGGACGGCCGCCGTCGCGGCCCGGGTGCGGCCGGCGGCGCGTCGTCCGGCGGCGCCCTCCGCCCGCCCGGGCGGCGTAGACCGGATGGCCGCCCAGGCGCCCGCCCGGTCACCGACCGCACCGCCCGCACCATCCCGCCCCGTCAGCACCGCGCGCAGTGGCCCCCGCCCCATCGCCGCCCCCTTCCGTCCCCACTCGCCAACCCGGCCCAGGTCCCGCCGCGCGCTCCCACGCCCGGCACACCAGAGCCCAGAATCACCGGATTCATCCCTCTTAACCGATAAAAATGTCTTTCGTGACAGTGAACGAGAGCGGAACCCCTGCCCTGCCACACGCTCCCGGCACCCTGCCCACCGACCTCGTCAGCGTGATCGTCATCGGCTACGACGACGCCGCCCACATCGGCACCGCCGTACGCTCCGCCCTCGCCCAGGGCCCCGCCGTCGCGGAGGTCATCGCCGTCGACGACGCCTCGACGGACGGCACAGGCGCCGTCCTCGACCGGCTGGCCGCCCGCCACCCCCGGCTCAGGGTCATCCACCGCACCGTCAACAGCGGCGGCTGCGGCACCCCGCGCAACGACGGCGTCCGGGCCGCGCGGACGCCCTACGTGATGTTCCTCGACAGCGACGACGTCCTCCCCGCGGGCGCCGCCGAGACGCTCCTGGCCGCCGCCCTCCGTCACGAGGCGCCCGTCGCCGCGGGCCTGTGCGTGCGCCGTGAACTCCCCCAGCGCGTCGACACCCACTGGCAGCCCGGCCTCTACCGCGCCGCCGCCCTGCACCGCTCCCCCGAGCACCATCCCGCGCTCCTCCACGACACCCTCTGCGTCAACAAGCTCTACGACCGCCGCTTCCTCACCGAGCACGGCGTCGCGTTCCCCGAAGGGCCCTATCCCTACGAGGACTTCGTCTTCAGCGCCCGGCTCCTCGCCGCCGCCCCCCGGATCGCGACCGTCCCGGACACCGTCTACGTCTGGCACGTACGGCGCGGCGCCGCCCGTCCGTCGATCTCCCTGGACCGGGACCGGATCGGCAACTGGCACGCCCGGCTGCGCGCCCACCGGCGCGGTGTGGAGATCTACCGGGCGGCCGGCCGGGACCCACTCGCGCACGCCGCCCGGGTGAAGTTCCTCGACCACGACCTGCGCATGTACGTACGCGAACTGCCCGCCCGCGGAGACGGCTACCGGCACGCCTGGTGGCACGCCACCCGCGAATTCCTGACCGGCTATGCCGAGGCGGAGCTGGCCGCGGCCCGCGCCCCCGCCCGCTGGATCGCCCGCGTCGTCCTGGCCGCCGCGGACCCCCGCGACCTGGACCGCCTCGCCCAGCTCGCCGCCCGCCCGGCCCGACTGCTGCCGCCCTACGCCCGGGCCGGGACCATTCCCGTCTGGGCGGACGACCTGCCGGTGGTCACCCTCGACGGTCTCGTCGGCCCCGGCGCCGCGCCCGCCCGCCGGCTGCCGGTGACCGTCGACGCCACGCTCCGCCTGCTGACCGGCCCGCCCCGGGCCGAGCTCCGGCTCCGCGTCCACGAGTTGTACGGACGGCTCGCCGCGGCCCGCCCGCACACCGTGGACGTCGAACTCCGGCCGCGCGGCGGCGGAACGGCGTTCGAAGCCCGCGCCTCCCTGTCCGCCGACGGCCCCGACTGGACCGCCCAACTGCGCATCGGCCTGGCCCCCCTGGCCGCGCCGGGGACCGGCCACCGGCCGCACACCTGGGACCTGCGCGTCCGGCTGCACTGCGCGCGCGGCGGCGTCATCCGCACCGCCGTCCGGGCGGCCGGCGGCGCCCTGGGCCGCCGCGCCCTGCCGAGCGCCCGCCACGGGCTCCTGCTGGTGCGCCCCTACGCGACGGCGAACGGCTCCCTCTCCCTGCGGGTCGCCGCAGGACCGCTGTGCGCACTGCTCCTGGCCGCCCGAAGGCTGCGCCGCCGCAGAACCCCACGTCCGTAACACCCGTAGCACCAGGAACATCCGGAATCGGCCGACCACACTCCGCCCACACCCCACCCTCACCGGTCCACCTCCTCGAACAGCTCCTCCCACCGGTCCAGCACCCCCGGCAGCGCCAGCGGCGCCACGTGCTCCCGCGCGGCCCGCCCATACCGCTCCCGCAGCGCCGCGTCCCGCACCAACTCCCCCAGGGCCGCCGCGAACGCGTCCCCGTCCCCCCGCGGCACCAGCACCCCGGTCCGCCCGTGGTCCACCAACTCCCGCACGCCACCGGACAGATCGAAGCTCACACACGGCACCCCGCACGCGGACGCCTCCGCCAACGCCATGGGCCGCCCCTCGCACTCGCTGGTGAGCGCCACCACGGACAGCTCCCGGTAGGCGGCGGCCATGTCCCGGACGGTGCCCCGGAAGCGGACCCGGTCCGCGATGCCGTGCCGCGCGGCCCGTTCGCGGAGCACCGCCTCCTCCGGCCCGTCCCCGAAGAAGTGCAGCTCCCACTCCGGCCGCCCACCGCACGCCGCGGCGAACGCGTCGACGAGGCGGTCGAGTCGCTTGACGGGCTCCAGCCGGCCGACGGCGCCCACGCACCGGGTGTCCAGCGGCGCCGGCGGACCGGGGGCGAAGGGCAGCGGGTTGGGCACCACCGCCGCGTTGGGCAGACGCCGGCGGCGGAACTCCTCGGCGTCGGGTTCGCTGAGGAACACCGCCTTCTCCAGGGCGGGATAGTGCCGCAGGATCAACCGGAGGTTGGCGGACGCCGCGGCCTGCGCGAAGGACTCGTGGTACTGCCCGATGACCTTCAGGTGCCGCCGCTCCACCGTCCGCAGCCAGTCCGCCGCCCACGGCGACCCGATGACGACGTAACCGTCCGGCACCGCCGCGAACCGCCGGGCGAGCCGCTCCCGCGCCCGCTCGCCGTCCCGCCGCGCGGCGCGCCGGGCCCGCAGCCGGGACGGCCGCAGCCGCTCGGCCGGGTTGAGGAAGTCCCGGGCGGGCGCGGCCGGGGAGCGGTACAGCGTGGCCCGCCGGTACGCCGGCCGCGCGTGGTACGTGTGCGGCTCGGGGCTCGGCCGGATGCCGATCAGCTCCACCCGGTGCCCGCGGTCCGCGAAGCCCTGGGCGAGGGTGTGCAGCACCCGCTGGGAACCACCCATCGAGTCGACGTCGACGCCGACCAGGAAGAGGTTGCGCCGGGAGGCCGCGGTACCGCGGCCCGCGGAAGGCCGGTTCATCGCGCGCCTCCGGTGAAGAAGAGGTCGACAACGGCCTTGGCGGCCCGCCCGGTCTCGTACGGGTTGAAGCGCGCCCGGAACCGCTCGTACGCCCCGGCCCACTCCTCCCGCACCGCCCCCAGGTCCCGCAGCGCCGCCGCGAGTTCACCGGTCCCGGTGAGCAGCGGGCCGGGCGCGATGTCCGCCAGCTCGTAGTAGGTGCCACGCAGGGTGGACCGGTAGTCCGTGTAGTCGTCGGCGTAGAGCAGCACCGGACGGCCCAGGTTGACGTAGTCGAACATCACGGACGAGTAGTCGGTGAGCAGCGCGTCCGAGGCCAGCAGCAGGTCGTTGAGGTCGGCGAACTCCCGGCCGTCCCGCACCGCGTGCCCCACCTCCCGGGCGACCGTGAACCGCTCGTAGTAGTGCGGGCGGACGACCACCGTCCACGCGTCGCCCACCCGGCGCACCAGCTCCTCCAGGTCCACCCGGATCGACGCGCCGCTGGCCCGGGCGCCGTCGCGGAACGTCGGCGCGTAGAGCAGCACCTTCTTCCCGTCGGGGATCTCGAGCCGTTCGCGGGCGGCGGCGGCTCGCTCGCGCTGGGCGGGCTCGTTCCACCGGACGAGGACGTCGTTGCGCGGGAGGCCGGTGCGCAGCAGCTCGCCCCCGTACGCGTTGCCCTGGACGAAGGTCCGTTCGAACTCCTCGCTGGGGGCGATGAGGGCGTCCCAGCGGTCGACCATGGCCTGGTGCCGCGCCCGCCGGGCGGGGCCCGCGAGCCGCAGCTCGGGGGCGTCGTACCCCATGTGCTTGAGCGCCTGGCCGTGCCAGGTCTGGAGGTAGCGGGTGCCGGGGTGCTTGGGGAGGTGGGCGGGGAAGCCGTGCGAGTCGATCCAGTAGCGGGCGCGGGCGAGCGTCCGCACGTACTCCCAGCTGCCGCGTCGGACCAGCGGGACGCCCTTCGGGTAGTCGGCGCGGCTGCCGGTGTACGACCAGACGGCGTACAGCGGCAGGTCGCGGCGGAGCAGTTCCTCGTGGATGTAGCGGGGGCTGTCGGCGTAGCCGCGGCCTTCCAGGGCCTCGAAGACGACGAGCTGCTCGTCGACGGGGAGCCGGTGGAGCTCGTGGGAGACGAGGGCCTTGGCGCCGGGTCCGGTGGCGCGGCGGGCCAGCCGTGCGCAGCGGGCGCGGACCGGCTCCAGCGGCGGGGCCAGGGATTCGGCGCGGGCCCGCGGCCCGGTCCGCTCCCACCGGATCTCCAGCCGCCCCACGCCCCCGTCCTCGCAGCCGACCCGCACGTCGTGCCCGCCGACACGGGCCCGCAGCCCGGGGCGCCCGGTGGGGGCGAGGACGGGGTCGGTGCGGCGCAGCCCCAGCCGGCCGAGGGTCACCACGGGATGGCGCCGGCCGGTGAACCCCTTGGGCCCGAGCGGCACCCGGGCGAGGTCGAGGACGAGCTCCGCGGTGCGGACGCCGGCGTCGTCGGGCGCGGGGGCGTAGCCGAAAGGGACGGCGAGCGGGGCCGCCCGGGCGGCGACGCGGAGCTCGGCGGTGACGTCGGCGGGCCCGGCGAGCAGCCCGCCCGGATCGTAGGTGCGCAGGGTGATCCGCAGCCGTGTGCCGTGCGGTTCGACGGCGGTCACCTCGTGGCGCAGCGGGCCGGTGGTGAAGGGCTGGGCTTCCAGGTGCCAGTCGGTGATGTCGAGCTCGGCGGCGGCCCGGGCGTCGGCGGGCGCGGTGCCGCCCCAGTAGGTGCGCCCCTCGTGCCGGACGACGCGCCGCGGGGCGATCCGGGGCCGGTCGAGGGTGCGCGCGCACTCGGCGGCCTCGGCGAGGCGCCCGGCGCTCAGCAGGTACTGGCAGATCCGCTGCTCTCTGGGCAGGGCCTCGACCGCCCGCGGGTCGACGCCCGCCAGGAAGGGCGTCACCACCTCCGCGAACCGCTCGGTCCACGGCCCGTCCCGGAACGGCAGGTCGCCCAGGTAGAGCCGCAGGGCGTGGCGGAGGAACGCCTCGTCCTTGGCCGGCTTGAGCGCCGCGCGGCCCGTCTCCTCCAGGAAGGCGTCGGTGAGGCGGGAGGCGGTGAGGCGGTCCTCGACGTTCCGGATGCGGTGCCGGCTGGAGGAGATGGACAGGGTGGCCGGGTCGGCGGCCAGCCGCCAGGTGTAGACGGACCAGGGGACGACGGCGAAGCGTTCGGCGAGCGTGTAGGCGCGGGCGCTGAAGTACTGGTCCTCGAAGTGGATGTCCTCGGGAAAGCGCAGCCCGTGGCGGGAGAGGAAGTCGGCGCGGTAGAGCTTGTTGGTGGAGAGGTGGTCGAGGAAGTACTCCGGGGCCGACGCGATGCCCTCCACGACGCGGGGTTCGGAGAACAGGCGGGGGTACCAGAGGCCGGTGGTGCCGGTGGCCTCGTAGAGCCGGGTGACCTCGCCGACCACCAGGTCGACGCCGGTGCGTTCGGCCGTCAGCAGCAGGGACTTGCAGGCGTGGTACGGCAGTTCGTCGTCGCTGTCGAGGAACATCAGGTACGGCGCGCGGGCGGCGGCGATGCCCGCGTTGCGCGGCGCCCCGCAGCCGCCGCTGTTGACCGGCAGCCGGAGGCCGCTCACACGCTGGTCGGCGGCGATCAGCCGGCGGACCTGCTCGGGGGTGCCGTCGGTGGAGCAGTCGTCCACGACGATCACTTCGAGGTTGCGCAGCGACTGGCCGAGGACGGACCGCACGGCGCGCGGCAGTCTGCGCTCGTCGTTGTGGACGATGACGACGACGCTGACGTCGGGGACGGGACGCGGGGGCGCGGCGGGCACAAGTCACCTCATCTCGGAAGGATCCCGGAGAGCCGGATCACTACTCAGAGAGTAGGTGACACCACTGACAGTCACCGTCCGAGCGGTCCGCGGGCGGCTCCGCCAGGCGTCGGCGGCGAGCACCGCCGCCATCCCGGTGAACATCACGATGTCCCGGAAGGCGTGCCGCCGCGCACTGCCCAGCTCCGGCCAGGACACCCCCGCGAGCTGCGGCAACAGGGCCATCCAGAACCACACGGAGCGTGCGGCGGCCCCCCGCACCACCACCGACGCCACGAGCGCGGGCACGATCACCAGGGCGTAGTGCAGGAAGGACGGCCGGGAGACCAGGAACGCGGCGAGCATCAGCAGCGCCCCGGTCTCGACGAGCCGCAGCGCCTCGTCGCCCCCGCGCCGCCAGCGCAGCCGGGCGGCGGCGAGCACCGCCGCGGCGGCGCAGGCGGCGAGCGCGAACGCCAGGAGGTGCGGGACCCCCAGCCGCGGCAGGACGGCGGTCCACGAGGCGTCGAAGGGCGCGGCGTAGTCGTCCTGGCCGTGCAGCAGGAACGGCAGCGTCTTGGTGAGGAACAGGCCCGGCCGGGGCATGGCGAGCGCCGCCGCCAGGGAGATCGCCACGGGCAGGGCCACCGCCCACGCCAGCGCCCGCCGGCGCCGGGCGAGCAGGAAGAGCAGCAGCAGCGGTACGAGCATCGGCTTGAGCGCCACGGCCAGGCCGACGGTGACGCCGGCCGCGGTCCAGCGGCCGCGGAGCGCGAGCAGCAGCGCGGCGGGGAAGGCCACGGCCGAGGCCGCCGTCCAGTTGCCCAGGTGGACGATGCTCTGGAAGGGGAGGAAGAGGCCGAGACCGGCGGTCAGGGCGGCGGCGAGCCGGCTGTCCGCCCGGACGCCGAAGATCCGCAGGGCGAGCACGACGCCGACGAGCACCAGCGCGGCGGTGGCGAAGGGCACCGCACGGGACAGCGACGCGTCGCCGAACGGCGCCTGCGGCAGCGCCGCGAACACCGCGCCCGGCAGATAGAGAAACCGTTTGTCCGCGTACGGCGAGCCGCCCTCCAGCAGGGCGCGCGCGGCCCGGACGACGACCGCGTTGTCCATGCCCGCCCGGCGGACGCCCAGCATCCGCCCGGCGCTGAGCACGTAGACCAGCAGCGCCGCCGTCAGGACGGGCCACGAGGCCCGGCCGGCGATCCAGCGCGCGAAGCCGTCGCGGGACGGAGGCCCATCGTCCGGCGCACTCATCGCTTCACCTCCAGCAACATCAGTCCTCCGGGGCCCCGGGCGGCACGCCGCAGGGCCGGGTCGTCGGGCGGCAGGCCGGGCCCGCCGTCTCTCTGCAGCACCCAGCGCGCCCCGTACGCCCGCAGGGCGCTCAGCCGTTGCGCGCGGTCGGCGGAGGGCGCGTAATAGCGCCGTGTCACCGCCCTGCGCTCCTGTTCATCGGTGAGGAACACGTCCGGATAGGCGGGGGCGACGGTGTACGGCCCGTAGGCGGGCAGCATCCGCAGCGCGAGGTAGTCGTCGGTCATGACCGTCTCCCCGGCCGGCACCCGCCTGGCCGCCCAGGCGAACGACGGCCACGGGGCGATGGACGGGACGTGCGCCCGGACGATCCGGGCGGCGCGGGCCGGCAGGGCGTAGGACACGGCTCCGGCCTGGACGTACGCCCCGGTCAGGAGGGCGGCGGCGGTCGCCCCGACGAGCAGCGGTCCGGCCCGGCGGCCGGTTCCCCCGGGCGCATCCGCCGACGGTCCGGCCCGGCGGCCGATCCCCCCGGCCGCGTCCGCCGAAGGGCCGGCCCGCCCCGCCGCCTCCACCGCGAGGGCCAGCTGCGCGGGGAGCAGCACCGCGGGCAGGATCCGCCCCCAGGACCAGTGGCCGGTCAGACCGCCCGCCGCGAAGACCACCGTCCCCAGAAGGAACAGGAGGACCAGCGGATCCCGCGGATCCCGCCGCCACCGCGCACAGAGCGCCACCACTCCCAGGCTCACCAGGCAGAACTTGGGCAGCAGATGCCGGTAGAGCGACCGGTGGATCGCCTCCAGCCCGTCGGCGCCGAACAGCGCGGTGAAGGGGTAGTACGGCCATGCCGCGAGCACCGCTCCGGCGAGCAGCGCCCCGGCGCCCACCCGGAGCCAGACGGCGCGTGTCGGCAGAGGCCGCGCCCCCAAGAGCACCGACACCACCCCCAACGCCGCCACCGCCCCCGTAAATTGGTGCACCAGCAGCACCAGGGCCAGCAGCAGCCCCAGCCCCAGGAAACGGGCCATCCTCCACCGCTCCGCCACCGCCCGCCGCGTCAAGGCCCACAGGTGCAGTGCCAGCCCCAGCGCCAACGTGCTCGGATAGGCGGCGGTCAGCGCGAGCGAGGTGAGGCCGGGCACCCCGCTCCAGGCGAACAGCCGGGTGCCGTACAGGAAGAGGACACACAGCAGCGCCAGCGGCACGGCCGCGCGCCGCCCGGTCAGCGTCCGGACGAACGCGCGCACCCCGGTGCCGAACGCGACGAGCCCGGCGAGCGCGGCCAGGTGCAGCACGGCCGGCGCGCTCGCCCCGGTCGCCGCCGCGAGCAGCGCCAGCACGACCATCCAGGGCGAGTAGTAGGGGCTGGGCACGTCCGCGTCCACCAGCGGATGCCCCGGATGCGGCAGATCCGCGCGCAGCCGCTCCACCACCGCCGCGTGCATCCCCAGGTCCCCGGCCCACGGCAGCCGCACCACGGCGGCCAGCAGCAGCACGGCCGGGACCAGGGTGACCAGCAGCAGGGCGCGGTACGACGCATCCGTGGCGGCGGCCGGCGCGGCCTCCGTCCGGACGGTCACGCCGCGCGGCTCAGCGGGCCCGCCCACCGCTCGAACGCATCTCCTTGGCCCGCAGCCGCCAGGGCATCGCGACCGACTCCATCTGCACCGCCAGGCTCATCTTGGACTCCCCCACCGTCCGGTCCTCGAAGTGGATCGGCACCTCCACCACCGTGAACCCGGCCCGCAGCGCCCGGTACTTGGTCTCGACCTGGAAGCTGTAGCCCGCGCTGTCGACGGTGTCGAGGTCGAGGGAGCGCAGCGCCGCCGCGCTCCACAGGTTGAACCCGCCGGTGATGTCGCGCAGCCGGGTGCCGAGGATGGTGCCCGCGTAGGCGTTGGCCCAGCGCGAGAGCAGCTTGCGGTGGGCGCCCCAGGCGGCGGACAGGGTGCCGCCGGGCACGTACCGGCTGCCGACGACGACGTCCGCCCCGGTGGACAGGGCGACACCCAGCATCTCGGCGATCTTGCCGGCCGGGTGGCTGCCGTCGGCGTCCATCTGCAGGACGTACGCGGCGCCGTCCTCGACGGCCCGCGCCATACCGGCCGCGTACGCCCGTCCGAGGCCCTCCTTGGCGGTGCGGTGCAGCACGGAGACGCGTGGCCGGCCGGGCTCCTGGTACTTGTCGGCCAGCTGGTCGGCGACCCGGCCGGTGCCGTCCGGGCTGTCGTCGTCCACGACCAGCAGCCGCAGCCCCTCCAGCGGCAGCGCCATCAGCGCCTCAGCCATCATCGGCAGGTTCTCCGCCTCGTTGTAGGTGGGCATCACCACGGTGGTCACCGTGCGGGCCCACTCGGCGGGCAGCGGGGCCAGGACGGCGGGGGTGTGCGGAACTCTCATGGGCTGTCCTCTGCGGTAGGTGGGGGCATACGGACGTCGGTTCCCCGGTCAGGCGGCGCCGAAGCGGATGGCGGCGTCGGGGATGGCGGTGCCGCACCAGACCCGGGCACCCTCGCGCAGCTCGTTGTCCGCGCCGACCTCGGCGTGGTCGCCGATGACGGCGCCGTCCAGCACGGTGCGCGGCCCCACCCGTGCGGCGGTACCGATCATCGACGCCCGGATCCGCGCCCCCGCCTCGACCCGGGCCCCGTCCAGCACCACGGACCCGGTGATCTCGGCACCGGCCCCGACCCACGCCCCCGCGCCGACGACCGTCCCGCCGGCCAGCCGCGCCCCGGGCTCGACGTGGGCGCCGGGCAGCACCAGGTGCTCCCCCGGTTCGCCCGGCACCGCCGGGGAGCGGACGATGCCGCGCACGAGGTCGGCGGAGGCCTGGATGAACGAGGCGGGCCGGCCGAGGTCCAGCCAGTACGACGCGTCGACGACGCCGTGCAGCAGCGCGCCGCCGTCCAGCAGCCCGGGGAAGGTCTCCCGCTCGACGGAGACCGGGCGGCCGGCGGGGATGGCGTCGATGACCTCCCGCCGGAAGACGTAGCAGCCGGCGTTGATCTGGTCGGTGACGATCTCGTCGGGGTGCCGGGGCTTCTCGGTGAAGGCCAGCACCCGGCCGTCGGGGGCGGTGGGCACCAGGCCGTACGCCCGGGGGTCGGCGACCCGGGTGAGGTGCAGGGTGACGTCGGCCTGGGTCCGCTCGTGGTGCCTGAGCAGGGCGGGGATGTCGAGTCCGGTGAGGATGTCGCCGTTGAAGACGAGCACGGGGTCGCCCGGCCGGGCAGTGAGCGCGCCGGCGGCGCCCCGGATCGCCCCGCCCGTGCCGAGCGGCTCGTCCTCGGTGACGTAGGTGAGCCGCAGGCCGTGGGCGGAGCCGTCGCCGAAGTACGGCTCGAAGACCTCGGCGAGGTACGAGGTGGCCAGGACGACGTGCCGCACCCCGGCGGCCCGGGCCCGGGCGAGCTGGTGGGCGAGGAACGGCACCCCGGCGGCCGGGACCATCGGCTTGGGGGTGTTCAGCGTGAGCGGCTGGAGCCGAGTGCCCTTGCCGCCGACGAGCAGTACCGCCTCTGTCATGCCACCGTCCTCGCGCATCGTCGTCACACCGTCGCACTGCGTTAGTTTTCGCGGGAAATTACACTACAATCAGCTGTCTGCGTGCAATGTCCGCTATGCGTGGCGACCGTTTCGGGAGATGCCCTTGCGACAGACGACGGCAGGGACGACGGCAAGAGGGAGACGCCTGCCCGGTTCGGCGAGGCTGCTGGCGCTCGGACACGAGTTCGCGAAGTTCGGCACCGTCGGGGTGCTGGGGATCTTCGTCAACTTCGGCGTCTTCAACCTGTGCCGGGGCATCACCAGGCTCCCCGTCGTCCGGTGCAGCGTGGTCGCCACCGTCGTCGCCATCGCCTTCAACTACCTGGGCCTGCGGTACTTCACCTACCGCGACCGCGACAAGAGCCACCGCAGCAGGGAGGTGCTGCTCTTCGCGGTCTTCAGCGCCCTCGGCCTGGTCATCGAGAACGGCATCCTCTACATCGCCACCTACGGCTTCGGCTGGGGCTCGCCGTTCCAGAGCAACCTCTTCAAGTTCCTCGGCATCGGAACCGCCACCCTGTTCCGCTTCTGGGCGTACCGGGCCTGGGTCTTCCGGACGCTGCCCCGCCACGGACCGCGGCACGGCCGCGCGCACGACGCGCCCGCGCCCGTTCACGACGCGCCCGCCGGGCACGACCCGGCCGCGTACCGACCCGAGACCACCGCACCTCCACCGTAGGAACCACCGGTCCCCAGGACAGCAGGGCCGGGCGGCCGGGCCGCCAACGCGGGCGGAACCGGCAGGAACGCGGGGGTGAAGAAGGACGAAAAGGGGCGGCCCCGGGGTTTCGGAACCCCGGGGCCGCCCCTTGACGCGGTCGACGGATCAGCTGTGCGTCCGCAGCAGGGTGCGCATCGTCCGCATGGCCACCGACAGGTTGGCCAGGTCGAACGAGTCCGAGCCGCGGATCTCGTCCAGCGTGGTCCGCGCGCGGGTCAGGATCGGCGCGTTCTTCTCCTCCCACGCCGTGAAGCGCTGCTCCGGCGTGGAGGAGCCGTTGCCCACCGCGAGGATGTCGGCGGTGAGCGCGGCGTGGCACGCGTACAGGTCCTCACGGATGGAGGCGCGGGCCATCGACTGCCAGCGGTCGGACCGCGGCAGCTCGATGATCTTGTCCATCAGCTGGGTGATGTGCAGCCGGTCGCCGAGGTCGTAGTAGACCTCCGCCACGAACAGCGGCTCCTTGCCCGTGCGCTCCGCGATGGCGACGACGTCCAGCGCCGGGAAGACGGACGAGAAGCCCGCGACCCGGACGGCCAGCTCGCCGGGGATCCCGGCCTCCGTCAGCTCGTCGTGGATGGTCTGCCACCACTCGAGGTCCTCGCCGCGCAGCAGCTTGGGCAGCTCGCCCCAGACCGTCGCCACGCCGTCGCGGAAGTACTCGATGGTCTCGGCCAGCTGGAGCGGCTGCGGGCGGTTGTTGAGCAGCCAGCGGGTGCCGCGCTCGACCAGCCGCCGCGAGTGCAGCCGCACCCGGGTCTGGACGTCCGCCGCGACCTTGTTGTCCAGCGCCTCGACGGCGTCCCACACCGCGCCCAGGCCGAAGATCTCGCGGGCCGCGGCCTGCGCCCGGACGATCTCCTCCAGCGAGGCCCCGGTCTCCTCCCGCAGCCGGTGCAGGAAGGTCGACCCGCCGGTGTTGACCGTGTCGTTGACGAGGACGGTCGTCACGATCTCGCGCCGCAGGGCGTGGTGGTCGATCTGCTCGCCGAACGCCTGGCGCAGGGCGCCCGGGAAGTAGGCGTAGAGCAGGCGCTGCAGGTACGGGTCGTCCGGCAGGCCGGTGGCCAGCAGCTCCTCGGCCGTCGTGATCTTGATGTAGGCGAGCAGGACCGCCAGCTCCGGCTGGGTCAGGCCGCGCCCGGCGGAGAGCCGCTCACGGATCTGCCGGTCGGTGGGCAGGAACTCCAGCGCACGGTCCAGGTGCCCGTCCCGGCTGAGGCGGCGCATGATCCGCTGGTGGGCGTGGAGCAGGCTGGGCGCCTGGGCCACCGCGTTGGCCAGGGCGACGTTCTGCGCGTAGTTGTTGCGCAGGACCAGCTCGCCGACCTCGTCGGTCATCTCCGCCAGCAGCTTGTTGCGCTGCTTGACGGTCATGTCGCCGTCGGTGACCAGCGCGTTGAGCAGGATCTTGATGTTCACCTCGTGGTCCGAGGTGTCCACGCCGGCGCTGTTGTCGATGGCGTCGGTGTTGACCCGGCCGCCCGCGAGCGCGAACTCGATGCGGCCGAGCTGGGTCAGGCCCAGGTTGCCGCCCTCGCCGACGACCTTGGCGCGCAGGTCGCCGCCGTCGACGCGGATCGCGTCGTTCGCCTTGTCCCCGACGTCCGCGTGGGACTCGGTGGACGCCTTGACGTAGGTGCCGATGCCGCCGTTCCACAGCAGGTCGACGGGGGCCCGCAGGATGGACTTCATCAGCTCGGCCGGGGTCATCTTGGTGATGCCCGGCTCGATGCCCAGGGCCTCGCGGACGTGCGCGTTGATCGGGATCGACTTGGCCGTCCGCGGGTGCACGCCGCCGCCCTTGGACAGCAGCGAGGTGTCGTAGTCGGCCCACGACGAGCGCGGCAGCTCGAACAGGCGCCGGCGCTCGGCGTACGAGGTGGCGGCGTCCGGCGTCGGGTCCAGGAAGATGTGCCGGTGGTCGAAGGCGGCCACCAGGCGGATGTGCTCCGACAGCAGCATGCCGTTGCCGAACACGTCACCGGACATGTCGCCGACGCCGACGACCGTGAAGTCCTCGGTCTGGGTGTTGTGCCCCAGCTCCTGGAAGTGGCGCTTGACCGACTCCCAGGCGCCGCGGGCGGTGATGCCCATGCCCTTGTGGTCGTAGCCCGCGGAGCCGCCGGAGGCGAAGGCGTCACCGAGCCAGAAGCCGTACGACTGGGCGACCTCGTTGGCGATGTCGGAGAACGTCGCGGTGCCCTTGTCGGCCGCGACCACCAGGTAGGTGTCGTCCTCGTCGTGCCGGACGACGTCCTTCGGCGGCACGACCTCGCCGCCGACCATGTTGTCGGTGATGTCGAGGAGACCGGAGATGAAGGTCTTGTACGAGGCGATGCCCTCGGCGAGCCACGCGTCGCGGTCCACCGACGGGTCCGGCAGCTGCTTGCCGACGAAGCCGCCCTTGGCGCCCACCGGGACGATGACGGTGTTCTTCACCATCTGCGCCTTGACCAGGCCCAGCACCTCGGTGCGGAAGTCCTCGCGCCGGTCGGACCAGCGCAGACCACCGCGGGCGACCTTGCCGAAGCGCAGGTGCACGCCCTCGACGCGCGGCGAGTAGACCCAGATCTCGAAGGCCGGGCGCGGCGCCGGGAGGTCCGGGATGGCCTGCGGGTCCAGCTTGATCGACAGGTAGGCGTGCGGCTCGCCGTTCGCGTCGCGCTGGAAGTGATTGGTGCGCAGGGTGGCCTTGATGACCGTGAGGAACGCCCGCAGGATGCGGTCCTCGTCCAGGCTCGCGACCTGGTCGAGGGCGCCGTCCAGCTCCTCCAGCAGCCCGTCCGTCAGCTCGCGGCCCGCGCGCTGGAGCGCCGGGGACATCCGGGCCTCGAACAGGTTGATCAGCAGGCGCGTGGTGTGGACGTTGTTGCTGAGGGTGTCCTCCATGTACGACTGGCTGAACGTCGTACCGGCCTGCCGGAGGTACTTGGCGTAGGCCCGCAGCACCATCGCCTGCCGCCAGTCGAGACCGGCGCGCAGCACGAGCTTGTTGAAGTTGTCGTTCTCCGCCTTGCCGGTCCAGACCGCGGCGAACGCGTCCTGGAAGCGGCCGCGGGCGTCGTCGCCCTCGACGTGCTCGGGCATCCGCAGCCCGAAGTCGTAGATCCACGCCGTCGTCCGGTCCGAGCAGCGCAGCTCGTACGGGCGCTCGTCGACGACCTCGACGCCCAGCCGGCTCAGGACCGGCAGCACGGCGGAGAGGGAGACCGGGTCACCGGTGCGGTAGATCTTGAAGCGGCGCTCGCCGGGGGCCGCGCCGACCGGCTCGTAGAGGCTGAACGCGAAGTCGCGGTCACCCGCGGTGACCTTCTCCAGGTGCTGGAGGTCGGCGACGGCGGCGCGCGGACTGTGATCGGCCTTGTAGCCCTCGGAGAAGGCCTGGGTGTAGCGGCGCAGCAGCTCGGCGGCGCGCTCCTCGCCGACCTCGGCGGTGAGCGTCTCGGCGAAGCCGTCGGCCCAGGACCGGGCGGCCTCCACCAGGCGCCCCTCGATGCGCTCCTCGTCGGCGTCGCTCAGCTCCGGCAGCGTGGAGCCGGGCTCGACGCGGACGACGAAGTGCAGCCGGGACAGGACCGACTCGGTGTTCCAGGCCGTGAAGTCGACGCTGGTGCCGTTGAGCTCTTCCTTGAGGATGTCGATCAGCCGCAGCCGGACGCCGGTGGTGTACCGGTCGCGCGGCAGGTAGACCAGGGCGGAGTAGTAGCGCCCGTACTCGTCGCGGCGCAGGAACAGCCGCAGCCGGCGGCGCTCCTGCAGGTAGAGCACGCTGGTGGCGATGGACCGCAGCTGGTCGGCAGGGGTCTGGAACAGCTCGTCGCGCGGGTAGGTCTCCAGGATCTGGAGCAGGTCGCGCCCGTCGTGGCTGTGGGGCGTGAACCCGGCGTCGGACAGGACCTGGGCCACCTTGCGGCGGATCACCGGCACCCGGCGGACGGACTCGGTGTAGGCGGCCGAGGAGAACAGGCCCAGGAAGCGGCGCTCGCCGACGACGTTGCCCTCGGCGTCGAACTTCTTGACGCCCACGTAGTCGAGGTACGAGGGACGGTGCACGGTGGCGCGGCTGTTGGCCTTGGTCAGCACGAGGAGCTTGTGCTCACGGGCCTTGGCCCGGGCGTCGGCGGGCAGCCGGCTGAAGGACGCCGAGGCGGGCCGGGACAGCGGCGCGTGCGGGCCGTCGTGGTGCCCGTCGACGGTGTGCGCGGGGTCGGAGCGGAGGATGCCGAGGCCGGTGCCGGGGACGGCGGTCAGCGCGTCCTCCTCGTCCCCGTCGCCGGCCACCTTGGTCAGCTCGTACTCGCGGTAGCCGAGGAACGTGAAGTGGTCGGCGGAGAGCCAGCGGAGCAGCTCGCGGGCCTCGTCGACCTCGGTGACCGGCAGGTCGGCGGGGGCCGGCTCGTCCTGCAGGCCGTCGGCCAGCCGCAGCGCGGCCTCGCGCATCTTCTCCCAGTCCTCGACGGCCTCGCGGACGTCGGAGAGGACGCGGAGCAGGTCGTTGCCGATCTGCTTGAGGTCGTCGCGGTCGGTCTCGCGGTCGATCTCGACGTGGATCCAGGACTCGACGAGCGCGTCGTGCGGCAGTTCGGCGTCCTTGCCGGTGCCGTGGGCGTCGCAGTTGGAGCCGAGGACCTCCAGCAGGCGGCCGGTCAGGTCGCGGCGGACGACCATCTGCGGGTGGATGACGACGTGGATGCCGCGGTTCTGCCGGGAGAGCTCGTTGGTGACCGAGTCGACCAGGAACGGCATGTCGTCGGTGACCACCTCGACCACCGAGTGGCTGCACGTCCAGCCGTTCTCCTCGACCGTCGGCGTGTGGACCCGCACGTTCGCGGTGCCCTGCGGCCGGTTCTCGGCGAGCCGGTAGTGCGACAGCGCGGCGCCGAAGACGTCGACGGGGTCGCGGCCCGTCAGGTCCTCCGGCGCCGTGTGCAGGTAGTAGCGCTGGAGGTACGCGGTCAGGGTGTCCTGGTCGAGCCCGCCCTCACCGTTCGGCCCGGTCGGGTGCTGTGCCCCGGCCGGCGTGTTCTCGGCGACGCGGGCCGCCCGCGCGAGCAGCTCGGCCTTGGCTTCGTCCAGCTTGGTCTGCATGTCCTCTGGCTCCTGTCGCGCGCCGTTGCGTGACATAGGTGGTGAAGGCATCACGCCGCGACGCCGGTTCTCCGGTCGACTTCGACGGTATGCCGGGATGAGGGGTGACCGGGCCGTTCTCGGACAACTCTGTCAGAAACGGCAGAAGCGTCGGACGGGCCCGGTTCCGGGGACCAGCGGTGGCCCGGGCGCCGTGGCGCTCCGGGCGGCGCACAGAGGCGTCGTCGCCCCCGCGGGATATCGCGCTGATCACCCGGTAAGGCTATCGCTCTTCCGGGGGACCGCGTCATGAGCCGATTGTGTACAAAAGACGGCCCCTGTCTTTGACGGTCTGGACAGCGACCCGTCCCCGACCGCGCCCCGGCACCCCTTCCCGGCGCTCCCCTCACCGCTTGCCCCCCGTCCACCTCGGTATTCGCCCGACGCAGTCCGACACGTCCCGGCGCCACCGGCCGCCGGCCGGTACCGGGCCTCACCCCACCAGACGCTCCGCGAGCTCGACCGCCTCCACCAGCGTGTCGACCACCGGCACACCGGCGGCGGACAGGCTCGCCCGGCTGTGCGACCCCCCGGTGTACAGCACCGCCTTCGCGCCCACGTGCGCCGCGGCGAGCGCGTCGTCCACCGCGTCCCCGACGACGACCACCCGCTCCGGAGCCGTGCCCTCCAGGGCCGCGACGTGCCGGGCCATCTGCTCGGCCTTGCCCCGGTCGCTCCGGCCGGTCCGGCCGTCGACGCGGACGAAGTGGTGCTCGATGCCGTACGTCCGCACCAGGGGTATCAAGTCGTCGTGCGAGGCCAGGGAGCAGAGCGACTGCGTGCGCCCGGCCGCCTGCCGGTCCGCGAGCAGCTGCCTGGCCCCCTCCGCCAGCTCGACGTCCACGGCGAACTTCGCGTAGTACCGGTGGAACGCCGCGTCCATCACCTGCCACTCGGCGTCGCTGGGCAGCCGGCCCATCAGCCGCTCGTAGAACCGCGGCACGGGTACGCAGTACAGGTCCCGGTACCGCTCCAGCGTGATCGGGGCCAGCCCGACCTCCGCGAACGAGGCGTTCGTCGCGGCCATCACCGCGTCGACGTCGTGCAGCAGCGTGCCGTTCCAGTCCCAGACGATGTGAGCGCCGTGCTGTGTCATGGAAAGACCGTACCGGCACCCACTGACAACGCCCCGGCCACCCGTCCGACCAGGGCGGATGCCGAGCGGGCCTCAGGTCAGGTTGGGGATCTCCTGCACGCCGAACCACATCAGCTCGTGGTCCTCCGCGCCGTCCACCGTGAAGCGGGCGTCGTCGTCGCCCTGGTCGGCCGCGCCCAGCGCCGCCGCGGCCGCCGCGACGTCCGCCTCGGCGTCGTCCGCGTCCACGTGCACGGCGGCGGCCTTCGCCAGCGGCACCGGCCGGGACAGCCGCACCTCGCCGAGCGCCGACTCGTCGAGCGCCCGGTCCGGATCCACGGCGGCCTCCCGGTCCGGCACGTCGACCGCGACGACCACCCGGCGGCGCGGCGCGGCCGGGTCGGTGGCGATCAGCCGGAGCGAGGCCTGCGCGGCGCGCCCGAGCGCCGCGTACTCCAGCTCCTCCATGTCGTCGGAGAGGTACCACTCGCGCAGCGCGGGGGTGACGGCGTAGGCGTCGAGCGGGGCCGGGCCGAGCTCGCCCGCCCGGTGCGCCTCGGCGAGAGCGGGGAGGGTCAGAGGGACGTAGACGCGCATGTCCGCCGCTTTCCGGAGTGCCTGTGGATGGGTGCTGCCAGCATACGGGGGCGCGTCCCCCTTCGAAGGGCCGGGAGCCGGTCGACCGCTCCCCGCACGCCGCCCGGCCCACGGCCGCGACCAGCGGAAACCACACACCTCTCACCCGGATAGGTGAATCACTCCCCGCAGCCGGCGGCCCTTGCCGGGCCCGTCGGCGCGCCGGTAGAAGATCCCCGACCGAAGGGGGCGACCAACGTTGAAGAGGACCACAGGGCCGGGCCGGGACACCGCCCGGCGCACCGCACCACCGCGGCGGACGGACACGCGGCGCCCGGGCGTCGGCCCGGCCGCCCGGCACTTCCGCGCGGGCATCCCGCGCTACTGGTTCGCCGAACAGCTGCTGCTCACCCTGAGCGGTCAGCGCCCGGTGCACCGGATGCTCGGGTACACCCTGCCCGCCGCCTACGACCTGCTCGTCGAGCTCGCGCCGCGGGCGCCCCTGCGCCCCGCGGCGCGCGGCGGCACCCCGGTCGTCCAGCGCTGCGACCAGTTCCAGCCGCGGCCCGGCGTCATCGAGGCCTACGCGCGGATCACCTCCGGGGACCGGATGCGGGCGCTCGCCTTCCGGCTGGAGCAGGGCACGGACGACCGCTGGCGGTGCTCCGCCGTCGAACTGGGCGCCCGCTCCTGAACGCTCCTGCACTCGCCCGAACGCGCCCGAGTACGCCGGAGGGGCGGGACGCACCCGCGTCCCGCCCCTCCTCACGACCCCTCAGGTCACTTCTTGCGGCGTCGGCCACCGCCGCCGTTCCGCTGCGCCTTGCGGCGCTCGGCCCGGGTCATCCCGTCCGCCTCGGAGCGGACCGGACCCTCGTCGTTGGTGAAGTCGCCCTCGACGACGCCGCCCTCGCCGTCCACCGTCGGGGCGGAGAAGTGCAGCCGGTCGGGGCGCTGCGGGGCGTCGAGGCCCTTGGCCCGGATCTCCGGGCGGGCGGCCGGCACCGCGTCGGCGGGGGTCTTCTCCAGCGACGGCGCCTCGCCGGCCTGGACCGGGACCTCCTCCAGCTGCTGGTCGACCTGGACCTCCAGGTTGAAGAGGTAGCCGACCGACTCCTCCTTGATGCCCTCCATCATGGCCTGGAACATGTCGAAGCCCTCCCGCTGGTACTCGACCAGCGGATCCTTCTGGGCCATCGCGCGCAGGCCGATGCCCTCCTGGAGGTAGTCCATCTCGTAGAGGTGCTCACGCCACTTGCGGTCCAGGACCGACAGCACGACGCGGCGCTCCAGCTCGCGCATGATGTCGGAGCCGAGCTGCTCCTCGCGGGCCGCGTACTGCTCGTGGATGTCGTCCTTGACGGACTCGGCGATGAACTCGGCGGTGATGCCCGCGCGGTCGCCGGCCGCCTCCTCCAGCTCGTCGATGGTGACCTTGACCGGGTAGAGCTGCTTGAACGCGCTCCACAGCCGCTCCAGGTCCCACTCCTCCGCGAAGCCCTCGACGGTCTCCTGGCGGATGTAGTCGTCGATGGTGTCGTCCATGAAGTGCTGGATCTGCTCCTGCAGGTCCTCGCCCTCCAGGACGCGCCGGCGCTCGGCGTAGATGACCTCGCGCTGGCGGTTGAGCACCTCGTCGTACTTGAGGACGTTCTTGCGGGTCTCGAAGTTCTGCTGCTCGACCTGCGACTGGGCGGAGGCGATGGCCCGGGTGACCATCTTGTTCTCGATCGGCACGTCGTCGGGAACGTTGGCCATGGCCATCACGCGCTCGACCATCTGGGCCTTGAACAGGCGCATCAGGTCGTCGCCCAGCGAGAGGTAGAAGCGGGACTCGCCCGGGTCGCCCTGCCGGCCGGAACGGCCGCGCAGCTGGTTGTCGATGCGGCGCGACTCGTGCCGCTCGGTGCCCAGGACGTAGAGCCCGCCGAGGTCCTTGACCTCCTCGAACTCGGCCTTGACCGCGGCCTCGGCCTTCTCCAGCGCGGCGGGCAGGGCGGCGGCCCACTCCTCGACGTGCTCCACCGGGTCCAGGCCGCGCTGGCGCAGCTCCGCCTCGGCGAGGTCGTCGGGGTTGCCGCCGAGCTTGATGTCGGTACCGCGGCCGGCCATGTTGGTGGCGACGGTGACGGCGCCCTTGCGGCCGGCCTGCGCGACGATCTGCGCCTCGCGCTCGTGGTGCTTGGCGTTGAGGACCTCGTGCGGGATGCCGCGCTTGGAGAGCTGCTGGGAGAGGTACTCGGACTTCTCCACGGAGGTGGTGCCGACGAGGATCGGCTGGCCCTTGGCGTGCTTCTCGGCGATGTCCTCGACGACGGCGTCGAACTTCGCGACCTCGGTGCGGTAGATCAGGTCCGACTGGTCCTTGCGCTGCATCGGACGGTTCGTCGGGATCGGCACCACGCCGAGCTTGTAGATCTGGTGGAACTCGGCGGCCTCGGTCATGGCCGTACCGGTCATGCCGGAGAGCTTGTTGTAGAGGCGGAAGAAGTTCTGCAGGGTGATCGTGGCGAGCGTCTGGTTCTCGTCCTTGATGTCCACCCCTTCCTTCGCCTCGATCGCCTGGTGCATGCCCTCGTTGTAGCGGCGGCCGGCGAGGATACGGCCGGTGTGCTCGTCGACGATCATGACTTCGCCGTCCATGACGACGTAGTCCTTGTCCTTCTTGAACAGTTCCTTCGCCTTGATGGCGTTGTTGAGATACCCGACGAGCGGCGTGTTGACCGATTCGTAGAGGTTGTCGATGCCCAGCCAGTCCTCGACCTTGGTGACACCGGCCTCGTGGATGCCGACCGTGCGCTTCTTCTCGTCGACCTCGTAGTCGCCGGTCTCCTCCACGCCCTTCTGCGGGTTGGCCGGCTCGCCGCGCTTGAGGCGGGTGACCAGCTTGGCGAAGTCGCCGTACCACTTGGTGGCCTGGTCGGCCGGGCCCGAGATGATGAGCGGGGTACGGGCCTCGTCGACGAGGATCGAGTCGACCTCGTCGACGATCGCGAAGTTGTGCCCGCGCTGCACGAGCTCGTCCTGCGACCACGCCATGTTGTCGCGCAGGTAGTCGAAGCCGAACTCGTTGTTCGTGCCGTACGTGATGTCGCAGCCGTACATCTCGCGGCGCTGGGCCGGCGTCATGTTGGCCAGGATGCAACCGACCGAGAGGCCCAGGAACTTGTGGACCCGGCCCATCATCTCGGAGTCGCGCTCGGCGAGGTAGTCGTTGACCGTGATCAGGTGCACGCCGTCGCCGGAGAGCGCGTTCAGGTAGGCGGGCAGGGTGCCGACGAGGGTCTTGCCCTCACCGGTCTTCATCTCCGCCACGTATCCGAGGTGCAGCGCGGCGCCGCCCATGAGCTGGACGTCGTAGTGGCGCTGGCCGAGCACGCGCTTGGCCGCCTCGCGGACGGTCGCGAACGCCTCGGGGAGCAGGTCGTCGAGGCTCTCGCCGTCGGCGTACCGCTGCCTGTACTCCTCGGTCAGGGCGCGCAGCTCGGCGTCGGAGAGGGTGAGGAAGTCCTCTTCGATGGAATTGACCTGGTCCGCGATGCGGTGCAGCTTGCGCAGGATCTTGCCTTCTCCTGCACGCATGATCTTGCCGAAGACGGACACGTAGGCTGACTCCTTGCCGGTCGGGCCTGGCACTGGCTGTCCCCCGCCACCGGCGGGGAGAGGGTGCGCGGGCACGACGGGACAGTCCCCGCCGCAACGGCCATCGTAAGCGAGGACCCCACCGCGCCGGGAGGTCCGTCATCGCGGAGCCCGGGGATCACCCGCACGGTGAACGCGCGGGGTGCCCGCGGAGTGCCCGACGGGGGTAACCGGGATGCGGAATGTTGCCTTCCGATCACTTGGGGGCGCCGACCCGCCAGACTCTCGGATCATGGAACCGACGACTCTCACCACCGAGCGCCTCCTCCTGCGCCCCTTCGCCCCGGACGACATCCCGGCCGTGCACGCCGCCTGCCAGGACCCGGCGATCCCCCGCTACACCCCCGTCCCCTCCCCGTACACCCTCGAAGACGCCCGGCTCTACGTCGAGGAACGCTGCCCGCAGGGCTGGCGCGAGGACACCGCCTACACCTTCGGCGTCTTCGCCCGGGACGACGGCCGGCTCACCGGCTCGATGGCGCTGATACAGCTGAAGCTGCACACCCCCGAACGGCAGGCCGAGATCGGCTACTGGACCGCCAAGGAGGAACGCGGCCGCGGATACACCGCCGAGGCGGGCCGCGCGGTGGTGCGGTGGGCGTTCGAGGAGCTCGGGGCGGAGCGGCTGGAGTGGATCGCGGAGGCCGGGAACGAGGGCTCCCGGGCCGTCGCCCGCAACCTCGGCTTCCGCATGGAGGGCATCACCCGTGCCCTCATCCCGCACAACGGCACCCGCCGCGACGCCTGGACGGGCAGCCTGCTCCCCTCTGACCTCGGCCTGCCGACCAGGACGCCCTACCTGCCGTACCCCGACCGGGAACGCCCCGCCGGGGGCTGACCGAGGGGCGTTGTCAGTGCCACGTCCTAAGGTGACCGCATGACAACTGCCGCCGCCGTGAAGGGCCGTAGGGCCGCCACCAGCCTCTCCGCCGACGAGGCCCGCCGCATGGCGCTGCGCGCCCAGGGCCTGCTCGGCGCGCCCGATCGGCGGGCCGGGGTGCGCGGGGTGCTGCGGCGGCTGGGCGCCGTCCAGCTGGACACCATCTCGGTGCTGGCCCGTTCGCACGAGCTGGTCCCCTACGCCCGACTGGGCGCCGTGGGCCGGGACGCGGTGGAGTCCGCCTACTGGACGCCGCGCCCGGCCGACGGGGCCGCGGAGCCGCCGCACGGCTTCGAGTACTGGTCCCACGCCGCCTGCGTGCTGCCCATCGAGGAGTGGCCCCTCTTCGCCTTCCGGCGGCGGGCGTTCCGGGAGCGCGGCCACCGCTGGCACATCATGGCGGACGCGGAACGCTCCTGCGCCGCCGTGCGCGAGCGCCTCCTGGCCGACGGGCCGCTCACCGCGACCGAGTTGGGCGGCGCCAAGAAGGGCGGCCCGTGGTGGGACTGGTCGGAGACGAAGATCGCCGTCGAGTGGCTGCTCGACACGGGGGAGGTCGTCTGCACCGAACGGCGCGGCTGGAAGCGGGTGTACGACCTGGCTGAGCGCGCGGTGCCGGACGCCCTCTTCCACGACGACCTGGACGACGCGGCGTGCATACGGCGGCTGGTCGCCCAGGCCGGGGCGGCCATGGGGGTGGCCACCCGCGCGGACCTGGCGGACTACCACCGGCTCAAGGCGGAGCAGGTGGACGCGGCGCTGGAGGGCTCGGGCCTGGTCCCGGTGGACGTGGCCGGCTGGTCCGCGCCCGCCTGGGCCGACCCGGCGGCGCTGGAGGCGGAGTCGGCGGCCGGGTCACAGCGGCACCGGACGACGCTGCTGTCCCCCTTCGACTCGCTCATCTGGGACCGGCCGCGCACCGAGCGGATCTTCGGCTTCACGCACCGCCTGGAGGCGTACGTCCCCAAGCCCAAGCGGGTGCACGGCTACTTCGCGATGCCCCTGCTGGCGGGCGGCCGGCTGGTGGGCCGGGTGGACCCGGCCCGGGAGGGACGGACCCTCGTGGCCCGCCAGGTCTCGCTCGCGGGGGCCGGAGCGGTGGCGCCGATGGCCCGGGCGCTGCGCGAGGCGGCCGAGTGGGTCGGCTGTTCCGACGTACGCGTGGAGCGCTGCGACGACGTACGACTGGGGGAGGCACTCCGCACCGCGCTCACGGCCTGACCGGCGCCCGCGTCACAGCGGCTCAGCGGATCTCCAGGATCTTCTCCCGCATCGCATACACCACCGCCTCCATCCTGGAGTGCAACTGCAGCTTCTCCAGGATGTTCCGCACATGGTTCTTGACGGTGTTCTCGCTGATGAACAACTCCTTGGCGATGTCCCGGTTGTTCATGCCGGTGGCGACCAGCTTGAGCACCTCCAGCTCACGGTCGGTCAGCCGGGGCGCCGGCACCAGACGGCGCTCGTCGGTGCGCTGGATCATGGACTTGAACTCGGTGAGGAGCTTGGACGCCATGGAGGGGCTGATCTGCGACTGCCCGTCGGCGACCGCCCGGATGGCGGTGGCGACCTCGTCGGTGGAGATCTCCTTGAGCAGGTAGCCGGTGGCGCCTGCCTTGATCGCGTCGTAGAGGTCGGCCTCCTCGTCGCTGATCGTCAGCATGATGATCTTGGCGCTGGGGGCCACCTCCTTGATGGAGGTGCACGCCTCGATACCGCCGCGCCGCGGCATCCGTACGTCCATCAGCACGATGTCCGGCAACAGGTCGGCGGCCTTGTCCACGGCCTCGGCGCCGTCACCGGCCTCGCCCACGACGAGGATGTCCTCCTCGTGCGCCAGCACGATCTCCAGCCCGCGGCGGAACAGGGCGTGGTCGTCCACGACCAGGACCCGGATCGGCTCGCTCCTCGGGGCCGCCCCCGCGACGGAGTCCGTGCGGGCGCCCTCGACGTCGTCCTCGCCGGGCCCGGTCACGGATCCGAACCTGTCCGCCATTGTTCCTCCCCCTGAAGGCCATGGCCCCTCGCGGTTGCACGGTGCGGCCCCAACCCGTCCCACCGGGCCAGCCGTTGCCGCCCGCCCATGATTCCATGCCGGGCCGGACCGCGCTGCCGTGACAGCCTGGTCGGGACGCACGACGGAGCCCCGGAAGCCCTCCCGGGCTCCGGGGCGCCGTCTCGGATGGTTCCCGTCTCGGACGGAACCGCGGCCGGCGTCGGCCTGGCGTGTCGCGATCACGTACGGCCGATCACGTACGGCCGGTGCCGGGCCGCGGCCCGGCGTCAGCCGCCGAGCGCTCCGCCGGCGCCGCCGGGCTCCACCTCGGCGAAGGGGTCGGCGTTGAGGTGGATGACGCCGTAGTCGTAGGCGTGCCGCCGGTAGACGACACTGGGCATCTTGCTGTCGGAGTCGACGAACAGATAGAAGTCGTGGCCGACCAACTCCATTTCGTAGAGCGCCTGGTCGAGCGTCATCGGAGCGGCGGTGTGGGTCTTCTCACGGACCACGATGGGGCCCTCGCCCCGGATCTCCAGCGGCCCCACGCGGGTCACCGGCACCTCGTCCGCGGTCTCCGTGGCCAGCCGGCCGCTGTCGTCGAGGCGCGCGGCGCCGTCGACGGCGACCCCGACCCCGCTCGCCGGGATGCGTCCGTTGCCCCGGCGGTCGAGACGCTTGTCGTGCTGCTTGCGCAGCCGCGCTTCCAGCTTGGCCGTGGCCAGGTCCAGCGCGGCGTAGGGATCCGTCGCGGCGGCCTCCGCCCGGATCACCGGTCCGCGACCGCGGAGGGTGATCTCGACGCGGTCCGAACGGTCCGCCTGCCTGGGGTTGGGCTCCTTGGACACCTCCACGTCGAGGCTGATCACCTTGCCGTCGAGCTTCTGGATCTTGTCGACCTTCAGCTTCTCGGCCACGTGCTTGCGAAAGCGCTCGGGCACCTCTGTCTTGCGGCCCTTGACGACGATGTCCACGCAGAACTCCGTTCCCGGATCGCCCCGCCGAAGGTGCGGAGCGCATCCCTCTTGCATCAGGCCCCGGAGCTGACCGGAGCCACCGACACGGCGGTTCCACCTCCTCCTACCCGGCGGCAAGACCTGCGTCCCACCCGGTTCCAGCTTCTTCGAAGGCGCGCAAAACGCGCCATTCGGAGATATGAGTCATAGCTTTCGCCATTCCTCACAACCGAACATATCTCGCGGGGAGGCCCGTCGGTACCCCTTACCCCGCCGTACCTCCATTCAGGTGTTCTCCACCCGTTTCCATGAGGAACGACGGGGCTTAACTGCGAGTTCCGCTTGACGCCCCGGCGCACCTCCGCGCGCCCCGGCGCGCCTTCGCGCCTGGTGGACGTCTGTCCCCGACCGCCGCCTCCCACTCCCCCGAAAACCTCTTCATTCACACGACCCCCACGGCCGCGCCACAGGCCCTCCCCGGCCGCCCAGGGCTCTCGCACGGCGCTCCCGCGGCGGCACCGCGACCACCGCCGCGCCGACCACGCGGCCACCCGCCGCGCCCACCGCCCGCGCCGCCTCGGCCAG
>NZ_JAIQLH010000148.1 GCF_020037025.1 Streptomyces huiliensis | reverse complement strand
CCGGGGGCGCGGGCGGCGCGGCGGGCGGCATCGGCGGCATCGCCGGGGCCTGCGGCGGCGTTGCTTGCGGGCTCACCTGCGAAGTCGCCTGCTGACTCGCCTGCGGGGTCGCCTGCGAGGCCCAGGGGGCCGGAGCGACCGCCTGGCCGTCGGCGGGCTCGGCCGGGCGGAAGTCCGGCGGCAGCGGCGGCAGGGACGCCTGCGGAACGGAGGGCGGGGTCCAGGACTCGGTCGACGTGCTCGGCGCGTCCGCCGCCTCCT
>NZ_JAIQLH010000147.1 GCF_020037025.1 Streptomyces huiliensis | reverse complement strand
CCTGCGGAACGGAGGGCGGGGTCCAGGACTCGGTCGACGTGCTCGGCGCGTCCGCCGCCTCCTCGGCCGCGGGCGCGTCCCCGGCCGCCGCGGCCCCCGTCCGGTTGCGCAGCGAACCCGAGGAGAACCGCATGGTGCCCTCGCTGCGCAGAGTGCCACTCATATCCGCTTCATCGGAAGTATCCGGCTTCTCGGGCACCTTGGCGGCTTCGGCGGCTTCGGCGGCTTCGGCGGCTTCGGCGGCTTCGGCGGCTTCGGCGGCTTCGGCGGCTTCGGCGGCTTCGGCGGATTCCGCGGCGTCCGCGACCTCCGCCCCCTCCGCGGATGCGCCGGGCTCCGACGCGTGCGCGGCGATCTCGTCCCGCAGCGTCGCGGCCGAGAACCGCACGGTCGCGGGCGTCGTCGTCCCCCCGGCCGGCGTGGACTCCGGAGCGGCGCTCTCGCCGGCACCGTCGAGGCCGTGTCCCGCGCCGTCACCCGGCCGCGCGCCCTCGCCGTCGTCCGCGCTCCCGTCGGCGTCCTTCCCGTCCACGGCGTGAGCGTCGACAGCCGGATCGCCGACAGCCGGACCCGCCACCTCGGGCGCGTCCAAGGCCGGCGCGTCTGCGCCCGCCACACCCGCCACACCGGCCGCACCGCGATCCGACGCCTCGTCGGCCCCCGGCCCGTCACCAGCGGACGGCCCGGAAGCGGACGGCCCGGAGACGAACGACGCGGAGGACTCGCCCGCCGCGACGGGCGGTGCCGAAGGGGCCGGAGGCGCCGGAGGAACCACCGGGGCCGGAGCGGCCGGAGCGGGCGAAGTGGTCGGCGCGGGCGGCGCGGTCTGGACGTACCAGGCAGGCGGCGTGTAATCGATGGTGAACTCGCCCGTGTGCTCGACCTCCTGATCCTGGTCCAGCTCGTGGTCGGCGTCGGACCGGTTCTCGCCGGCTGTGGTCCCGGCCGCGCGGATCTCGTTCCGATCGCTGCTCACAATGCCTCCTGCTGGTGTGGTCCGGCGCTTCGGGGAATCACCTGCCGACTCCGGGCCGTTCCCGGCGCACGACCGCCCGATTCCCCCATACGTCACGCTGCGGGCCCCCGGCGTCGGGTTCTCCATGCGTACGGTCATCAAGACTAATCGTCATCCGTAGCACTGCGGCAGGCCCGCACACTCCCGCACCGTCCCGCACGGGTCACGGTCCGGTACCGGGACCGGAACCCCCGTCACCGCCCTCGCGCTCGGCCGCCGTCCGGGCCGGGCCGGCGCATGAGTAGGCTCCTGTACTCGTCTGTTCATCTGTTCTGTTCATCTGTAATCGTGCGAGGGGGAGTGGCCGGAATGGAACCGTCGCGCCCGGGCGATCCCGGCCGGATCGGCCCGTACGCGGTGCTGGGCCGGCTCGACGCCCCGGCGGGTGACGTCCCCGCCGCCGAGCGCCGGTTCGTCGCACGGTCCTCGGACGGCGACCGCACGGTGCTCGTCGCCGCGCCTCTCGAAGGCGCCGACCCGGGCCGCTTCCGGGCCGAGGCCGAGGCCGCCCGGCGGCTGTTCGGACCGTGGACGGCCGTCGTGGACGAGGTCGGAACGGACGCGGCGGAAGCCACCCCCGCCTGGTACACCACCCCGTACCTGCCCGCCCTCCCGCTGCCCGCCGCGCTCGCCGCGCACGGCGGTCCGCTGCCCGAGCGGACCGTCCGCGCGCTCGGCGCCGCCCTCGCCGAGGCCCTGGCCGCGGTGCACGCGACGGGCGCGGCCCACGCCGGGCTCGCTCCCGCGGCCGTCCTGCTGACGGCCGACGGCCCCCGCCTCACCGGCTACGGCGCGGTGCGCGCCGCGACCCCGCCGGGGCCGGGCGGCACCGGACCCGTCGGCCTCGCCCCGGGCACGGTGCCCCCCGAACAACTCGCGGGGGCACGGCCCGAGCCGCCCGGCGACGTCTTCGCCCTGGGCGCGGTCCTGGCCTACGCGGCGACGGGGTACACCGTCCCCGAGCGCGACGAACTCCCCGCGGGCCTGCGCGCCCTCGTCTCCGCCTGCCTCGTCCGCGACCCCGCCCACCGGCCGTCCGTCCCGAGGCTGCTGGACGAGCTCCCCGGCGCGGCCCCCGGCTTCGGCCCGGCACCGGCCGGCTTCGGCCCCCCGCCCACCCTGGCCGGCCCGGGGGCCACCGTCCTGGACGGCGGGCCGAGCCGGGCGGGCGCGCTCCTCACCCCCGGCTGGCTGCCGGCCCGGGTGGTCGCCGCGCTCGTCCGCCAGTCCGCCGCCGTCCTCGCCGCGGAACCGGCGCCCTCCCCGCACCCACCCCACCACGGACCGTCCTGATGCCTCTGCCCCTCCACCACGACGACCCCCAGCACCTGGGCCCCTACCGGCTCGTCGCCCGGCTGGGCGGCGGCGGCATGGGCACGGTCTACCTGGGCCGCTCCACGGGCGGCCGGACGGTCGCGCTCAAGGCCGTGCACCCGCGGTTCGCGTCCGACGAGGCGTTCCGGGCCCGGTTCCGGCTGGAGTCCGACGCCGCCCGGGTGATCGGCGGGGAGTACGGCGCCGGGGTCGTCGACGCCGACCCGTTCGCGCCCCAGCCCTGGCTGGCCACCGAATACGTGCTGGGCCCGCCCCTGGACGAGGCCGTGGAGCTGTGCGGCCCGCTCCCCGAGCGGACCGTACGGGCGCTCGGCGCCGCCCTGTGCCGGGCGCTCGCCCAGTTGCACCGCTCGGACGTCGTCCACCGGGACCTCAAGCCGTCCAACGTCCTCGTCACCGCCTCCGGCCCGAAGATCATCGACTTCGGTGTGGCGCGGGCGCTCGGCGACGAGCGGCTGACCCGACTCGGCACCGCGGCCGGCACCCCCGCCTACATGTCCCCCGAACAGGCGGCGGGCGTCGAGCACACCGGCGCGGGCGACGTGTTCGCCCTCGCCGGCGTCCTCGTCTTCGCGGCGAGCGGCCACGCCCCGTTCGGCGGCGGCCAGGCCGCGGACCTCCTCTACCGGGTCCGCTACGCGGCCCCCGACCTGTCCGGCCTGCCCCCCGCCCTCATCCCCGTACTGACCCGCTGCCTCGACAAGGACCCCGCCCGCCGCCCCGCCACGGCCGAACTGGCCGAACTGCTCGCCGGCACGGACGACTTCCCCACCGCCCTCCCCGACACCCTCCTCGCCGAGACCGCCCGGCGGGCCACCGACGTCTGGCGCCTCCAGCCCCACCGCCTCCCCCCGCCCCCGCAATCGCCCGACGCCCCGACGGCACCCGCCGGCCTCCCGCCCGCCCTCTCCCGCCGCCGCCTCCTCGGCATCGCCGGCGGCTCGACCCTCGGCGTCGCGGCGGCCGGCACGGGCGGCTGGCTCTGGTGGAACGGCCGGGAACGTCCCCAAACCACCGGTCCCGCCCGCTTCGCCCGCCCCGCCAACATCCCCGGCCGCGCCACCTGGTGGGCTCGTCTGGACAAGGCGGACGACAGTCGTCCGCCCCTCGTCGTCGGCACTCTGGTGGCGGTCCGCGGGCAGGCGGGACTGGTCACCTTCGAGGCGAAGACCGGGCTCAAGCGGTGGACGGCCACGTCGGTCAAGCAGTCGTACGAGTTCACGGCGGACACCGAACGCGTCTACGCCTGCGTGTCCGACGGCCGGAATACGAAGGGTTTGAAGGTCTACAACGTCTCGGACACCGGTGGGCTGGAGTACATCGCCGGCCCCTTCGCCGACCTTTCCTCGGGCAGTGGCCACGCCGAACCCCTGGCGGTGTTCGGCGGAGTGGTCTACCTGGCCGCACGCAAGGGAGGCGACCGGGACGACGAGCCCTGGTCGCTTCTCGCCGTCGACACGAAGACGGGCGGGCGACTCTGGAACCAGCCTCTCGGGAACCATGTCCCCGGCTCCTCGACGGACAGGATCGTGGCCGACGTCGGCAGTGGCCACCTCCTCTACGCCCGGCCTCTGCTGCCGCAACGCACGAACCTCCTGGTCGCACACCGGCTTTCGGACGGCCGTCGGGAGTGGGACCTGGAGCTCCCGGGGCGGCGGCTCGACACCTCCTTCATGGACACCGGGAAGCCGGCGACCGATGGCCGGCACGTCTACTTCGCCGGGACGGAGCTGACCGCCGTCGGCCTGGACGACGGCAAGCCGGCCTGGACGTTCGGCAAGGGCCGCCCCAAGGGCGACCTTTCCGCGACGACCAGCGCCTACGGCCCGCCGACGGTCAGGGCCGGTGTGGTCTACGCGGCGGAGGGGACCCGCGGCGTCGTCGCCCTGTCCGCCGCCACCGGGGAACTGCTGTGGGAGACGCCCTTCCCCGGCATGCCGCCGGGCTCCATGGCACCGGTGCTCGGCCGAACGCACCTCTACGTCGTCGCGACGGACGGTGCGCGGGACCAGATCCGGGCCGTCGACCTGCAAACCCATCGGATCGCCTGGTCGATGGACGTCCCCGGGCGCGTGGGTGGCGCGCCCGTCGCCCACGAGCGGGCAGGCCACCTCGTCTGGACGTCCGGTGACTACGTGTGTGCTCTCCCCTTCGAATAGCCGGCCGCGGTAGCCCGCCCCGGTCGAATAGCCGCCCCGGCCCCGCCCGCGCCGTCGACGCGGCCCGGTGAAAGGACTCCCCCGCCATGAAGGCGCTCGCGACCGGCGACCCGGTCCGTCTCGGCCCGCACCGGATCCTCGGCGTCCTCGGGGAAGGCGGCATGGGCAAGGTCTACCTCGGCCGCCACGACAGGGGCCACGCCGTCGCCGTCAAGGTGCTGCTGCCGGAGCTGGCACACGATCCGCACATGTCCCACCGCTTCGTCCGCGAGGCACGGGCCGCGCAAGCGGTGACCAGCCCGGGCGTCGCCCGGGTGCTCGGGGCCTGGACGGAGGGCGAACGGCCGTGGATCGCCAGCGAATTCCTGGCCGGCCCTACGCTGGACGAGGTCGTCGAGCGGCGCGGCCCCCTGGACGAGGCGGCCGTACGCGCTGTGGGGGCGGTCCTCGCCCGGACGCTCGAGGACATCCACGCCGCCGGTCTCGTCCACCGCGACCTCAAGCCCGCCAATATCGTCCTGACCTCCACCGGCCCGCGGGTCATCGACTTCGGCATCGCCCGCCCCGAACACGGTCTCACCCTCACCACCACCGGAACCGGCCCGGTCACCCCCGGCTACGGCCCGCCCGAGCAGGTGCTCGGGCTGCGCGTCGGGCCACCCGGTGACGTCTTCGCCCTGGGTGCGGTCCTCGCCTACGCGGCGACCGGCCGCCGCGCGTACGGCGGCACCGACGTGGCGGCCGTCCAGTACCAGGTCGTGCACGGCGCGCCGGACCTCTCCGCCCTGCCACCGGCCCTGCGCCCGGTCGTGGCACCGTGCTTCGCCCGTGACCCCGCCCACCGGCCGTCGCCGGCCCAGGTCGCCGCCGCCCTCGCGCCGCCCGAGTCCGCCCGGCGCCTGTGGCGCCGAGGTCCGCTGGCCGACGACATCGCCCGGCGCGAGGCCGAGGCCCGGAAACTCTGCGCGCCCCCGGTACCGGAGACGCCCGGCTGCCCGGGCCGCCGGCGTTTCGTCGTCGGCCTGGCCGGGGGCGGCGCTTTGGCCCTGGCCGCGGCGGGCGGCGGCGCGTGGTGGCTGCTCGGGAAGGACGGCGATGGCGGGAGACCGGCGGAAAAGGAGGCCACGCCGGAACCGCGGCCCTGGGACGCCAAGCGCCTGGACGCCGCCGATCACCGTGACGGCGAGCCGCCCACACCGTTGTGGGGGCCGGTCACGGCGCATCCGCTGGGGCGGTGGCTGCAGCCGGTGCGCGATCTCCTCCTCGTCGCGGGAAAGGAAGGTCTGACGGCGCTCCGTGTGACCGACGGTCGGGAGCGGTGGGTCGTGCCGAACGAACACCGTTCCCACAGCGCCCCGCTCCCCAACGGGCTGGTGGCCACGGTCTTCGAGGACCGGCTCGCCGCGGTCGACACCGGCACGGGCAGAACGAGGTGGAGCGCGGGCGAAAACGTCATGCGCGTTCTGGCGGCCGACGAGTCGACGGTGTACGTCACCACCGGTGAGACCACGGAGGACCGGGTGTGCGCGTTCGACCTCACCAAGCGGGCCCTCCTGTGGGACGTGCGGACGCCGATCTCCCACCACTACGACAGCGGTGACTCGCGGGCGGCGGCCGGCAGCGGGCGGTTGGTGCTGTTCGGCGGGGAGGCCGGGAACGCTGCCGCGCTCGACGCCGGAACCGGTCGTACGGTGTGGCGGCTGCCGCACCAAGGAATGGCAGTCGGACTACCTCCTGTTTTCGCGGGCGGCACCGTGTATTTGGGCGGCAACAGCCTGACGGCCAGGAGAGCGGCCGACGGCGGGGAGATCTGGTCGATACCGGCCAAGGAAAAGTCCTACGGATACGTGGGAGGCTGGAGCACACCAGTCCTCGACGGGGACGCGCTGTACGCCGTGGACGGAGACCGCATCAGCCGGCGGAACCGCCATGACGGCAAGGCGGACTGGACCCGCTCACTGGCAGGCCTGGCGTACACCGCCTCCGTGACCGTCCAGGGGGGCATGGTCTGGGTCTCGGACGCACAGGACAAAGGCATGATCGCCCTGGACAAGGCCACCGGTGCGCCCGTGTGGACCTGGTCGAACGGCTACGGCGAGTGGCTGACGGCCGGAGCGGGCAACCGCGTCTTCCTGCTGCGGGACGGACAAGTGACGGCGATGCCCGTCACCTGACCGGGGCCGCGCCACCGGCCCGGACCATTCCGGTCCTGCCTGGACGCCCAGCCGGCCGCGCGTACTCACCGAACCCGCTACTCCAACCGCCGCGCCGCCCCCAGCAACCCCGCCTCCGGATCCGTCGGCGCGGTGGTGACGTACGTCCGGGACGTGCGGGTGCACCACAGGGTGACGCCGTCGGGGAGGGTGGAGAGGGCCTCCACGTCCTCCTGAGGCAGGCTCATGGTGCGGCCGATCTGGACGGCCTCCTCGGGGGCGACCCGCTGGACGCCGACGAGGTCCGCCTGGGACATCAGGCGCGTGGTCGTGGGGCCGGGGTAGGGGAGCAGGGTGAGCACCGGCTGCCAGGGGGCGGAGCGGACGCGGCCCAGGGGCGGGCGTATGCCGCAGTCGCGGACGATCAGGACGGGGCTGAGCACCGAGGGGCCCTGCGGCGGGACGCGGCCCACGTCGTGCAGGGTGATGGACTGCTGGCCGGTGTTGGCGGCCTGCGCGAGCGCCGTCCACAGCTGCGGGCGTCCGCTCTCCACGGCGACCCGGGCGCCCGTGCCCACCGCGCGCAGCGCGATGACCTGAGCCGTCCACGCGCCGCCGACCAGGACCACGTCGAAAGCGGCCGGCCGGACCAGCCCGAGCACGGCCGGGGCACCCTGGGCGTCCGTCCCGACGACCACGCCGTCGTCGCCGACGGGCAGGCCGAGCTCCGCGAACCGGTCGGGATCGAGCTCGTGTTGCTCGCGTCGGGGGCCCAGGAGCCCGAAGCCGGGCGCGGTACGGCGGCCCGCCGGTGGCGCCGCCGGTTCCTGCCGTGCCCGTGAAGTCCTCGACAACAGGCCCATCAGCGCACCCCTCCCAGCGGCAGCGTCGCGAGGACGCCCGGGACCTGCTCGTGGTCCAGCCGGACGAGCCCGACCTTCACCCCGCGTGCCGTCCGCTCCAGCTCGCGCCGGACCTCGCCCAGTTCGTCGGCGCTGCGGCCGCACACCCGCACGTGCCCGGTCACCGTCGGCACATGGCCGCCGCCCTGGGCGCGGCCGCGGCCGAGCGTCAGGCTCAGCGTCGTCGAGAGCGCGGGGAGCGACGTCAACAGCGCCGCCAGCTGGGGCAGGGACGCGGCCCCGGAGCCCAACTGCGGCCAGCGGCCGACCCAGTAGGCGGTGTGCCAGCGGTCGTCGCAGCGCCACGTCCGGGACGTCTCGGCGGTCCGCCGGGCGCCCGCGCCGGAACGGCTCGCCTGCGCCGTGGCGGCCGGGTTGACGTTCGCGGCGGTCGACAGGGCCGACTCCAGCTCGTCCTCCGAGAGCAGGGCCGCCCGGAACCCAGCACTCCGTAGCCGGCTCGTCAGTTGGTCCGCCGCGCGCAGCACACACCGCCGGGCGCCGCGCACCCCACCGCCCCGGGCCGCGACGGCCTCCGGGCACAGCTCGGGGTCGAGCTTGAGCGCCACCCAGGTCATCCGGGCCGCGGGGGCGCCCGTCAGCGCCTGCAGGGGCGCGTAGTTGCGCGCCGCCAGCGCCTGGGCGGACAGGTGCGGGGCGGGCGAGGGCAGCGCGCTCTGCACCACCTGCACCGACTCCAGCCGGACGTCCGCCGTGTCCAGCGCGTCCCGCAGCAGCTCCAGCGGCAGCGCCTTCTCCACCCGCCGCGGGCGCAGCGGTTCGTCCACCGCCTCCACCCGGAGGACGGCGGTCACGAACGTCCCGTCGCCCACCACGCCTATGTTCCGGCCCTCCCGGTCCGTGAACGACTCCACGCGCAGCGCCGGTTCGCACTCGACGAGCGGGGCCAGGGCGGGCGCGACGTCGGGGGAGGTCGGCGCGCCGGCGGCACCGCGCGTACGGCGGCGCAGCGCGAGGACCGCGCCCAGCCACTCCGGCACCGGACGCTGCCGCCGCCGCGCGAGCGCCAGCGCCGCGAGGACGACGGCCGCTCCGCCGGCGGGCGCGGTCAGCAGCGGGTCGACGGCGTACCCCACGAGCACCAGCGCCGCCGCCACCTCCAGCAGCACCAGCTGCTGCAGCCGCACCGGGCCGAGCCGGCCAGGACCGGACCGCCGGCGCACCACCGTGGCCTGCGCCGATCGCGCCGCGGACGCCATACCCGCGCACCCCCCTCACACTCGTCGGACCGTCCGTAACCGCACCGGCACCCGGACGCGGAACCCCCGCCACGGACCCGCGCCCGCGCGACGACCGCACCCGGACGGCGGAACCGGATCGTCAACAGGCATAGTAGGGGGCCGGTCTGACAACGCGGACCGAGGGCAGGTCCGACCAGCGGGTCCGGCCGGTTCCGACGGCCGGCCCGGCGACAGGCCCCGGACGGAACCAGGCGAACGGAACCCGGCGACGGGGGGAGTACTTCGGCACATGGCAACACGGCGGGACGAGCTCAACGCCTACACCTTCGCGCGCAAGCGCATGGTCGCCGCGTTCCTGCAGCCCTCGGCGGCGGGGACGGACGAGGCGGCGCCGCGCCCGGTGCGCGCCGTACTGCCCGGGATCGTCGTCGGGGCGCTCGTCCTGGCGGGCTTCGGCGCCTGGGGCATCTTCAAACCGAAGGCACCGGCCGGCTGGTCCGAGCCGGGGGCGCACGTCATCGTGGGCAGCAAGTCGACCACCCGGTACGTCGTCCTCAAGACCAAGGGCACCAAGCGGCTGCACCCGGTGCTCAACTACTCCTCCGCGAAACTGCTCCTCAAGCCCGAGAAGTCCTCGGTGATAAAGGTCGACGAGGGCGAACTCGACAACGGGAAGATCCAGCGCGGCCCCACGCTCGGCATCCCGTACGCCCCCGACCGGCTGCCCACGCCCGCGGACGCCGGCAAGGACAAGAGCTGGGCCGTCTGCGAACAGCCCGGCGGCGAGGGCAAGACGGTGCAGAAGGCCGTCTTCCTCCTCGCCGACCGCGACGCGGCGAAGGTCGGCGGGCCCCGGCGGCTGCGCGACGGCCAGGCCCTGTACGTCGAGGGGCCCACCGGTGACCGCTACCTCGTCGACCCGGGCGGCACCAAGCACCTCGTCGGCCTCCCGGACGGCGACCACCCGTCCCCCCGTGACCAGGTGCTGCGCCGCTCCCTGTTCAGCGAGGGCGCCCGGCCGCAGAAGGTCGACAAGGAGTGGCTGGCCACCCTGCACGAGGGCACGCCCATCACCTTCCCCCGCCTCCCCGGGCGCATCGGCGCACCGGCGGGCGTGAGCAGCCTGGACCCGCGCCTGAACCGGGTCGGCACCGTCATCCGCGCCGTGGCCGGCAAGGGCATGCAGTACTACGTGGTGCTCCCGGGCCAGGTGGCGCCCGTCTCCGACCTCGTCGCCCGGCTGCTGCTCACCAGCCCCGACGCGGTGGTGCTGCACCAGAACGCGCGGGCGGAGGAGGTCGGTCCGCAGTCCTTCACCTCGTCCCCCGACTGGTTCTACGGCCAGTACGGCTGGCCGGGGCTCGTCCCCACCCAGGTCAACGACGCGGGCACGGGTGTCCGCACGGTCTGCAACGTGATGCACGGCGTGGACGGCAAGGGCGTGCCCAAGCTGACCACCTGGGCCGGTCCCAACTACCCCGTCGAGATCGTGGACGGCGCCACCAGCGCCTACGTCACCCCGGGCAGCGGCCTGCTCTACCGCCAGGTCAACGGCTCGTCGACGAGCGTCGGTTCGCTGTTCCTGGTGACGGACACCGGGCTGCGGTACGCCGTGCAGACGAACAACGACAGCAGCGCGGGCCGCGCGGGCATCGGCGACGACGACCGGCCGAAGACGCCGGAGGACCGGGCGAAGCTGGCCTACGAGGCGCAGATCCGGCTCGGGTACAAGGACGTCAAGCCGGTGCCCGTGCCGGACAACTGGTCCGCCTTCCTGCCCAAGGGGCCGCGGCTGGACGTCAACAGCGCCGGGCAGCCGCAGAGCTCGTGAGGGGGAACCGTTCGATGACGGTACGGAGAACGGTGGCGGTGGCCGCCATGGCCGGGGTCACGGTCCTGACGGCGGGCGCGGACCCGGCGGCGGCCGGGTCGGGTCCGCTCGTGCTGAACGGCAGCGGCGAGTGCACCTTCCCGATGAAGCAGCAGATATCGGGCATGCCGTGGGCCCTGCAACGGGTCGTCTTCGACCGGCTGTGGCAGGACACCAAGGGCAAGGGCGTCCGGGTGGCCGTCATCGACACCGGCGTCGACATCGACAACCCCCAGCTGACCCCGGCCGTCGACCGGTCCGCCGGGCTGGACCTGCTGCCCAAGGACAAGAACGCCCCGCCGGTGAAGGGCGCCCGCACCGACGGCACCACCGACCTGGTCGGACACGGTACGAAGGTCGCGGGCATCATCGCGGCCCGCCCGCGCGAGGGCACGGGCTTCGTCGGACTCGCGCCCGAGGCGACGGTCATCCCCATCCGGCAGAACGACGAGAAGGGCACCGGCACCGAGCGGACGCTCGCCACCGCCATCCGGCACGCGATCCGCCGGCACGCCCGCGTCATCAACATCTCGCAGGACACCGCGAAACCGCTGCACGCCGACTCGGACCTCGCGCAGGCCGTGCGGGAGGCCCTGAACGAGGACATCGTCGTGGTCGCCTCGGCGGGCAACGACGGTCTCCAGGGAAAGGTGAAGAAGACGTATCCCGCGGCCTATCCGGGCGTACTGGCCGTGGCCGCCTCCGACCGCAACAACGAACGCGCTTCCTTTTCCCAGTCCGGCGATTTCGTCGGAGTGGCCGCCCCCGGCGTGGAAATGGTCTCCACGGTGCCGAAGGGCGGCCAATGCGTGGACAGCGGAACGAGTTTCTCGGCACCCTATGTAGCGGGAATCGCGGCACTCCTCCGCGCGAAACACCCGAACTGGAAACAGCATCAGGTCGTGGCCCAGATCGAGCAGACCGCGGAAAGGGCCGTCAAGGGCCGCGACGACTTCGTCGGCTGGGGCGTCGCCGATCCGGTGCGCGCGCTGACGGAAGACGACCACCCCATCGACGTCCCGGTCCAGGACCGCGCCGTCTCCGCCGGCCGGGCCGTACCGAAAGCGGCCCCGCTCACCATCGGCGAGACCCCGCGCGAACGGGACGAACGCCTCGCCACGTACGCGCTGATAACGGCGGGTGTCCTCATCGCGGCCGTCGCGGGAACGGCGGTGGCGCTACGGGATCGCCGGCGACGCGGCTGAGCGACAAGGTTGATGTCTGGACCAATGGCCGCCTCACTCGCGTGCCATACGTGCGCGAACTCACGTCAAACGCATACCGGTTGGACGCCCTCGTGTGAGTGGCTAGAGTGGCAGCCGACAACTTCGGTCCGATGCAAAGGGGGAGCCGCGCGAACGGCTCCCGCAGAACATCCGATTCATGGGGGGCAGGTGTAACGATGGCCGACCTTCGGCTTGAAGTAGGAAACCTCGACCAGCTGGTCAAGGACCTGGGCACGATGCACGACACGCTCGAAGCCAAGATCAACAGCCTCAAGGGCGTCGTCGCCACCGTGCAGGGCGGCTGGAAGGGCGAGGCGGCGACCGCGTACCACGGCCTCCAGGAGCGCGTGAACGAGGACACGCGTCGGCTGAAGGAGCTGCTGGCCTTCACCAAGGACGCGATGGCGTCGAGCCGTCAGGGCTTCGACCAGGAGGAGCAGGACCGCCTCAACAGCTTCAAGGGCGTGGGCGAGGGCGGCACCACCGGCATGGGCGACGGCGGCGCTTCCGGCATCCTGGGCCGCTTCCACGGCTGACCGCCGCTTCCCGCTTCCGCATCGCGTCAGGAGAGACAGTACTCATGGAAATCAAGTACGCCACCGTCGTCGAGGCATCGAACACGGTCAAGTCGTCGGCCAACAACATCAAGAGCGAGCTGGACTCCCTCGACGCCCGCGTCGAGGCGCAGGTCGCCCAGTGGGACGGTGAGACCCGCGCAGCCTTCCACGCCCGCCACAAGGGCTGGAAGTCCAACGTGGACGACATGCACCAGACCCTGCTGAAGATCTCCAGCCTCCTGATGGAAGCCACCCACGGCTACCAGTCCAACGACAAGCGCCAGGCGGCCCGCTTCGGCCACTGAGGCGACCTCGCACTCGTTCTCCGTCCGTGGGCGCGGATGCGGCTCTCCGCACCCCGCGCCCACGGGCGTTTTCACAGATTCACCGCGCAAGCGCATTCACCAACAGGGGGCTGACTCATGGGATCCGGGGATCCGGCACAGCACGGCGGGGGCGGTGGCAGTCCGTCGGATCTGGATGTGGGGGATGAGGACAACCTCCAGGGCCTGAAGAAGCGTGTGGACCGCCTCCTCGGCAAACTGGACAAGTCCGCCGCCTCGCACAAGCACATCGCCGACCAGAAGGTCGGCAAGGAGGCGTTCGGCAGCTTCGAAGAGGCCACGGCTCTGTCGAAGGAGTACGACAGGGTCCACCGGCGGCTGGAACTCCTGTCCCAGATGCTGGGTGACCAACTGGAGGCCATGAGCCTCGCCGTCGGCATGGCCGACCGTGACTACAAGAACGTCGACCGCGAACACGCACAACGGCTTGCCGAAATCCAGAAGCGGTCCATCGCCAACTGGGAACAGCAGCAGAAGCTGAAGCAGCAGGACGAACAGAGGAAGCGGCACGAATCCGGAGACCACTCCGGACAGGGCGGGGGAGAGGAATCCTCCGACCAGGCCACGTCGTGATGCGGGGGGAGGAAGATCATGGGTGACGGTGGCACGAGCGTGGAGTCGATGTCCTACGAGGCCATCTACTACTCCTTCATCCAGGCCAAGGGCGAGGAACTGAGCGCCAAAGGCCATGCGCTGGAGAATGCCAAGAAGGAGATTGAAAGCATCGGCGACGAGCTGAAGAGGCACGTCGGCCGGACGGAGTGGAAGGGCGAGGGAGGCGACGCCTTCCGCGAGTGGGGTGATGCCTTCGCCAAGCAGATCATCAAGCTGGCCCATGTCGCCGCGACGACGGGTAGCGAGATGGTCGATGCCGGCGCCAAGATCAAGATCGCAGTGGACCGGATTCGGAATACCCCGCCTGGCGACGTTGCCCAGTGCTACGCGGACGCGGACAAGGAAAAAGCTCGTCTTGAGGCAGTGAAGACGAAACGCGCCGATGTCATAGATGAGGTCGCAGCGGCGGCTTCGCAATGCGCCACGGCCAAGTCCAGGCTCAAGGGACTTGAAATTCCGGAGTTCCGGCCGATGCCCAGCGGGCCCAGTGCGCCCTGGTTCGGGGAGTCGGACACGGCGTACGGCACCTCAAGTAAGGGATCTTCCGCTGGTGGGGGCGGCGCTCAGTCCGTAGTCGGCGCTGGTGGTAGTGGCCGAAGCGGTGAAGGCGTTGGTCAGGTGCCGCATACACCTGGTGCCGGAATGCCTGATACGCCCGGAGCTCATGTGCCGCCGGCGAGTCAAGGCGATTCCGGCACTGGTCCCGTGCACATTCCGTCCGGTGGCCAGGACACCCCCGGAACTGGTCATGGAAGCACCGGTACCCGTATCGACAGCGGTCCGGCAGCTCCTCCGGCGCCGGTGCCGACGATGCCGCCCACCGGGACGCCTGCTCCGACGGGCCCCACGCCGTCCGTGCCGCCGGTGCCGACGATGCCGCCCACCGGGACGCCTGCTCCGACGGGCCCCACGCCGTCCGTGCCGCCGGTGCCGACGATGCCGCCCACCGGGACGCCTGCTCCGACGGGCCCCACGCCGTCCGTGCCGCCGGTGCCGACGATGCCGCCTGTGGTCCCGGGTTTTCCGCAGCCCGGTAAGAGCGGTCCCAGCTTCCCCGGTGGGCCGGGAACTCCGCCGACCACATCAACGGGCAGGTCCGGCAGAATCACTCTCGACCCCGGGCGCATTGGAGTGCCTGGAGGCGGGAAGGTCCCCTCTGTGCCGCGAGTCGACACAGGCATTATCGGTGGGACTCCCGCTACGAGCTCCCCTGGGCCGGGAGCCGGCCGCGGGGTTCAACGCGGAACGGTCATCGGTGGCGAATCCCAGCAGATGGGCCGTGGGATGATGGGCGCGCCAGGTGTTCCGGGGGCCGGGGCCCGTCCGGGGTACGCCGGAACTGCACGGCGATTGGCTTCGCACCCTGGCGGTGTGGTCAGCGCCCCGTCGGGTTCGCAGGGAGCCCGGCGTGAATTCACCCCCGGCGGTAGCGGACTTCTCCGGGGAGGCACCGGCGGGACGAAGGACACGAAGAAGGAGCGCAAGCGGCCCGAGGGGCCGGGCTACCTGACCGAGGACGAAGAAACGTGGACCTCCGGTGGGCCTGACAATGTCCCGCCGGTCGTCCAGTAGGGCCCTGTTGGAAGACAGATGGTGAGCAGAGAACACGTGAACAAGACGAAAAACAGTGGTGCTTGGTGCCGGGCACTGGTACTCGCGTCAGCCGTCGGTTTTCTGCTCCCTCTCAGTGCCGCGCCTGCTGGTGCCGACACCATGCGTGAACGCCAGTGGTACTTGAAAACCATGCAGGCTGAACGCATGTGGCGGGTGTCCACCGGCAAGGGCATCACAGTCGCGGTACTTGACAGTGGCGTTCGGTCTTCGCAGCCGGAACTCGAAGGCAGGGTCCATGTTGGGCGGAGTTTCGCCTCTTCGTCCGACACCGAGAGCGGGGACAGCGAACATCACGGTACTGCCATGGCCACTCTCATTGCGGGCAGGGCAGGCAGTGGGCAAGGCGTGCAGGGACTGGCGCCGGATGCCCGCATCCTCTCGGTGAAGCTGGGCGACGACACGATGGACAATAGCGTTCTTGCCAAGGCGCTTCGGTACGCCGCGGACAGCGAGGCGCAGATCATCAGTATGTCCCTGGGGATGAAGCGGGCTCTGCTCAGCGAAAAGCAGGACCGTGAGATGCAAGCCGCTGTGGCGTATGCGATCAAGAAGGGCAAGCTGCTCATCGCCGGATCAGGCAACGGCGGTGACAAAGGCAACGCGGTCGAGTATCCGGCGGCCATCCCCGGTGTCGCGGCTATCAGCGCTGTGGATGGCAAGCTGACCGCGACGAAATTTTCGACGCACGGTCCGCAAGTCGCCCTTGGAGCGCCAGGGGAGAAGATGCCTATCCCTTGTGATCGAGCAGGGGGCTACTGTGAGAGCCGTGGTACCAGCCAGGCCACCGCCATAGCTTCCGCAAGTGCCGCTCTCGTCTGGTCCCTGCACCCGAAGTGGACCGGAAACCAAGTCCTGCGGGTCCTTCTGGACACCGCCGGCAGGCCGCCGCGCGGCAAGGTGCCCAGCGAATACGTCGGCTACGGCCTGATCCGCCCGCGCGAGAACGTGCTGGAGAACAAGGGCAACCCCGGCCCGCCCGACGTCAACCCGCTGGTCGAGGCCGCCGAGAAGGACGGGAAGTCGTCAGCGAAGGGCGCGAGCCCGAGTGCTCCCGTGACCCACGAACCGGCTCTCGCGACAGGCAAGAAGAGCAAGTCCAAGGACAAGGACGACAACCTGCCCTGGTTCATCGGCGGGGCCATCGCCCTTGCCGTGCCAGGGGCGGTGCTGGTGGCGCTGATGGTGCGGCGGGGGCGGCGTAAGGCCAAGGCGAAGCAGCAGCGGCAGCAGGCGGCTGCGGCCGCCGGGTCGTACGGTGGCGGTCCTTACGGGGGCACGATGCCGGTGGAACCGCCGTACCCGCCGCAGCAGCCGCCGACGCGGAGCGGTTCCTGACAGGTCGGCAAGGCGCAGAACGCACCGTGGCCTCTGCCGTCTCCCCGGGAGACGGCAGAGGCCACGCGCTTCTCACGTGATGTCGAACTCGCCGTCCCGCACCCCCAGGACGAACGCTCGCCACTCGCTCGCCGTGTAGCGCAGCACCGTGTCCGGATCCTCGGAGTTGCGCATGGCGACGGCCCCGCCCGGGAGGTAGGCGATCTCGACCCGCTCCTTGGTCGGGGTGTCGGGAGCGCTGAGCCATTCCACGCCGGAGATGTCCATGGCGTACAGCTCTTCCGTCTCACGCTGGGTGGCCATCAGAGGAGTTCCTTTCCACACGGATGACGAACGCCGCGGGCCCACGCCTCCGGGCCCGCCGTCAGGCTACCGGCCGCCGGAGGCGCACCACCGCCGCTTGCGGCAACTGCCGTGCGCGGGCGGCGCGACGGAGGTGTGCGCTCCGCCACGGGCAATGAAATTGAGCGCGAACAGGTTCTTGCCTAAGGTCAGAGGGTTCGTTTGCTTGACAGGTTCTTGACGGGGGAACAGGGATGGGAGTCGTCCTACCGGACAAATTGGCCTTCGTGCTCGACCTGATCGGCGTCAACTGGCCGAACGTCGACGAGGACGACTACCGCGAGATGGCCAAGTCGCTGCGCGGCTTCGCGACCGACGTGGACACGGGCCGGGGCGACTCCAACGTCGCTCTGAACCGGCTCATCTCCACCAACCGCGGCGAGATGACGGAGGCCATCGAGGCACACGTCCGCAAGCTCAACGGCAAGCACCTGCACAACCTCGCCGAGGCCGGCCGGCTGCTGGCCGGCGGGCTGGACGCGGCGGCGGTCGTCGTGGCGGGCGCCAAGGGTGCGGCCATCGTCCAACTGGGCATCCTGGCCGCCGAGGTGGCGACGGCGCAGGCCGCCGCGCCCCTCACGCTGGGGCTGTCGGAGCTCGGCGCGCTGGCCGGGGTCGGGATCACCCGCACGGTCGTCAAACGCATCCTGAAGGGGGCGGCCGAGGCCGCCGTCCAGGAAGTGATGTCCGTGGTGACGGGACCGGTCTTCGCCGCGCTGGACTCGATGACGCAGGACCTGGTCGTCCAGGTCGTCTCCGACGGGCTGGGCGTGCAGGACGGCGTCAACCTGAAGCAGACGCTCCAGGCCGGCAAGGACAACTTGAAGATTGCCAGCGCCGGTGGCGCGGGCGGTGCGGGAGGGGGCGGTGGTCTCGTCCTCGCCAGTGCCGGCGGGGGCGGTGGCGGCAGCGGAGACCTCGTCTTCGACGAGCACGAGCACAACACCTTCACCGGCAAGGTGCACGACCACTCCAAGCACCTCCACGAAAAGGGCGGGCAGCGCCTCCACACCTCCCGCCACCACTTCGGGCGCACCCGCGGCCGCGGCTCGCTGGCCAAGGCGATCGAAGAGGTCACCGAGAAGGCGATGAAGTCCCTCGGCGACGCGCACGGTCAGCTCAAGAAGCACCTCGACGACGTCGGCGAGGGCCTCTCCGAGGCGGGCAAGGGCCAGAAGAAGCACGACAAGCACGTCAAGGACAACATGGACGGCGTCAAGGGCCGTCACCCCGACCAGAAACCGGCGCACGGCGGCGGGAACGGCGGACACGACGGGAGCGGCGGCACCGGTGGCGGCCCGCCGGGCGGAAATGGGCAGGGGCGCCCAATGGACCCCCAGCCCGGCTGGCACGGACGCACGGCCGGCGGCATGAAGCACTACCGCCGTCCGGCGCTGCGGGTCGACCACCTGAGCGAGGACCAGCAGCATCACACGCTGCGGCGGGAGGCGCGAGCTTTGGGTGACGAGACCCAGGACTTGTTCAAAGCCCGTCAGGCGGCCGGTAATCAGGCCAGCAAGCTGGGGAAGGCGGACAAGGGAAAGGACGGGCTGAAGAGCGGCTGCTCGGGCAGTCTCCTCCACAACGGCGTGATCACTTCTCATTCGAGCTTCTCGAAGAAGGACGGCATCGCGGAGCCCGATACCCATCCGGCCCTGAAGTCGATTTACGACCGAGTGCGAGACGAAATCAACGCAGAGGGCAAGCATCACGTGGGTGCCGGACACGGCCGGTGCGCCGAAGTCGCGCTGATTTCCGACCGACTCCATCAGCTCGACCCCACCGGACAGAAGATCCGGACGCCCGAGCAGGTGCGGGAAGCCTTGGATGGCGCTGTCATTCACACGCAGCAGATAGGTGACCAGCCGGCCAGGAAGCCGGGCGAGGAGAGTCTCTACCATGGTGACCACAAGCCCGCTTGCCGATCGTGCAGACGCGCCCTACCCGCCATGGGCGTAAGAGCCCTCAAGTGACCGACCCCAGTTGACGACCCCCTTCGCAAGGAGGCAGCATGCCGCCGAGAAAGAGCCCGGCTGAGATCGAGGCGTGGCTCGGTGAAAACGGATGGTTTCCCGAGCGCGACATCGGTCGGGACGCCGACGACGCCATTGCCGGGCGAGAGGCGAACCTCCGTGACCAGGGATATCCCATGACGGCTCCCGAGGTGGTCCGCGCGTTTCTGCATTCCTACGGGCTTCTCGAACTGCCCTACCCTAATGACCCGGAACTCATCCTGTGTCTGAATCCGGAGCTGGCTTACCAGTACGACGGTTCCGATATTCAGGAACTCGCCGAGGGCCTCGGCGTCTCCGTCTTTCCCGTCGGCTACGAGACGGACGAAGGCGCCATCGTGGTGATGGACGAGAAGGAGCGCTTCTTCTACATCCACGACACGGGGTTCTACTACATGGGCCAAGGGGTCATCGACGCCCTGGCCACTCGCCTTGTCGGCGATGTTTTGCAGGACGCGGAGGATTTCTATGCCTGAGGCCGTCCCCGGCACCGCCGCCAGCCTGCTCGTGCAAGGCCGGATCTTCAGCATGACCAACCTGTCCGGCCCGGGCACCCCCGACCTGCACCCGGCCGTGCGGCAGTTCTTCGACACCCTCCCTCCGGAGCTCCGCGAACCCTTCATCGGCTACTGCGCCGAATCCGCCCTCGTCTCCGACCAGTTCTGGGGCCTGGACGAGGGCCGGAGCGACGGCGGGCACACCACCCTCGACGAGGGGGTCGCGCACTTCGCCGGGGCGATGGTGATGTCGGTGAAGATCCGCGAGGAAGGCGACCCGGAGCACGGGGAGACCACCGTGCCCTGCCGCTCCTGCACCGCCCTCCTCGACCGTCTGGGCGTCGGGATCAGCCGCCCATGAGCGGAAGAGGACGCGAAGCCCTGACCGCGGCGGGCTGGGCACCCGACCGCGACGCCGGGTACAACGCCCTGCACGGCATGCTGACGGCGGTGAGTACCGTCTCGCCGGACGGCACCGCCTCCTGGGAGCCGTTCCCGGCGGCGGAGAGCGCCCTGCGGTCGTTCCACGGGCTGACCGTGCGGCCGGCCGGCGCCGGGGCCGAGGTGGCGGCGCGCGGGTGCGTCGTCGATCCCGTCCGCGCCCGCTACACCGTGCGCGCCGCGGCCGACTTCGGCCGGGAGATTGGCGCGCGGCTGTTCCCGCTGGGGGCCACGGACACGGAGACACCGCTGTTCGTGGACGAGCGGGGGCGGCTGTTCGCCGCGGACACCGGGGGCTGGTGGGTCCTCGGGGACTCCGTGGAGGACGGACTGATCGCCCTCGCCGAGGGGCGCGCCCCGCGCCGGATCGCCGCCGCCGAGCACCGGTGGCGGCTCGGCCGGCTGCCCGACGAGGACGTGGTGGCCGATCTGGTCAAGACGGGCATGGTCCTCGTCTACGTGCTGCACCGGCACGGGCTGCTCGCGACCCGGGCCGTCCGCTTCCGCGTCGTCGGCCTGCGCGGGCACGGCCCAGTCCGGCTGGACGAGGTGTTCCGCCTCGCCCCCGGCTCGCTCGACGCCAGCGCGGAGACGCTGCTCGGGAGCGTCCGCGAGGCGGTGGGCGAGATCCCGCTCGGCGCGGCCGAGAAGGCCGTCGAGCTCCTGCCCGGCACGTCGGGCAAGCGCCCGCACCCCGGCGTCACCTGCACGGTGTCCGCCGGCCGGCAGGGCGCCGAGGGCATCGGCGTACGGCTCGCGGCGGAGACCCGCACCGTCCTGGAGAAGGGCGACGGCCTCACCGGCGCCCTCGACGAACTCTCCGGCTACGCGGGACAGCGCGTCCTCGCCCCCGCCACCGCGGGGACGCCAGTGGCCTGACGCGGGCTGTCCCAGCGTGCCCGCCCGCGACACCGAGGCATGGCTCACCGCCCACGGCTGGTTCCCCGGCCGCGACACCGGCGACGCGTTCCACGAGCGCGTCGCCGAACGCGTCCGGGACTTCCGCGATCAGGGCGTGGAACTCGTCCCCATCCCGACGACCGCGGCCTTCCTCCGCGCGTACGGCGGACTGCGCCTGCCCCTGTCCGATCAGGTGCACCTCGTCACCGAACCGGAGGGCGGACACGCCGAGATCGCCGAGGAAGCGGCGGAACTCGCGGCGCACCTGCGACAGCGCCTCTTCCCCGTGGCCTACGAGACGTACGAAGGGTCGGTCCACCTCGTGGACGAGACCGACCGCTTCTTCCTCCTCCACCCCTCCGGCACCTACCACCTCGGCATCGGAGCCCGGCGGATGTTCGCCAACCGGCGCCGGCACCACCTCGTCGATGCCTGGGACCTGCCACGCCCGCCGGCGCCGTAGCCGAAACGGCCCCACGAGCCGAAACGGCCCCCACGTCCCGCCGCCTACTCCCCGGCCACCCACCCCGCCTGCACCAGCGAGGCCCCGCCCCGCCGCGAGACGAACAGGCCCCGGCCCGGCGGCAGCGGGCGCGGCTTGATGTTGCCGAGGAGCTCGCCCTCGGTCGGGTTGCCGGAGAGCAGGACGCCCTGAGCGCCCAGCTCCTTGAAGCGCTGGATGAACGGCTCGTACGCCGAGCGGCCGGCGCCCGCGCTGCTGCGGGCGAGGATGATGTTGACGCCGGCGTCCCGCGCGTACGGCAGGTTGTCGACGAGCTGCGCCATGGGGTTGCCCGACGACGTGGCGACCAGGTCGTAGTCGTCGACGATGATGAACGCCCGCGGACCCTTCCACCAACTCCGGTCCCGCAGCTGCTGCGGCGTCACGTCCGTACCCGGGATGCGGCTGCCGATCAGGGTGTTCATGTCGGTGAGGTACGTGTCGAAGGCGTTCTGCGTGGTGGCGTAGCCCACGAGGTAAGGCTCCGGCACGCACTCCAGCAGGCTCCGCCGGTAGTCGGCGACGAGGAACAGCGCCTCCTCGGGCGTGTACCGCTCGGTGAGCTGCTTGATGAGCAGCCGCAGCAGCGCCGTCTTGCCGGACTCGCTCTCGCCGTAGACCGCGAAGAACGGGTCGGTGTCGAAGTTGACGAAGACCGGCGCGAGGTTCATCTCGTCGAGGCCGATGGCGACCCCGCGGCCCGGCTGCGCGTGCCCGTCGGGCAGTTCGCGCGCGGGCAGCATGCGCGGCAGCATCCGCACCTGCGGCGCGTGCGGGCCCGGCCAGCTGTCGACGACCGTCTTGACGAAGTCGGCGGTGGCGTCCGAGAGGTCGTCGCCGCCGCCCGAGCCGCCGTCGATGCGCGGCAGGCCGGCCAGGAAGTGCAGCCGCTCGGCGGTGATGCCGCGGCCGGGGACGCCCACCGGGACGTTCACCGCGATCTTCCGGTCCAGCTCGGAGTCGAGCGGGTCGCCGAGCCGCAGCTCCAGCCGGCTCAGGAACTGGTCCTTGAGCGCGGCCCGCATCTCCATGTAGCGGGAGACAGTGACGACGAGGTGGACGCCGAGGCCGAGACCGCGCGTGGTGATGTCCGCGATGTACGGCTCCAGCGCCTCGTAGTCCGTCTTGAACGTCTGCCAGCCGTCGATGACCAGGAAGATGTCGCCCCACGGCTCGTCCGGCAGCCGGCCGGCGGCGCGCAGCCGGCGGTAGGTGGCGATGGAGTCGATGCTGTTGTCGCGGAAGAACTCCTCCCGCCGGTTGAGGACGCCGGTCACCTCGGCGACCGTCCGGCGGACCTTCTCCGGGTCCAGCCGGGAGGCGATGCCGCCGACGTGCGGCAGCCCCTCGACGGCGCTCAGCCCGCCGCCGCCGAAGTCCAGCCCGTAGACCTGCACCTCGTGCGGGGTGTGGGTGAGCGCGAACCCGGCGATCAGGGTGCGCAGCAGCGTGGACTTGCCGGAACGCGGACCGCCGACGATCAGCATGTGGCCGGCCGCGCCGGAGAAGTCCCGGACGAGCACGTCGCGCCGCTGCTCGAACGGCTTGTCCAGCAGGCCCAGCGGCACCCGCAGCCCGCCGGTCGCCTGCGGGTCCGGGCAGTGCAGACCGCGCTCCGGAGTGGCCGTCAGGCGGGGGAGCAGCTGGTCCATGGAGGGCGCCTTGTTGAGCGGCGGCAGCCACACCTGGTGGGCGCCCGGGCCCTGCCCCTCCAGCCGCCGGACGATGACGTCGAGGACGGTGTCGGCGAGCGCGTCGTCGTCCGGCCGCGCCGGGGCGTAGCTGAAGTCCGGGTCCGGCGCCTGGTAACGGACCGGCACCGGCGCCGCGGTGAAGAGGACCGGCCGGCGGTCGGCGGGCAACGGGCCGGTACGGGTCAGGGTGCCGCTGCCGTCGCGGTAGGTGCCCGACACGTAGGCGGCCTTGAACCGTGTCATCTCGTCGGTGCCGAACTTCAGGTAGCCGGAGCCGGGGACGGACGGCAGGTGGTACGCGTCCGGCACGCCCAGCGCGGTCCGGGACTCGGCCGCGGAGAACGTCCGCAGGCCGATCCGGTACGACAGATAGGTGTCCAGACCGCGCAGCCGGCCCTCCTCCAGCCGCTGCGAGGCAAGCAGCAGGTGCACGCCCAGGGACCGGCCGATGCGGCCGATCTGGATGAACATGTCGATGAAGTCGGGCTTGGCGCTCAGCAGTTCGCTGAACTCGTCGATGACCAGCACCAGCGAGGCCAGCGGCTCCAGCGGCGCCCCCGCGGCCCGCGCCTTCTCGTAGTCGTTGAGGTTGGCGTAGTTGCCCGCGGCGCGCAGCAGCTCCTGGCGGCGCTGGAGCTCGCCGGTGATCGAGTCGCGCATGCGGTCGACGAGCGTGAGGTCGTCGGCGAGGTTGGTGATGACGGCCGCGACGTGCGGCATCTCGGACATGCCGGAGAACGTCGCGCCGCCCTTGAAGTCGGCGAGGACGAAGTTCAGGTTCTCGGACGAGTGGGTGACCGCCAGGCCCAGGACCAGCGTCCGCAGCAGTTCGGACTTGCCGGAACCGGTGGCTCCGACGCACAGGCCGTGCGGGCCCATGCCGTCCTCGGCCGCCTCCTTGAGGTCGAGCATGACGGGCGCGCCGTCCTCGCCGACACCGATCGGCACCCGCAGCCGGTCGGCCCGCGAGCGCGGCCGCCACGTCGTGGCCGTGTCCACGGAGGCGGCGTCACCCAGCCCCAGGAGGTCGGTGAACTCCAGGTTGGCCAGCAGCGGTTCCTCGTCGTCCCCCGCGGCGCCCAGGCACAGCGGGGCCATCTGCCGGGCGAGCGCCTCCGCGACCGGCACCGGCAGGTCGTCGGGGACGCCCTGGTAGACGGCGGTCGCCGACTCCAGGCGCAGCGCGCCCGGCCGGACGGTGACGCACAGCCCGCCGCGCGGCTCGTCCTCCTCGCCCGGCGCGATCTCCAGCACGGTGACGCCCTGCAGCCCCTCGGGCGAGGCGAGCAGCGACTCCGGCGGCACCGCGCCGCCGTCCAGCACCACCACGACGTGCGGCTGGTCCAGCAGCGGCTGGGCGTCCCGGCTGAACCGGCTGCGCCCCTCCAGCCGCTTGCCCAGCAGCTCCTCCACCTCCGGCAGATGGTCGCTGAACAGCCGCTTCGTGCCCGCGCCGTCGGCCGTGCCGGGCGCCTGGGTGTGCGGCAGCCACTTGGTCCAGTCCCACTCCGGCGCCGCCTCGCCGTCCGCGACCACCGCGATCACCAGGTCGTCGGGGGAGTGCAGGGCGGCCAGACCCGCCACCATCGAACGCGCCGCGCCCCGCACGGCGTCCGCCTCGCCGGTGACGACCACGTGGTAGAAGGCGCGCATCGACACCGCCACCGGCAGCCCGTCCAGCGAGCCGTGCGTCGCCAGGAACTGCTGCATGGCACCGGCCGACAGTGGCTCCAGCTCGTCCACCGGCGCCGTGGTCGGCGCCACCAGCGGCGTCCACAACTGCTGCGGACCGAGCCCGATCCGCACCTGCCCGAAGTCCTTGTCGGAGACGCGCCGCTCCCACAGCCGGCTCCGCTCGGCGACCAGCGCCCACAGCTGCTCCGGGCCGGGGTGCAGGTAGAACTGCGCGTCCCGCTGCGCCCGCGCCGTGCGCCGCACCTTCCGCCGGGTCTGCGCCAGGTACTTGAGGTAGTCGCGCCGGCCGTCGACGGCCGCGCCCTGCGAGCCCTTGCGGTAGCGGACGACCTGCGCGATGGCCATCGCGACCGTCGACAGCAGCATCATCACGCCCATGATCTTCATGAACGGCTGGGTGCCGGGCATGAAGAAGAAGACGACCGACGAGCCCATGCCGAGCATGGGCAGCAGCTGCATCGCCATGCCCTCCTGCTGCCCGCGGGGCAGTTCGGGAGGCGATTCGAGCTGGAGCTCGTCCGCGTCGGGCTCGGGCGGCACGGCCCGGGGCGGACGTTTGACGACGATCTGACTCACCGGCGTATCAATCCCTCGCGTACGGGCTGGGCGGTTGCGACCGGCGCCCCCCTGGTGGTGGCCTGTGCCTCCCCCGGCGGCCGGAGCCCCCTGGTGGTGGCCTGTCCCGGCGCGACGATGATCCTACGTGCATAACACAGCGGTGGCCCCCGGTATGGTGTCGGCCCGTCAACACGCGGGACCACCGGCGGGAGAGACCGCGGGACCGGCGGGTGGAACAGCAGGCAACGAGGGGGCCCTCCAAGGTGAGTTCGACCACAACGACCGGTTACAGCCGAGTGACGGTCGTCGCGCCCGACAGCCGGATCGACGTCGCCCTCCCCGACGACGTCGCCGTCGCCGATCTCCTCCCCGAGATCCTCCGGCTCACCGGGCACACCGCCGAGGGGACCAGCCCGCCCGGCTACCACCTGGTGGGCACCGACGGCACCGTGCTCGAACCGGCGCGTTCGCTCGGCGCCCAGCGCGTGCTCGACGGCGCGCTCCTCCGACTGCGTCCGTTCACCGAGTCGCTGCCGCCCGCCGTCTACGACGACGTCGCCGACGCGGTCGCCGCGGCCGTCACCCGCGACCGCACCCTGTGGAACGAGCGGCTGCTGCGCGCCTCCGGCCTGGTCGGCGGCTCGCTGCTGCTGGTCCTGCTGGGTTTCGTGCTCTGGTTCGCCGACCCCGCGCGGCACGACATGCACAGCCTGCCCGGCATCATCGCCGCCTCCGTCGGCATCCTGCTGACGGCCCTGTCCGGCGTCCGCGCCCGGATCTACGACGACCGGGCCTCGGCCGTCGCCATGGGCCTGTCCGCCCTGCCGCACCTGATGATCGCCGGTTCCGGGCTGATCGCCCTGCGGGACGGCGAGGGGGTCGGCCGCCTGCAGTTCCTGCTCGGCTGCGTCACCGTGCTCGTCGCCTCCGTGGTGCTCGCCGCGGTCATGCCCAGCGGGGACGCCCCCTTCGTCGCGGCCGTCTTCGCCTCGGCCGTCGGCACCCTCGCCACCTTCTGCGCGATCCTGGCCGGCGCGAGCCCCACCGACACCGCCGCCGTCTGCGCCGTCGTCGCGATCGGCGCCCTCGCCTTCCTGCCCGGGCTCTCCGCCCGCGTCGCCCGGCTGCCCATCGGCTACGCCGCCCCGCGCTCGGCCGCGGCCGGTGACCCGGACCGCGAGCCCGGCACCCCCACGGGCGAACCCGTCGACGCCGATCGCGTCGCCGCGCAGGCCCGCCGGGGACACGAGATGCTGCTCGGCCTGGTCGGCGGCAGCGCGGCCGTCGTCGTCGGCGCCTGCGCCGTCCTCGGCTTCGCCCACGACATATGGGGACAGCTGCTGGCCCTGGCCACCGGCGCCGCCATGCTGCTGCGGGCCCGCCTCTTCCGCTACACCGCCCAGGTCGCGGCCGTCCTCACGGCCGGCCTCGCGGGCCTCGGCCTGCTGGTCCTCGGCCTGGCCCTGAACCCGCCCGGCGAGGCCGTCCGCAAGATGCTCCTGGAGGGCGACCGCGGCCCCCTCGACGTGCACACCGTGTGGCTGGCGGCGGCCGTCGCCGCCGGAGCCGCGCTGATCGTCGGCATCGCCCTGATCGTCCCCAAGAAGGGGCTCTCCCCGTTCTGGGGCCGCCTCTCCGACCTCGCCGAGAGCGCCTTCCTGCTCGCCCTGGTGCCGCTGTGCCTCGCGGTGCTCGACGTGTACTCCGCGGCCCGGAGCATGACCAGCGGGTGACACCCCGCCCGAGGCTGCTGGTACGCTGTGTGACGGCCGTATGTGTACGCGCCCCCGGACCGCCCTCGGCGTCTGGGGACAGCGCCCAGCGGACCCCGCCTCCCGAGTAACGGAAGCTCCTCTGAGATCAAGACCAGAGGCACTCGGTGGCCAAACGAGACTCATAAGGAGTATCGCGTGTCGCTCGACGCCGCTACGAAGAAGCAGATCATGTCCGAGTTCGCCACCAAGGAGGGCGACACCGGCTCCCCCGAGGTCCAGGTCGCGATGCTGACCCGTCGCATCTCGGACCTGACCGAGCACCTCAAGACGCACAAGCACGACCACCACTCCCGCCGTGGTCTGCTGCTGCTGGTCGGCCAGCGTCGCCGCCTGCTGCAGTACCTGGCGAAGAAGGACATCACGCGCTTCCGCGCCCTGGTCGAGCGCCTCGGCATCCGCCGCGGTGCCGCCGGCGCCAAGTAAGACGTGAGCGAGGGAGCGGTTCCCACTTCGGGGGGCCGCTCCCTTTGCGTATCTCGTGGGACACGGAAGCTTTGTACTCTGGTCCCACAACGGCACAACGCACGGCATAACGAACACGACGCATGTCAGGAGGAGCGCGGACTCTCCGCCGGTCCTCGGTAGTGGCCCCCGGAACGGGGAATTCCGGGTGCTTCGATCGAAGACCGGCCCGCACAGAGCACAGCGCGCCCTCCACCACCGTCCCGCCACACGGGCGCGGACGGCACATGGATCCGACGAGGAGATATCCCTGGTGGAGAACGAGACCCACTACGCCGAGGCCGTCATCGACAACGGCGCCTTCGGCACCCGCACCATCCGCTTCGAGACGGGCCGCCTGGCCAAGCAGGCCGCCGGCTCCGCCGTCGCGTACCTGGACGACGACACCATGGTGCTGTCGGCCACCACCGCGTCCAAGCAGCCCAAGGACCAGCTCGACTTCTTCCCGCTCACGGTGGACGTCGAGGAGCGGATGTACGCCGCCGGCAAGATCCCCGGCAGCTTCTTCCGCCGTGAGGGCCGGCCCTCCGAGGACGCGATCCTCACCTGCCGCCTGATCGACCGCCCGCTGCGCCCCTCCTTCAAGAAGGGCCTGCGCAACGAGATCCAGGTCGTCGCCACGATCATGGCGCTCAACCCCGACCACCTGTACGACGTCGTGGCGATCAACGCCGCCTCCGCGTCCACGCAGCTGGCCGGCCTGCCCTTCTCCGGCCCGATCGGCGGCGTCCGCGTCGCGCTGATCAACGGCCAGTGGGTGGCCTTCCCGACGCACACCGAGCTCGAGGACGCCGTCTTCGACATGGTCGTCGCGGGCCGCGCCCTGGAGGACGGCGACGTCGCGATCATGATGGTCGAGGCCGAGGCCACCGAGAAGACCATCCAGCTGGTCGCGGGCGGCGCCGAGGCCCCCACCGAGGAGCTCGTCGCCGCCGGTCTGGACGCCGCGAAGCCCTTCATCAAGGTGCTCTGCAAGGCCCAGGCCGACCTCGCCGCGAAGGCCGCCAAGCCGACCGGCGAGTTCCCGGTCTTCCTGGACTACCAGGACGACGTCTTCGAGGCGCTCACCGCCGCCGTCCGCCCCGAGCTCGCCCAGGCGCTCACCATCGCCGGCAAGCAGGACCGCGAGGCCGAGCTGGACCGCGTCAAGGCGCTGGCCGCCGAGAAGCTCCTCCCGGAGTTCGAGGGCCGCGAGAAGGAGATCTCCGCCGCGTACCGCTCGCTGACCAAGCAGCTGGTCCGCGAGCGCGTGATCAAGGAGAAGAAGCGCATCGACGGCCGCGGTGTCACCGACATCCGCACCCTGGCCGCCGAGGTCGAGGCCATTCCGCGCGTGCACGGCTCGGCGCTGTTCGAGCGCGGCGAGACCCAGATCCTGGGCGTCACCACGCTGAACATGCTCCGCATGGAGCAGCAGCTCGACACCCTCTCGCCGGTGACGCGCAAGCGCTACATGCACAACTACAACTTCCCGCCGTACTCCGTCGGTGAGACCGGCCGCGTGGGTTCGCCCAAGCGCCGCGAGATCGGCCACGGCGCGCTCGCCGAGCGCGCGATCGTGCCGGTCCTGCCGACCCGCGAGGAGTTCCCCTACGCGATCCGCCAGGTCTCCGAGGCCCTCGGGTCCAACGGCTCGACCTCCATGGGCTCGGTCTGCGCCTCCACCATGTCGCTGCTGAACGCCGGTGTGCCCCTCAAGGCCCCCGTCGCCGGCATCGCCATGGGCCTGATCTCCCAGGAGATCGACGGCGAGACCCACTACGTCACCCTCACCGACATCCTCGGTGCGGAGGACGCCTTCGGCGACATGGACTTCAAGGTCGCCGGCACCAAGGAGTTCGTGACCGCCCTCCAGCTGGACACCAAGCTGGACGGCATCCCGGCCTCCGTCCTGGCCGCGGCCCTCAAGCAGGCCCGCGACGCCCGTCTGCACATCCTCGACGTGATGATGGAAGCCATCGACACGCCGGACGAGATGTCCCCCAACGCCCCGCGGATCATCACCGTCAAGATCCCGGTGGACAAGATCGGTGAGGTCATCGGCCCCAAGGGCAAGATGATCAACCAGATCCAGGAGGACACCGGCGCCGAGATCACCATCGAGGACGACGGCACCATCTACATCGGTGCCCAGGTCGGCTCGCAGGCCGAGGCCGCCCGCGCCACGATCAACGCGATCGCCAACCCGACCATGCCGGAGGTCGGCGAGCGGTACCTGGGCACGGTCGTCAAGACCACCACCTTCGGTGCCTTCGTCTCCCTCATGCCCGGCAAGGACGGCCTGCTGCACATCTCGCAGATCCGCAAGCTCGCCGGCGGCAAGCGCGTGGAGAACGTCGAGGACGTGCTCGGGGTCGGCGCCAAGGTCCAGGTCGAGATCGCCGAGATCGACCAGCGCGGCAAGCTCTCCCTGGTCCCCGTGATCGAGGGTGAGAACGACGACACCGCCGAGACCAAGGACGAGTCCGCCAAGTGACGTCCCGTAGTACACGGAAGACGGCCCGCACCTCCTCGGAGGGGCGGGCCGTCGCCCGTACCCAAACGCTTCTCAAGGGCGAGAACGGCATCGGTACGGTCCGCAGGACCACCCTCCCCGGCGGCCTCCGCGTCGTCACCGAGACCCTGCCGTCCGTCCGCTCCGCCACCTTCGGCATCTGGGCCAACGTCGGCTCCCGCGACGAGACCCCGACGCTCAACGGCGCCACCCACTACCTGGAGCACCTGCTCTTCAAGGGCACGGCCAAGCGCAGCGCGCTCGACATCTCCGCCGCGATCGACGCGGTGGGCGGCGAGATGAACGCCTTCACGGCCAAGGAGTACACGTGCTACTACGCGCGTGTCCTCGACACCGACCTGCCGCTGGCCATCGACGTCGTCTGCGACATGCTCACCGGGTCCCTGATCGACGCCGCGGACGTGGACGCCGAGCGCGGGGTGATCCTCGAAGAGATCGCCATGACCGAGGACGACCCCGGCGACTGCGTGCACGACCTGTTCGCGCACACCATGCTGGGCGACACCCCCCTCGGCCGCCCGGTCCTCGGCACCGTCGACACGATCAACGCGCTCGGCCGCGACCAGATCGCCCGCTTCTACAAGAAGCACTACGACCCGACCCGCCTCGTCGTCGCCGCCGCCGGCAACGTCGACCACGCCAAGGTCGTCCGCCAGGTCCGCGCCGCGTTCGACCGGGCCGGCGCGCTGTCCCGCACGGACGCCGTGCCCGTCGACCCCCGCTCCGGCTCGCGGACCATCCGCACCGCCGGCCGCGTGGAGGTGCTGAACCGCAAGACCGAGCAGGCGCACGTCGTCCTCGGCATGCCCGGCCTGGCCCGCACCGACGAGCGCCGCTGGGCGCTCGGCGTGCTCAACACGGCGCTCGGCGGCGGCATGAGCTCCCGCCTCTTCCAGGAGGTCCGGGAGAAGCGCGGCCTCGCCTACTCGGTGTACTCGTACACCTCCGGCTTCGCCGACTGCGGCCTCTTCGGCGTCTACGCCGGCTGCCGGCCCAGCCAGGTCCACGACGTGCTGCGGATCTGCCGCGACCAGCTCGACCTGGTCGCCTCCGAGGGCCTTTCCGACGAGGAGATCGGCCGCGCGATCGGCCAGCTCTCCGGCTCCACGGTCCTCGGCCTGGAGGACACCGGCGCGCTGATGAACCGCATCGGCAAGAGCGAGCTGTGCTGGGGCGAGCAGATGTCGGTCGACGACATGCTGGCCCGCATCGCGGCCGTCACCCCGGACGAGGTCCGCGCGGTCGCCCGCGACGTGCTCGGGCAGCGCCCCTCGCTGTCCGTGATCGGCCCGCTGAAGGACAAGCAGGCGGCACGCCTGCACGAGGCCGTCTCATAGCCGCACCGGCGAAGTCCGAACCGCTGAAGTCCGAAAGTCACCGCTGAAGGAAGCAGGAACGATGAGCAAGCTGCGCGTGGCGGTCATCGGCGCCAAGGGCCGCATCGGCTCCGAGGCCGTCCGGGCCGTCGAGGCCGCCGACGACATGGAGCTGGTGGCCGCGCTGGGCCGGGGCGACGACCTGGAGGCCCTGACCGCCGCCGGCGCCCAGGTCGCCGTCGAGCTGACGCACCCCGACTCCGTCATGGACAACCTGGAGTTCTGCGTCCGCAACGGCATCCACGCCGTCGTCGGCACCACCGGCTGGACCGAGGACCGCCTCGCCCGGCTGCGCTCCTGGCTCGACGCCTCCCCGTCGACCGGCGTGCTCATCGCGCCGAACTTCTCCATCGGCGCCGTCCTGACCATGGCCTTCGCCCAGCAGGCCGCCCGGTTCTTCGAATCGGTCGAGGTCGTCGAGCTGCACCACCCGAACAAGGCGGACGCCCCCTCCGGCACCGCCACCCGCACCGCGCAGCTGATCGCCGCCGCGCGGCGCGAGGCCGGCTGCGCCCCGCAGCCCGACGCCACCACGACGGCCCTGGACGGCGCCCGCGGCGCGGACGTCGACGGGGTGCCCGTGCACTCCGTCCGGCTGCGCGGCCTGCTGGCCCACCAGGAGGTGCTGCTCGGCGACACCGGCGAGACGCTCACCATCCGGCACGACTCGCTGCACCACAGCTGCTTCATGCCGGGCATCCTGCTGGGCGCCCGCCGGGTGCCGGCGGCTCCGGGGCTGACCTTCGGCCTCGAACACTTCCTGGACCTGGGCTGATCGACGATGCGTGCGAAGATCGTCTACTTCGGGCTGGCCGCCGTCCTGGTCGTCTACTTCGTCCTGGTCGGCAGCCGCGGCGTCATGCTCATCGAACAGGGCACGGCGATCACGGTCGCCTTCGGCGTCGCCGTCCTGGTCCTGCCGTTCATCGGCGCCTGGTTCCTCTACCAGACCACCAAGTTCGCGCGGGACGCCAACCGGCTGGCGCGCGAGCTGGAGGCCGAGGGCGGGCTCCCCGTCGACGAGCTGGAGCGGACCCCCAGCGGCCGGGTGGACCGGGACTCGGCCGACGCCGTTTTCGCCCGCCGCCGGGCCGAGACGGAGGCCGCGCCGGAGGACTGGCGCAGCTGGTTCCGGCTCGCCGTGGCCTACCACGACGCGCGGGACACCCCGCGGGCCCGCAAGGCCATGCAGCGGGCGATCGCGCTGCACGACGGGAAGCCGGCGCGCGCGGCGCACTGAGCTCCTCCCGGGGTACGGAAAAGGGCCCGGTCGCTGCCGACCGGGCCCTTTTCCGGGTGAACCACCCTCAGCGGGTGGACGCCTGCGAGTTCTGCGAGTGGTGCGTGTTCTGCGGGCTGGTGTCCATCGCGGGCAGGCCGAACAGAAGCGCTCCGACCAGCCCGGCGGTGACCGTCAGCCCCATCAGCACCCGCCCGACGATCTGCGAGCGACTGGCGCGCTGCGGGGGCGGCGTGATGTTGCTGCGATACCGCTCGGCTTCGGCGACGAAGGCGAACGGTACGGGCTCTCGCCGGCGGAACATGTTGGGCTCTCCTAGGGAACCTCGAAGTGGCTGTCACCCTTACAGACGCTCGGATGCCCCATTTGGTGCCCGATTTCTGTGACGGCTGTGAAAAATCTCAACCGCGGCGGCCTGGTGGGCACGTCAGGCGCCGTGCTCGGCGCCGCGCGAGGCCCGTTGTCAGTGGCGGCCCTTAGGCTGGGCGCGCCCTAGCAAATGCGACTGGAAGGACCCCTGGTGACCGAGAGCACCACCGAGGACGCGAAGAGCGAGCAGCCGACGTTCCGCGGCGACGTGACCGTCGAGCTGGTCAAGCACAGCGCCGCCGACACCGACGTCCTGTGGGCGGCCCGCGTCTCCACGGCGGGTGAGCAGTCCCTCGAAGAGATCACCAAGGATCCGGAGCGGTCCAAGGGGCTCATCAACTACCTGATGCGGGACCGCCACGGCAGCCCCTTCGAGCACAACTCGATGACCTTCTTCATCAGCGCCCCGATCTTCGTCTTCCGCGAGTTCATGCGGCACCGGGTGGGTTGGTCGTACAACGAGGAGTCCGGCCGCTACCGGGAGCTCGAGCCGGTCTTCTACGTCCCCGCCGCGGACCGCAAGCTGGTCCAGGAGGGCCGCCCGGGCAAGTACGTCTTCGTCGAGGGCACCGAGGAGCAGCACGCGCTGACCTCCCGGGCGATGGAGAAGGCGTACCGGGACGCCTACGAGGCGTACCAGGAGATGCTGGCGGCCGGTGTCGCCCGCGAGGTGGCCCGCTCGGTCCTCCCGGTGGGTCTCTTCTCGTCCATGTACGCCACCTGCAACGCCCGCTCGCTGATGCACTTCCTCGGCCTGCGCACCCAGCACGAGCTGGCCAAGGTGCCGTCCTTCCCGCAGCGGGAGATCGAGATGGTGGGCGAGAAGATGGAGGCGGAGTGGGCGCGGCTGATGCCGATCACCCACGCCGCGTTCAACAAGAACGGCCGTGTCGCTCCGTAACCCGGGCACCCGGAGGAGGTGCGGGCACTCCTGGGGTGGGTTGTCCGGATTGCGACCTTTCGCCCTCTTCATTTAGGCTGAATAAACGGACCCGGCACTGTTTGAACCCCCGAGCAGGCAGTGCCGGGATCCATTGCACACTCCCCGAGGGAGTACCTCACGGTGAGCAACGAGTAGCGTGGCCCTTATGGCTCCGATCTCCACACCGCAGACGCCCTTCGGACGTGTCCTGACCGCGATGGTCACCCCCTTCACCTCCGACGGCGCCCTCGACCTCGACGGCGCGCAGCGGCTCGCCGCCCACCTGGTCGACGCCGGCAACGACGGCCTCGTCGTCAACGGCACCACCGGCGAGTCGCCCACCACCAGCGACGCGGAGAAAGCACAGCTCGTACGGGCGGTCGTGGAGGCCGTCGGCGACCGGGCGCACGTCGTGGCCGGAGCCGGCACCAACGACACCCACCACAGCGTCGAGCTGGCCCGCGCCGCCGAGCGGGCGGGGGCCCACGGCCTGCTGGCCGTGACGCCGTACTACAACAAGCCCCCTCAGGAGGGCCTGTACCGTCACTTCACGACGGTCGCGGACGCCACCGAGCTCCCGGTGATGCTCTACGACATCCCGGGCCGCAGCGGTACCGCGATCGAGACCGAGACGATGGTCCGGCTCGCAGAGCACCCCCGGATCGTCGCCAACAAGGACGCCAAGGGCGACCTCGGCGCCGCCAGCTGGGCCCTCAGCCGCAGCGGCCTGGCCTGGTACTCCGGCGACGACATGCTGAACCTGCCGCTCCTGTCCGTGGGCGCCGTCGGCTTCGTCTCCGTGGTCGGTCACCTCGTCGCTCCCGAGCTGCGCGCCCTGCTGGAGGCGCACCTCGCCGGGGACGTCAGCAAGGCGACGGCGATCCACCAGCGGCTGCTGCCGGTCTTCACCGGCGTCTTCCGGGCCCAGGGCGTGATCACCACCAAGCGGGCGCTGGCCCTCCAGGGCCTGCCGGCCGGACCGCTGCGACTGCCGCTGGTCGAACTCGGGCCCGAGCAGACCGAAACGCTCAAGCGCGATCTGGCGGCCGGCGGGGTACAGCTCTAGCAGGGGCGTGCCGACGTCCGCGCCACCGCGCGACGGGCCGCACACAGACTTCACAACCGAATAGCGGTAACCATCCAACTGCAAGTGCACGAAGTGTCACGCGCGCCATGTGTCCCCGGGACATGTGGCGTGCGTGGTGAGGAGAGTCTTTTGAGTCACCCGCACCCTGAACTCGGTCCCCCGCCGAAGCTCCCCGAGGGCGGCCTGCGCGTCACGCCCCTCGGCGGTCTCGGCGAGATCGGCCGCAACATGACGGTCTTCGAGTACGACGGCCGTCTGCTGATCGTCGACTGCGGAGTGCTCTTCCCCGAGGAGGAGCAGCCCGGAGTCGACCTGATCCTGCCGGACTTCACGTCCATCCGGGACCGCCTGGACGACATCGTCGGCATCGTGCTCACGCACGGCCACGAGGACCACATCGGCGGTGTCCCCTACCTGCTCCGCGAGAAGCCGGACATCCCGCTGATCGGCTCGAAGCTGACCCTCGCGCTGATCGAGGCGAAGCTCCAGGAGCACCGCATCCGCCCGTACACCCTTGAGGTCGTCGAAGGCCACCGCGAGGCCATCGGCCCGTTCGACCTCGAGTTCGTGGCGGTCAACCACTCCATCCCGGACGCCCTGGCGGTCGCCATCCGCACCCCCGCGGGCATGGTGGTGCACACCGGCGACTTCAAGATGGACCAGCTTCCGCTGGACCGCCGCCTCACCGACCTGCCCGCGTTCGCGCGGCTCGGCGAGGAGGGCATCGACCTGCTGCTGGTGGACTCCACCAACGCCGAGGTCCCCGGCTTCGTCCCGCCGGAGCGTGACATCTCCAACGTGCTGCGGACGGTCTTCGCCGGCGCCCAGAAGCGCATCATCGTCGCCAGCTTCGCCAGCCACGTGCACCGGATCCAGCAGATCCTGGACGCCGCGCACGAGTACGGCCGCCGGGTGGCCTTCGTCGGCCGCTCGATGGTCCGCAACATGGGCATCGCCCGTGACCTGGGCTACCTGCGCGTCCCGGCCGGCCTGGTCGTCGACGTCAAGGCGCTGGACGACCTCCCGGACGAGGAGGTCGTGCTGGTCTGCACGGGCTCCCAGGGCGAGCCGATGGCCGCGCTGTCCCGGATGGCCAACCGCGACCACCAGATCCGGATCGTCCAGGGCGACACCGTCATCCTGGCCTCGTCCCTCATCCCGGGCAACGAGAACGCGGTCTACCGCGTGATCAACGGCCTGACCCGGTGGGGCGCGAACGTGGTCCACAAGGGCAACGCCAAGGTCCACGTCTCCGGTCACGCCTCGGCGGGCGAGCTGCTGTACTTCTACAACATCTGCAAGCCGAAGAACCTGATGCCGGTGCACGGCGAGTGGCGCCACCTGCGCGCCAACGCCGAGCTGGGCGCCCTCACCGGTGTGCCGAAGAACCACATCGTGATCGCCGAGGACGGCGTGGTCGTCGACCTGATCGACGGCGCGGCCCGGATCGTCGGCAAGGTCCAGGCCGGCTACGTGTACGTGGACGGCCTCTCGGTCGGCGACGTCACGGAGTCGTCCCTGAAGGACCGCCGCATCCTGGGCGACGAGGGCATCATCTCGGTCTTCGTGGTCGTCGACTCCACGACCGGCAAGGTCGTCAGCGGCCCGCAGATCCAGGCCCGCGGCTCCGGCATCGACGACGCGTCGTTCAACGCCGTGGTGCCGAAGGTCGAGGAGTCCATCGCCAAGGCGGCCGCGGACGGCATCGCCGAGCCGCACCAGCTCCAGCAGCTGATCCGCCGCGCGGTGGGCCGCTGGGTCTCGGACCAGTACCGCCGGCGCCCGATGATCCTGCCCGTGGTCGTCGAGGTCTGACGGCCCTGACGGTCACCGGTTGACGTCCCGTCAGCCGCACGGACGGCCGCGCCCGCCTCGATTTGCATCCGGGCGCGGCCGTCCAGTACGTTTACGGCTCCACCGCGACGGGAACCCAGAAACGCTTCGGCGTGAGGGGGTACCGGCAGGCGGATGGAGAATCCGACCGAATCGCATCTGATAAAGTCGGACAAGCCGGAAAGCGAAAGCGAGAAGGCGAAACCCCGCTCCAACAGGGGGCCGGAAACGGAATCCGAACCGGAAACGGAACGGAAAACGGATCTGGTAAGGTTGGAAACACCGAAGGGAAGCGCCCGGAGGAAAGCCTGAGAGAGTCTCTCGGGTGAGTACAAAGGAAGCGTCCGTTCCTTGAGAACTCAACAGCGTGCCAAAAGTCAACGCCAGACTATAAAACAACCCCGTCCACGGACCACTTGGTCCTGGATGAGGTTCCTTTGAAAAACACAGCGAGGACGCTGTGAACGATCGAGCTTATTCCGCTCGATCGTTCCGCTCAACGCGAGTGTTCACCGGCAGTTTTTAATTAAACACAGCCCGGTACACATTCACGGAGAGTT